>JBBSBZ010000384.1:0-2883 GCA_038250795.1 Burkholderiales bacterium | reverse complement strand
GTCGTGGCGGCGCCTGCTCGAGCGCTGCACGGGGCCTGGCATCGTCGACGACGAGATCGAGCTGCCGCCAGGACGGCATCGCCGCGCCCAGGCGGTATGCGGCCGGGATGTGGCGATCGTGGCGATCGGCGGCAGTCCGGTTGCCGCCGACCTGGCCGCGATCGCCGCGCTCCTGCCCCTCGTCGGCGCGATCCTGCGCGGCGAGATGGTCGTCGCCCTGGCCGAAGCCGATGCCGCCGAGTCTCGCCGCGCCGCCGGCCGTGCCGAGCTGCTGTCGAAGGCGCTCGAGGCGGCCCGTGCAGAAGCGTCGAATCTCAATATCGAGCTGCGCGCCGAGCACGAGCGCAAGGACGAGTTCCTGGCCATGCTCTCCCACGAGCTGCGAAATCCCATGGCGCCGATGGCCAGCGCGATCGCCATCCTGCGCCATCCCCGCGCGACGACGCCGCTGCGCGAGCAGCAGCTCGACCTGCTCGAGCGCCAGCTGCGCCACATGACGCGCATGGTCGACGACCTGCTCGACGTTTCGCGCGTCACCCGTGGCCGCGTCGATCTGCGGCTCGAGCGGGTCGATCTGCGCACGATCCTGTCGGGCGCGCTCGAGACGACCGAGCCGATGATGGGCGTGCGCGACCACAGCGTCGGGCGTGACCTGCCTTCCGACCCCCTGCCGGTGATCGGCGACGCGGTCCGGCTGACCCAGGTCTTCTCGAATCTCCTGCACAACGCGGCGAAGTACACCGACCGCGGCGGCCGCATCGCGGTCGCCGCCTGGCCGGAGGGCGGCGACGCGGTGGTGACGGTTCGCGACAACGGCATCGGCCTGTCCGAGGCGTCGCTCTCCCGGATCTTCGATCTCTTCGCGCAGGTCCCGGTCTCGGTCGATCGCTCGCTGGGCGGACTGGGCATCGGCCTGACGCTGACCCGTCGGCTGCTCGATCTGCACGGCGGCTCGGTGCAGGCAAGCAGCGAGGGCGTCGGCCGCGGCAGCACCTTCATCGTGCGAATCCCCCTCGCGACCGCCGGCGTCGACGCCGCGCCATCGACACCGGCGACACCGTCGGGCGACGGCGAACCGCTGCGCATCCTCGTCGTCGACGACAACGTCGATGCGGCCGAAGCCACCGCCGAATTCCTGCGCCTGAAGGGGCATTGGGTCGATGTGGCCCACAGCGGCGACGTGGCACTCGAACGCGCGGCTGCGGCGCCGCCCGATCTCGTCATGCTCGACCTCGGCCTGCCCGGGATGAGCGGCGTCGAGGTCGGCAAGCGGCTGCGCCAGACCTTGCCGCGCTCCAGCCGGCTCGTCGCAGTGACCGGCTACGGCGCGCCCCAGGACCGGCTGAAGACGCACGAGGCAGGCTTCGACGACCACCACGTCAAGCCGCTGATGCCCGAGGTGATCGAAGACCTGCTGGCGGGGCTGATCGGCGACCTCGGCCGCGAACGGGCGGGCGCAGGCCCGCGCTGAACGCCGGCGCGAGCCGAACCGTCGGCAGCGCAACGGGCGGAACGCACAAGTCGAAGGCGTCGCGTCGGACGGCCACCGTTGGCGTCGTCCGACGCGCAGTCCGGCGATCACGGGATAGCGCGGCCACGCCGGCCGATCCCACAATCACCGCAGAGCCCGCCGTGAAACCTTCGCCGTGAAGCCCCTGTCAGTCCTGCAGAGAACCGCGCTCATCGTGCCGTTGCTGATGGTGTCGTCGGTGGCGCTCAGGATGGCGGCCTTCTGGCGCGGCATCGGCCGCTCCCGCGCCCTGGCTGCGGCGAGCCGGCCGTACGAACGGCGTCAGGCTGCCAGCGCGCATGCGATCCTCGTTCTCGGCGACAGCACCGGCGTCGGCGTCGGCGCCGAGCGCCCTGAAGACGCCATCGCCGGCCGCCTCGCGATCGACTTTCCCGACTCCGACATCGTCAACGTCAGTCGTTGCGGCGCCCGCGTCGCCGACGCGCTGGCACAGGCGCGGCAGTGTGCTGCCGACGGCAGGCTGTTCGACGTCGCGGTGCTTCACCTCGGCGGCAACGATGTCGTCCACGGCACCGACGTCGCCGAGCTGGCGGCGGGATGCGACGTGCTCATGATCGAGTTGAAGACGGTCGCTCGTCATACCGTCTGGCTCGGGCCGCCGAACCTCGGCCTGGCGCCGCTCTTTCCGCTGCCGTACGCGTGGCTCATGTCGTCGCGCTCGCGTGCGGCGACGAGCGTGTTCGCCGCGAGCGCCACGGAGCACGGCGTCTCCTACATCGATTTCTCCGCGCCCGAGCACGCCGAGCGGCTGCGCCGCCGCAGGAAGCAGCACTTCGCGCAGGATGGCTTTCATCCCAGCAGCGCGAGCTACGGCTACGGCTACGCCACCGCGCGGGCCGCCTTGCTCGCACCCACCTTGCCCTGAGCCGGGGCCGGCGGCTCAGCGTTTCTGGCGTTGATAGGCCGCATCGGTCGCCTCGCCGCGATCGGTGGCCTGCTTGCCGGAATCGAGGTCTGCCTTTGCCTGGCGAATCACGTCGCGCGGCTCGCTCGTGCCGCTGTCCGACGATTCGTCACGCTCATGCGGAAGTCGAGGCGACTTCTCTCCGTCCTTGGCGGCGCTGGTGCGGCCGGCGTTCGCGCTGCTCTTCGGCCCGTTCTTCGGATTCTTCGATTCGGCCATGCGTTTCTCCGCTCGTTGAGGCGATCCGAAGGGCAACGCGCGTGCCGGGGGGCGTCTTCGCGCGGTTCCGATAGGCTTCGCCCCTCATGTACGACCACAACCAGACGCTCGTCCCGGAGTCCTTCCTCGCCCTGCACTCCGCCCACGGGCGGCCGCTGCTGGCCCGCGCCGAGATGGAGGCACGCTTCGACCTGTGCGAGGACCTCGCGCTGCACACGGCGTCGTTCCT
>JBBSBZ010000383.1:0-2885 GCA_038250795.1 Burkholderiales bacterium | reverse complement strand
TCGGCGGGGCCGTGTTGCCGCCACGCCGCAGCATTGCCTCCCGGGGCCCCGCGGACGCGGGGAGCCCGGGCAGGCGGGCGACGCCCGCTCCATAATTCACCGCGCCGTCATCTTCACGGCGTCCCCGCCTCTGCCGCCTAGGGCGCGACTGCCATGAATCGTCTAGCCGCCATCCTGCCTGCCATCGACGTGCTCGTCGACGTCGACGCCACCAGCAAGAAGCGCGCATTCGAGCAGGCCGGGCTGCTGTTCGAGAACCAGCACTCGATCGCGCGGGCCACCGTCACCGACAACCTGTTCGCGCGCGAGCGGCTCGGCTCCACGGGTCTGGGCCACGGCGTCGCGATCCCGCACGGCCGGATCAAGGGCCTCAAGAATCCGCTCGCGGCCGTCCTTCGCGTGAAGGAGCCGATCGCCTTCGACGCGCCCGACGACGAGCCGGTGTCGCTCCTCATCTTCCTGCTCGTTCCCGAGGCCGCGACCCAGCGCCATCTCGAGATCCTCTCGGAGATCGCCGAGATGCTTTCCGACCGCGAGCTGCGCGAGCGCCTGAAGGCCGAGGGCGATGCCGCCGAGGTGCATCGGATGATCGCCGCGTGGGAGCCGCTCAAGTCGGTCGCCTGACCGCGCGGAGCCGGTGAAGCCGACCGTCATCAGCGCGGAAGCGCTGTTCGAGGAATTCCGCACCACGCTGCACTGGGAGTGGATCGCCGGCCACGCCCATCCCGAGCGCCACTTCGACGACGCCGCGATCCGCGACGCGCGCTCGGCGGCCGACCTCGTCGGCTACCTCAACTACATCCACCCGAACCGGGTCCAGATCGTCGGCCGGCGCGAGGTCGCCTACCTCAACCAGGCCGAGGCCGACGTCATCGAGCGGCGAATCGCGCGCATCGTCACCCTCGAGCCGCCGGTGCTGATCTGCGCCGACGGGGAGATCCCGCCCGATCGCCTGGTCGCGCTCTGCGACCGCGCCGACATCCCGCTGTTCGTCACCATGGAGTCGGCCGGCCACGTCATCGACGTCGTGCGCGGCTACCTGGGCCAGCACTTCGCCGAGCGGACGACGCGCCACGGCGTCTTCCTGGACATCCTCGGCCTGGGCGTGCTGGTCACCGGCGAATCGGGGCTCGGCAAGAGCGAGCTCGGCCTCGAGCTGATCTCGCGCGGCCACGGCCTGGTGGCCGACGACGCGGTCGACCTCTACCGCGTGTCGCAGACCGCGCTCGAGGGCCGCTGCCCGGATCTGCTGATGAACCTGCTCGAGGTGCGCGGCATCGGCCTGCTCGACATCAAGGCGATCTTCGGCGAGACCGCGGTGCGTCGCAAGATGCGGCTGAAGCTCATCGTCCACCTCGTGCGCAAGGAGACGATGGACCGCGACTTCGAGCGCCTGCCCTACGAGCCGCTCAGCGAGGAGATCCTCGAGGTGCCGATCCGAAAGACGGTGATCGCGGTCGACGCCGGCCGCAACCTCGCTGTCCTGGTCGAGGCGGCAGTGCGCAACACGATCCTGCAGCTGCGCGGAATCGACACCTACGCCGAGTTCATCGAGCGCCACAACAAGGCAATGGCCAAGCCCGAGTAGCGGACCCGGAGCACGGATCCTGCGCTGCACGCGGGGCGAATCGCGCTGCCCGCGCGTTCACTTGTTCCTGAATTGGCAGTTCTTCTTGGTGCACGCGGCGTAGAGCGCGAGCGCGTGGTCCTGGAGTTCGTAGCCGCGCGTCTGCGCGATGCTCTTCTGGCGCTTCTCGATCTCGGCGTCGTAGAACTCCTCGACGCGGCCGCAGTCCAGGCAGACGAGATGGTCGTGGTGCTTGCCCTCGTCGAGCTCGAACACCGCCTTGCCGCTCTCGAAATGGTGGCGCGACAGGATGCCGGCCTGCTCGAACTGCATCAGGACCCGGTAGACCGTCGCCAGGCCGATGTCGGCGTGGTCGGCAAGCAGGACGCGAAACACGTCCTCCGCGCTCATGTGGCGCTGTGACGTGTTCTGGAACACCTCGAGCACCTTGATGCGCGGCAGCGTTGCCTTGAGGCCGCTGTTCTTCAGTTCTTCGGCGTGGGTCATGGGTATCGGCACGGGCCGCCACGCGAGGACGAGCCGGTAGAATCGGACCATCATACGAGCTTGGCCCGGCGTTTTTGCGCGGGGCGACGCATGCCCTTCACGATGCCCTCGAGACTCCTCCCTCCGTCGCTCCACGCAAGCGCCGTCCTCGCTCTCGCCGCCTTGCTCGGCGGCTGCCAGTCGCTGCAGACCTCCGACAATTTCCTCGGCGTGATCACGCCGTATCGGGTCGACGTGGTGCAGGGCAACGTCATCACCAGCGAGCAGGCCGCGCTCATCCATCCGGGCCTCAGCCGGGCGCAGGTGCGCGACATCCTCGGCTCGCCGCTGCTGGCCGATCCCTTTCACGCCGACCGCTGGGACTACGTCTTCACGATTCGCCGCCAGGGCGCGGCAGCGCAGTTGCGCCGGGTGATCGTGCGTTTCAAGAACGACGTGCTCGACACCTTCGATTCCGGCGGCCAGCTGCCGAGCGAGCGCGAGTTCGTCGCGTCGATCGACACCTTCAAGACCGCGCGCAATGCGCCACTGCTGGTGCTCAGCGAGGAACAGATCAAGGCGCTGCCGGTGCCGCCGCGCCCCCCCGCGCCGGAAGCGTCGCCCGCCGTGCCGAACCGCAGCTATCCGCCACTCGAGCCGACCTCATGAGGCGCCGGCGATGAGCGCACCGGCTCGGCGCCGCGTCGCCGTGGCCGGCGCCTCCGGGCGCATGGGCCGGATGCTGATCGAAGCCGTCGCCGCGAGCGCCGATCTCGTCCTCTCGGCCGCGCTCGACGTCGCCGGCAGCGCCGCGCTCGGCAGCGACGCGACG
>JBBSBZ010000382.1:0-2889 GCA_038250795.1 Burkholderiales bacterium | reverse complement strand
TCGCGAAGCGTGGCGAGCAGGCGGTGGGCACGAATCCGAACTGGGTCGAGATCGTCGATCTGCCGGCTTGAGCCCGATCAAGCTTGCCGTCGCCGGTCTGATCGCGCTCGGCGTGGCGATGGGCATCGGCCGCTTCGCGTTCACGCCGATCCTGCCGATGATGCTGCACGACGGCATCGTCGATCTCCGGGGCGCGAGCTGGCTGGCGAGCGCCAACTACATCGGCTACCTGACCGGCGCCTTGCTCTGCACGCTGCAGCCGCGGATCTGGTCGCGGCTGCCGCGACTGCCGGCCATCGACGCGCCAACCCTCGCGCGCACGGGGCTCGCGCTGACGACGCTGCTCACGCTCGGCATGGCGCTGCCGACGCCTGCGCTCTGGCCGCTGCTCCGGTTCGCGGCCGGCATCGCGAGCGCGCTCGTTTTCGTCTACTCGGCGACGTGGTGCCTCGCGCAGCTCGCTGCGCAGGGCCAGGCGGCGCTCGCCGGGCTGATGTTCGCCGGGCCGGGAATCGGCATCGTCGCCAGCGGCCTGCTGGCCAGCGCGATGGTGACGCTGCGCTGGACGGCGAGCGCGGCATGGGTGGTGCTGGCGGCCATGGCGTTGATACTGAGCGCAGCGGTGTGGCGTGTCTTCCGACCGGGTGTTGGTCTGTCGAAGCCGGCGATCGACGCGTCGCGGGAAGCCTCGGCGGCAACCGGCGCGGTCCTCGCCGACTCGCATTCGCGCGCCGAGGTCGCCACCCTCGCGCTCGCGTACGGCCTGGCGGGCTTCGGCTACATCGTCACCGCGACGTTTCTGCCGGTCATCGCGCGCGGCGCGCTGCCCGGCTCGGCGTGGCTCGATCTCTTCTGGCCGATCTTCGGCGTGGGCGCCGTCCTGGGCGCACTGCTCATGACGCGCGTTCGCGTGAGCGGCGACCTTCGCCGCGTGCTTGCCGCCGCCTACCTGATCCAGGCGGCCGGCATCGGCATCGGTCTGATGGCGCCGACGACCGCAGGGTTCGCGCTCGGCAGCTTCCTGCTCGGCCTGCCCTTCACGGCGATCACCTACCTCGCGATGCAGGAGGTGCGGCGCCTTCGCCCGCTGCAGATGTCGAGCACGACGGGGCTGGTCACCGTGATCTGGAGCCTCGGCCAGGCTCTCGGGCCGCCGATGGTCGCCGTGCTCCTGAAGCGGGTCGACGGTGTCGACGCTGCGTTCGCGATTTCGCTCGTGATCGCGGCCGGGGTGCTCGTCCTCGGCGCCGTCGTCTTCCTGGCGGCGACCCGGGTGTGGCCCGATCGCCTGTCGACGCGTTCGATCACGACCGCGGCCTGAGCGGCCGCGCCTGGCTCGACGTGCTCAGCTGCGACCGAGGCCGCCGTACTGCGACTCGGCGAATTGCCAGGCGTCCTCTCGGGAGGCGAACAGTTGCTCGCCCAGGCTCTTCGCCGAGCCGTTGCCTCGACCACCGTCGCCGCTCAGCAGCACGCCGGCGCGCCAGCCCGAGTCGCCCCAGGGCTCGACGATCGGGGTCGCCTGGTATCCCTCGTCGGAACTTTGCGAAGCCTCAGGCATGGGAATTCCCTTCATTGCGCGGTTGTTGATATCCGAAAGAAGCAAGCGCTAACTCGACGGGAATGAGTTCCTCGGCGATCCGGTTGATCCGGGTGCTGTCCCAGACCGGCTCGGCGTAAGCCGCATCGAGCTCGGTACGCAGGTTCTGGTACCTGCCGTTCAACTCATCCAGTTCCATCGAGAGAGCTCCCCGCACGTGAAATGTTGTGGTGCAGCATGCCGGCAAGTCACATGCCGATCAATCCCCCGAACGCACGGCACGGCATCGTCCTACAGCCGGTCGCGCCGGCCGACCAGCCGGGTCAGCGAGACGCCGGATGCGACGGTGGCGCGGTGCTGCCGCGTGCGACGAGCTCGAAGGGCAGGGTCTCGAAGGGCGACCACGGCTCGCCCTGTAGCCGCGCGATCACCTGACGGGCGGCGGCCCGGCCGATCTCGACGATGGGCGTGCGGATGCTGGTGAGCGCCGGCGTCTGGGTCGCGCCCAGGTCGGTGTTGTCGCAGCCGACGATGGAGATGTCCTGCGGGATGCCCAGGCCTTCGGCCCGGCAGGCGACCATCGCGCCGACCGCGAAGATGTCGTTGGTGCCGACCACTGCCGTCGGCCGCAGCCGCTCCGGCAGCGCCAGGATCCTGTGCATCATCGCCGCCGCCGCGCCGAGGTCGATCGGGCCGTATTCGGCGCAACGCTCGTCGAGCGACAGGCCGGCCTGCGCGAGCGCGGCACGCAGGCCGGCGCCGCGCTCGGTCGCGCGGTCGTTGCCGGCGGTCGTCGCGCTGAGGAGGCCGAAGCGGCGGTGGCCGAGCTCGATCAGGTGCTGGGTGATCGCGAAGGTCGCCGCGCGGTTGTCGAAGCCGATGCTCGGATGGCGTCGCATCGGGTCGACGCCCCAGGTGAGGACGTAGGGTCGGCCGTAGCTCTCGAGCAGCGCGAAGAGGGCCGGGTCGTGGTCGACGCCGACGAAGACGAAGGCGTCGACGCCGCGCCGGATCAGCTGGCCTGTCGTTCGCAGCTCGGCCGCGAGGTCGTAGTGATGCTCGGCGAGAACGAGCGAGTAGCCGCGCTCGTCGAGTACGGCCTGCATCGCGCTCGTCGTGCGCGCGTAGAGCGCGTATTCGAACGACGGCACGACTGCGCCGACCATGTGGCTGCGGGCGCTGCGCAGGGCGCGCGCGGCGCCGTGCGGAACGTAGCGCAGCTTGCTCACCGCCTCGCGGACGAGCCGCTGGGTGTCGGCGTCGACCTGGTCGGGCGAGTTCAGGCAGCGCGAGACGGTCGCGGTCGAGACGCCGGCGAGCCGGGCCACGTCCTTGGCGCTGGGGCGGGT
>JBBSBZ010000381.1:0-2900 GCA_038250795.1 Burkholderiales bacterium | reverse complement strand
GACGGCATCCCCTTCCACCCCTACTACTCGGTGCATGACCTCTACGCGGTGAGCGTGTTCCTGTTCATCTTCAGCGCGGTGCTCTTCTTCGCGCCGGAGGGCGGCGGCTACTTCCTCGAGTTCAACAACTTCATCGAGGCCAACCCGCTCAAGACGCCACCGCACATCGCGCCGGTCTGGTACTTCACGCCGTACTACTCGATGCTGCGCGCGACCACCGACGTGATGGTCAACATCCTCGCGGTGCTGCTCGGGCTCGGCGCCGTCCTGGCCATCCTGCGCGGCGGCTTCAAGGGCACGGCCAAGATCGCGATCGCGGTCGCAGCCATCGTTGCCGTCTTCCTGCTGAAGACCTTCGACGCCAAGTTCTGGGGCGTCGTCGTCATGGGGGGCGCGGTCATGATCCTGTTCGTGCTGCCGTGGCTCGACCGCAGCCCGGTGAGGTCGATCCGCTATCGGCCGGGCTGGCACAGGTACCTCTACGGCCTCTTCGTCGTGTTCTTCTTCGTTCTCGGCTACCTCGGCTCTCAGCCGCCTTCGGCGACCGCCAACTACGTCTCGCAGGTCGGCACGCTGGTCTACTTCGGCTTCTTCGTGCTGATGCCGTGGTGGAGCCGCATGGGCACCTTCAAGCCGGTGCCGAGCCGCGTCACCTTCCAGGGTCACTGACCGTTCGCGCGATGCGCCTCACGATGAAACAAATCCTGCTCCGCCTGCTTGTCGCCGTCGGCCTCGCATCGACCTTCCTGGCAGCCCATGCCAACGAAGGCTACCCGTGGGACAGCTTTCCGCGCGAGAAGATGACCGACCGCGCGGCACTCCAGAACGGTGCCAGGATCTTCGTCAACTACTGCCTGAACTGCCACTCGGCCTCGTACATGCGCTACAACCGCCTGCACGACATCGGCCTGACCGACGCCGAGATCAAGCAGAACCTGCTGTTCGCGACCGACAAGGTCGGCGACACCATGAAGATCACGCTCGATCCGAAGCAGGCCAAGGTCTACTTCGGCGCCGCGCCGCCCGATCTGTCGGTCATCGCCCGCTCGCGCGCCGAAATCGGCAAGGGCAGCGGCGCCGACTACCTCTACACCCTATGGCGCACCTTCTATCGCGACGATACCCGGCCCACCGGCTGGAACAACCTGGCCTTCCCCGAGATCGCCATGCCGCATGCGCTTTGGACGCTGCAGGGCGAGCGCCGCGCGAAATTCGTCGAAGAGAAGGATCCGCACGAGGGCGGTCGGACGACGCATCGCTTCGCCGGCTTCGAGCAGATCACGCCGGGGACGCTCAGCGATCTCCAATACGACGAAGCGGTGGGCGACCTCGTCGCCTACCTCCAGTGGATGGGCGAGCCCGCCCAGGGCGAGCGCGTTCGCATCGGCGTCGGCGTCCTGATCTTCCTGGGCCTGCTCATTCTGGTGACCTGGCGGCTGAACGCGTCGTACTGGAGAAACGTTCACTAGCCCGCTGCCGCCCACTTTGGCGGCACGTTCGAGGCGAAGCCGGCCACGAGCCCGCTTCGCCTTCTGCATTTTTCTTTGGGAGTCTCGATCATGATGGTGCTCTATTCCGGAACCACCGACCCGTATTCGCACCGCTGCCGCTTCGTGCTCTTCGAGAAGGGCATGGACTTCGAGATCCGCGACGTCGACCTCTTCGCCAAGCCCGAAGACATCGCGCTGATGAACCCGTACAACGAGGTGCCCATCCTCGTGGAGCGTGATCTCATCCTGTACGAGTCGCACATCATCAACGAGTACATCGACGAGCGCTTTCCGCATCCGCAGTTGATGCCGGGCGACCCGGTGGCGCGCGCGCGCGTGCGGCTCTTTCTCTTCAACTTCGAGAAGGAGCTCTTCGCGCACGTCAACGTGCTCGAGGGTCGCGGCGTCAAGGGCACTGACAAGCAACTCGAGAAGGCCCGCTCGCAGATCCGCGACCGGCTGACCCAGCTCGCGCCGATCTTCCTCAAGAACAAGTACATGCTCGGCGACGACTTCTCGATGCTCGACGTCGCGATCGCGCCGCTGCTCTGGCGCCTCGACTACTACGGCATCGACATGTCGAAGAACGCCGTGCCGCTCCTGAAGTACGCCGAGCGCATCTTCTCGCGACCGGCCTACATCGAGGCGCTGACGCCGTCCGAGAAGGTGATGCGCAAGTAGGAAGCGGCCATCACGCGGACCGGGAACCTGCCATGACGTCGCCGATCGCCCCCGCCACGGCCGGCACGTCGACACGGCCGTACCTGGTCCGCGCGCTCCACGACTGGTGCACCGACAACGGCTTCACGCCGTACATCGCCGTGTTCGTCGACGATCACGTGCAGGTGCCCAAGGAGTACGTGAAGAACAACGAGATCGTGCTCAACGTCGGTTTCGAGGCGACGAGTGCGCTCAAGCTCGGCAACGAGCTGATCGAGTTCAAGGCGCGCTTCGGCGGCACGTCGCGCGAGATCGCCGTGCCGATCGACCACGTGATCGCGATCTACGCCCGCGAGAACGGGCAGGGCATGGCGTTCCCGATGCCCAGCGATGCCAGTGGCGCCGAAAGCGGCGACGCCGGGAAGCCCGAGTCGCCCACCCCGGCCGCGCGCGGGCCGCGGCTGGCCGGCCCCGCAGGCTCGGGACGCAAATCGACTGCGCTCACTCTCAGCGCGCCGTCTCCCGCGCCGGCGCGCGCGGAGGCCGAAGGCGTCGAGCCGCCCGAGCCGCCGAGCCCGAAGCGACCGTCGCTGAAGCGGGTCAAGTAACCCCTGCGCAGCTGTGCCCGCGCGAGGGCGCCACCTATACTGCCGCGCCTGAATGCCGGCTTAGCTCAGTTGGTAGAGCACCCGCCTTGTAAGCGGAAGGTCGTCCGTTCGATTCGGACAGCCGGCACCATCGATCTTGCGT
>JBBSBZ010000380.1:0-2923 GCA_038250795.1 Burkholderiales bacterium | reverse complement strand
TTGGTTCAACCGCTTCCGCAAGTTGCTTGTCCGATACGAAAAGCTGCAGCGCAGCTTCGTCGCCCTCAACCACATCGCCGCCGCGATCATCGCGTTCCGCAAGGTCAAGTTGACGCTCAACATTATTTACGGATAAGTTCTAAGGCGGCGGGATCCGCTTGAGGTCGCGGAACGCGGCGAACAGCCACGTGCGCATGCCGACCAGCAGCGTGTAGGGCGTGCGCTGCTCGTCGGGCATGCGCAGCTCGGCGACGTGGGCCTGCGCGAAGTCCTGGCCGACCCGCTGCAGCCGCTCGACCAGGCCCTTGGCCATGCTCGGCGCGATCTCGCCATGCACGAGCATGATCGTCTCGCCCTCGCCGTCGAAGCCGCCGCTCAGGTAGTCGGCGGCGACGTGCTCGCGGAAGTAGGTCATCACCGGCCCGTGCGGCAGCCAGCGAAAGCCCTTGGCCACCTTGAGCCGGTAGCGGTTGAGCGGCCGCAGCTCGATGATGCCGAGGCGGTCGAGCTTCGTCAGGTACCGGACGCACTCCGCGTCGGTGAACAGGTAGTCGCGCGTCATCGCTTCGAAGGTCCACTGGCTCAGGCAGCAGATCGCGAGAAGAAGCAGGCGGCGATCGGCAACGACCGCCGCCTCCTGCTCGACCGTGAGCTGGCGGCTGAGCGGCTGCGCGTCGGCGACCTTCCTGGCCAGCTCGGCGAAGTCCATCTTCAGCACGCGCAGCATCTCGTCGATGCGCGACAGCGGCATGTCCGACTTGGCGAAGACACGCTTGACGCTCGACTCCGACATGCCGAGCGCATCGGCGAGATCGGCATACGTGATGCCGGCGGCGCGCAGCTCGGCCTTGAGGATGTTGACGAGGTCCTGGGTCGTGCTCATGCGCGTTCGCTGGAGCGCGAAGTATCGATCGCGGGATGCAGTGCGTCCATCGCGGGCGACGCTGCGGTAGCGCGCCGTGCGCCTTGCGGTGCCGCCGCTCGCCACGCTCCTGGGAGCGATGGCGCGCCGCATTCCGGCCCATGAAGATGCGCTTGCCCTTCAACGACTTCGACCTTCAAGAGGACACATGAACATCATCATCCGTCCGGCTCTGCGGCGACTGTGCGCAGCCACCGCGCTCGCACTGGCCCTCGGCACGAGCGCGCATGCACACGCGCAGTCGACGGCCTCGGAAGCGAGCGCGCTCTCGATGCTGCCGATCGCCGTCTCGGTCGCGGCGCCGGTGGCGGTGCTCTCGGCGGGCGCGGTCTTCACCGTCGTCGCCATCGAGGCGACGAGCACCGGCGCCGTCTGGGTGCTGGAGCGCGTCTCCGACGGCACGCGGGCCAGCCTGCGCATGGCCGCGCGAGGCATCGCCGGCGCGTCGATCGCGGTCGGCACGGTGATCGCGTGCACCGCCCTCAGCACCGGCTACGTGCTGTCGGCGGCGGGCGAGGCGATCGCCTTCATCCCGAACGAGATCGGCCGCGCGCTGCTCTACAACGAGAGGATCACGCAATGAGCCGCGCTCTTCTCGCCCGCCTGGCTCTCGCCGCCGCACTGGTCACGGCCGCGGCAGGCGCCGAAGCCGGGCGCAGCTGCGAGCAACGGCCGCCGAGCGCCGACGCCGTCATGCGCGCGATGTCGCTCGCCGAGCGCACCGCGGCCCGGCTCGACGCGAGCGGCGCGAGCGTCGTCGTCATCGCCCGCGCCGGGCAGGACCTGAGCGAGTACGGCCTGCGCTATTCGCATCTCGGCTTCGCCTACCGCGACGACGCCAGCGGGCGGCCGGTCTGGCGCGTCGTCCACAAGCTCAACGAGTGTGGCTCGGCGCGCGCGAGCCTCTATCGCCAGGGCCTGGGCGAGTTCTTCCTCGACGACCTCTGGCAATACGAGGCCGCGATCGTCGTCCTCACGCCGCAGGCGCAGGCGCACCTCAAGGCCGCACTCGTCGACAACGTCGCCGTCGCCCGGCTCGACACGCCCGCCTACAGCATGGTCGCCTACCCGTGGTCGCAGCGCTACCAGCAGTCGAACCAGTGGGCGATCGAGACGCTGGCGATGACCGAGGAGCCGGCGGCGATCACGCGCGAGCGCGCCCAGGCGTGGCTGCGCCTGCACGGCTACGAGCCGACCGCCCTGCACCTTTCGGCGCTCAAGCGGCTCGGCGCGCGCCTCATGAGCGCCAACGTCGCCTTCGACGACCATCCGAACGAGAAGCGCTTTGCCGATCGCATCGAAACCGTCACGGTCGACTCGGTCTTTCGCTGGCTCGAGCGCGACGGCATCGGTGGCCCGGTCGAGGTCGTGCGCTAGATTCGCCGGTTCGCGCTCGCCATCGCATCGGCCCGACTCCGGGAGCATCGCCTGAACACCCACTCCGACGTCGCCGCCCACGTGCCCGCGACACCCGCCCTCGACCATCCGAACCAGTTCGCGCTGCTCGCCCAGCGGCGCTTCGCGCCGTTCTTCTGGACCCAGTTCCTCGGCGCCGGCAACGACAACCTGTTCAAGTTCGCATTCACCGTCATGGTGACCTACCAGCTCCAGGTCTCGTGGCTGACGCCGCAGATGGCCGGGCTGGTGATCGGCGCGCTCTTCATCCTGCCCTTCCTGCTCTTCTCGGCGACGAGCGGCCAGATCACCGACAAGTACGACAAGACGCGCGTGATCCGGTTCGTCAAGAACCTCGAGATCGCCATCATGGTTCTCGCCGGCTACGGCTTCTGGGCCGCGAACCCGTACGTGCTGCTGGCCTGCGTGTTCCTCATGGGCCTGCACTCGACCATCTTCGGGCCTGTCAAGTTCGCCTACCTGCCGCAGCACCTGAGCGAGCGCGAGCTCACCGGCGGCAACGGCATGGTCGAGATGGGCACCTTCGTCGCGATCCTGCTCGGCCAGGTCGCCGGCGGCCTGCTCGTCGCGATCCCCGAGATCGGC
>JBBSBZ010000379.1:0-2964 GCA_038250795.1 Burkholderiales bacterium | reverse complement strand
CGCGCTCAACGACGCCGGCTACATGTCGCGCCCGCTCTGGACGCTGATGCACCGCCTGCCCATGTACGCGGCCTGCCCGCGCGCCGACCTCGCCGTCGCCGAGCAGATGGAAGCGAGCGTCGTCAACGTGCCGAGCAGTGCGAAGCTCGCCGGCTGAACCATGGCCCGCCGCGTCTGCGTCATCACCGGCAGCCGCGCCGAATACGGCTTGCTGTACTGGGTGCTGCACGAGCTGCGGGCCGACCCGGCGTTCGAGCTCCAGCTGGTCGTCACGGGGATGCACCTCGCGCACGCATTCGGCCACACGGTCGACGAGATCGAGAAGGACGGCTTCGCGATCGCGCGCCGCGTCGACATGCTCGTGGCGGGCGACCGAGCTTCCAGCACGGCCAAATCGATCGGTCTGGGCGTGATCGGGATGTCCGACGCCCTCGAGTCCCTGCGGCCCGACATCGTCGTTGTCCTGGGCGATCGTTTCGAGATCCTGGCCGCCGCCCAGGCCTGCCTGGTTCACGGCATCCCCTTGGCGCATATCGCCGGCGGCGACACCACCGAGGGCGCGTTCGACGAGTCGATCCGCCATGCCATCACGAAGATGAGCCATGTCCACTTCGTGACCAACGAGCTGTCCGCCGAACGGGTCCGCCAGCTCGGCGAAGATCCCGCCCAGGTCCACGTCGTCGGCAGCCCGGGGCTGGATCATCTGCGTCGCACCCCGCTGCTCGACCGACCGGCGCTCGAAGCGGCGCTCGGCGCCAGGCTCGGCCCCCGCAATCTGCTCGTCACTTTCCATCCCGTGACGCTCGAGCCCGGCGCCGGCGTGACGCAGTTCGACGAATTGCTGAAAGCGCTCGACGAGACCGACGCGACGACGACGATCTGGTTCACCGGCTCCAATGCCGATACCGGCGGGCGCGCCGTCGCCGCCCGCCTCGACGACTGGGCGGGCGCCCGCCGCGAACGGGTTCACGCCTTCGCGTCGCTCGGCCAGCTGCGCTACCTCAGCCTGATGGCGCAGGTCGACGCGGTCGTCGGCAACTCATCGAGCGGCCTCTACGAGGCGCCCTCGTTCGGTGTGCCCAGCGTCGACATCGGCGAGCGCCAGCGGGGAAGGCTCGCCGCGACGTCGGTCATGCATTGCGAGCCGACGCGGGCGGCCATCTCGGCGGCGATCGCGCAGGCTGTCGCGGGGGGCCGTGTCGCTGTCGACAATCCGTACGGCGACGGCGACAGCGCCCGACGCATCGTCGAACTGTTGCGCGCGCTTCCCGAGCCGTCGACGCTGCTTCAAAAGCCATTCCATCGGACGGAAACGACCCGTGGCTGAGCGGACCCTTGTCATCGCCGAGGCCGGCGTCAACCACAACGGCTCGCTCGACCTCGCCCTGCGCCTGGTCGACGTCGCCGCCGATGCCGGCGCCGACGTCATCAAGTTCCAGACCTTCAAGGCGGAGGAGCTGGCAACGGCTCACGCGGCCAAGGCCGGTTACCAGGTGACGAACACGGGCGAGACCGGCTCGCAGCTCGAGATGCTGCGCAGCCTCGAGCTCGCCCCCGCCGACCACGAAACGCTGGTCGCCCGCTGCCGGGACCGGGGCATCCGCTTCATGTCGACGGCATTCGATGCCCGGAGTCTCGCGTTCCTCGCGACGCTCGCCATGCCGGCGATCAAGATCCCGTCGGGCGACATCACGTGCGGCCCGCTGCTCCTCCAGGCGGCGCGCCTCAGACAGCCGCTGATCGTTTCGACCGGCATGTCGACTCTCGCCGACATCGAGGCCGCGCTAGGCGTCATCGCCTGGGGCCTGACGCGCGACGACGATCCGTCGGGACGCGCCGATCTCGAGGCTGCGTTCGCGAGCGCTGCCGGCCAGCGCGCGCTTCAGGAGCGGGTGACGCTTCTGCACTGCGTCACGCAATACCCGGCGCCCGCGCATGCCGTCAACCTGCGGGCGATGCACACGATGGCGATGGCCTTCGGCTTGCCGGTCGGCTACTCGGATCACACGCTCGGCATCGAGGTCTCGCTGGCCGCCGTCGCACTCGGTGCGACCGTGATCGAAAAGCACTTCACGCTCGACCGCGCCCTGCCCGGCCCCGATCACCTCGCCTCGCTCGAGCCCGACGAGCTCAAGCGTCTGGTGAGCGGCATCCGCACGATCGAGGCCGCGCTCGGCTCGCCGCGCAAGGGCCCGGCGGACGAGGAAATGGCGAACCGGGCGGTCGCCCGCCGCAGCATCGTCGCGGCGCAACCGATCGCTGCGGGCGAGGCGATCTCGCTCGCCGCGCTGGCGTGCAAGCGCCCCGGCACCGGGTTGTCGCCCATGGGCATCTGGGATCTCGCCGGCCGCCCTGCGCGCCGCGACTTCGCCGTCGACGAGCCGATCGAGCCATGAGCCTGCCCGTCGTCATCGTCGGCTCGGGCGGCCACGCCGTCGTGATCGCCGACGCCCTGCTCGCCGCCGGCGTCAGCGTCCTCGGCTTCGTCGACACCGACCCCAGTCGACGTGGCGCCATCCTCTGCGGCGTGACCGTGCTCGGCGACGAAAGCGTGCTCCGTCGGCATCCGCCAGACGCGACTCGCCTGGCCAACGGCATCGGCGGCGTCCGCTGCGAGAGTCGGCGCCGCATGGTCCAGGAGCGGCTCGAGGCCGACGGCTGGGAGTTCGTCGCGGTGCGCCATCCCGCAGCGATCGTCTCGCCATTCGCCCGGATCGGCGCGGGCGCCCAACTGCTGGCCGGCGCGGTCATCCAGGCGAACGCGCGCGTCGGCAAGGGCGCGATCGTCAACACCGCCGCCGTCGTCGAGCACGACGTCGACCTCGGCGACTTCGTCCATGTCGCGCCGCGCGCAGTGCTGTGCGGCGCGGCCGCGATCGGCGCCGACAGCCACGTCGGTGCCGGCGCGGTCGTCCGCCAGGGCGTTCGCCTCGGAGCGAACACGATGGTCGGCGCCGGTGCCGT
>JBBSBZ010000378.1:0-2965 GCA_038250795.1 Burkholderiales bacterium | reverse complement strand
GCTGTTCGGCTGCGCGGCGACGCCGTTCGTGTAGTTCGGGACGATCGTGGCGACGTGCTTCCCGGCGAGCTTGACCAGCGCCTCGGAGGTCTTGTTCAGCTGCTCGGCGAGGTTCAGCATGTCGTCGCGCAGGATCGCGGCTCGATAGGTGGCATGCATGTCCTGGCTCGACCGGCCGGCATGAAGCAGCGTGACTTCCGGGCCCGCGGCCTGGATCAGCAGCGGCTCGAACGTGATCACGCTGGACGGCCGCCGTGCGCCCGGCTTGCCGCCGTCCTCGATGACCTTGGCGATGCCGGCGGCGATGCGCGGTGCCAACGCCTTGTCGAGCAGTCCCTCGTCGGTGTTGATGACGGCCGTTGCCTTGTTCATCTCGCCCAGCCAGTAGAACTCGTCGCGCGGCGGGGCCTGCTGCGCGAGGGCCTGGCTTGCGCAGGTGGAGAGACAGAGGGCCAGGGCGAGAGCGGTGTGCTTCATGGCGGGAGTCTGCATCAACCGCGCCGCGTCGGTCGCGCCGACGTCGTGGGCGACTGGCCACAGTGGGCTCCGCCAGACTCGACACTGCCGCCCCAAAGCGATTACGCTACGGTTCTCGCGGCCACTACGAAAGGGGGTGATATGTCTTCAACTCTAGGTCTGGGGCAGAGCCCTCACTGAGTAGTTCGTTCTGTAGCCAGACCCGCGGGCGCTCCACACCATCGGTGGGAGCGCCCGCGTCATTCAGCGCAGCCGAAACCGCTGCAGCTTGCCGGTCTCCGTGCGCGGCAGCGCGTCGCGGAACTCCACCGCCCTCGGATACTTGTACGGCGCCACCGTCGCCTTCACGTAGTCCTGCAACGCCTTCACCATCGCCTCGTCGCCCGCGTGCGGCGCGCGCAGCACGACGAAGGCCTTGACGATCTGGCCGCGCTCGGCGTCGGGGTGGCCGATGACGGCGCATTCGGCGACCGCCTCGTGGCGAAGCAGCACGTCTTCCACTTCCACCGCGGCGATGTTGTAGCCGGCCGAGATGATCATGTCGTCGGTGCGGCTCTGATAGTGGAAGTAGCCGTCGGCGTCCTGCAGATAGGCGTCGCCGGTGTAGTTCCAGCCGCCCTTGACGTAGTCGGCCTGACGCGGATCGCCCAGGTAGCGGCAGCCCGTGGGGCCCTGCACCACCAGCCGCCCGATCGTGCCTGCGGCCACCGGGTTGCCGTCGTCGTCGACGACGCGCACGCGATACCCCGGCACCGGCAAGCCGGTGGCGCCGGGCCGTGCGTGCGCCTCGTCGGCGGAGATGAAGATGTGGAACATCTCGGTCGCGCCAAGGCCGTCGATGATCTCGATGCCGGTGGCCTCCTTCCAGAGCGCGCGCGTCGCGGCCGGCAGCGCCTCGCCGGCTGCGACGCACTTGCGCAGGCTGCCGCCGTCGCGCACGCCGATCTTCCTCTCGCGCGCGCCGGCCGCCATGGCGCGGTACGACGTCGGCGCGGTGAAGCAGACGGTGGCGCACCGGGCGACGATGGCCTCGAGCAGGTCGGGCGGCCCGGCCTTCTCGAGCAGCACCGTCGAGGCGCCGATGTGCATCGGGAAGATCGTCAGGCCACCGAGCCCGAAGGTGAAGGCGAGCGGCGGGCTGCCGATGAAGACGTCGTCGGGCCCGGCGCGCAGCACGTGCGGCGGGAAGCACAGGCAGCTCGCCATCACGTCGCGGTGAAAGTGCATCGTCGCCTTCGGCTGGCCGGTGGTGCCCGACGTGAAGGCGAGCAGGCAGGTGTCGCCGGCGGCGGTGTCGACGTTGACGAACGGCGCCGGGTGACGCGCCATGCGTGACTCGAGGCCGTCGGCCGCTGACGCGTCGCCGAAGCAGACGATGCGGGCCAGGCGCGACGCCTGAAGGGACGCCGCATCGAGCTCGGCGCGCAAGGCGGTGTCGCAGAGAGCGACCGTCACCTCGGCCTTCTCGACGATCTGGGCGAGCTCCTTGGCGCGCAGCATCGGCATCGTCGCGACGGCGATGCCGCCCGCCTTCATCACCGCGAACCAGCAGGCGACGAGCATCGGCTTGTTGGCCGCGCGCAGCAGCACGCGGTTGCCGGGCACGAGGCCGCACTCGGCGACGAGCACGTGGGCGATGCGGTCGGCCTGGCTTTGCAGCTCGGCGTACGTCCACGACGGGCCGCCGGGCGCGCTCACGCAGGCGCGCTCGCCACGGCCTTCGCGCACGTGGCGGTCGAGCAGCTCGCTGGCGCAGTTCAGGCGCTCGGGAATGCGCAGCTCGGGCAGATCGAAGAAGTATTCGGGCTGCTCGTCGGGCGCGGGCAGGTGGTCGCGCGCGAAGGTGTCGACGTGGGCGGTGTAGCTCACGGGCCCGGTCTCAGAACGCCGCGATCCCGGTGATCGCGCGGCCGAGGATCAGCGCGTGCACGTCGTGCGTGCCTTCGTAGGTATTGACGACCTCGAGGTTGACGAGATGGCGGGCGACGCCGAACTCGTCGCTGATGCCGTTGCCGCCCATCATGTCGCGGGCCATGCGGGCGATGTCGAGCGCCTTGCCGCACGAGTTGCGCTTCATGATCGAGGTGATCTCGACCGACGCCGTGCCCTCGTCCTTCATGCGGCCGAGGCGCAGGCACCCCTGCAGGCCGAGCGTGATCTCGGTCTCCATGTCGGCGAGCTTCTTCTGGATCAGCTGGTTGGCGGCGAGCGGCTTGCCGAACTGCTTCCTGTCCATCGTGTACTGGCGGGCGCGGTGAAAGCAGTCTTCGGCGGCGCCGAGTGCACCCCACGCGATGCCGTAGCGGGCGCTGTTCAGGCAGGTGAAAGGGCCCTTGAGGCCGCGCACCTCGGGGAAGGCGTTCTCCTCGGCACAGAACACCTCGTCCATGACGATCTCGCCGGTGATCGAGGCGCGCAGCCCGACCTTGCCGTGGATCACGGGGGCCGAGAGGCCCTTGGCGCCCTTGTCGAGGATGAAGCCGCGGAT
>JBBSBZ010000377.1:0-2968 GCA_038250795.1 Burkholderiales bacterium | reverse complement strand
TCGCGGCTCAAGCCGCGTGGGCGAGCGCCTTACGCATCTTCTTCATCGCCGCGACCTCGATCTGGCGGATCCGCTCGGCGCTGACGCCGTACTCGCCGGCGAGGTCGTGCAGCGTCATGCCGCCCGAGCTGTCGTCGTTGACCTTGAGCCAGCGCTCCTCGACGATGCGGCGGCTGCGGGCGTCGAGCGAGTCGAGCGCCAGGGCGATGCCGTCGATCGCCAGCCAGTCGCGCTTCTTCGCCTCGAGCACGCGCGTCGGCTCCGAGGCGTCGTCGGCCAGGTAGGCGATCGGCGCGAAGCTCTCCTCGCTGTCGTCGGTCTGCGGCTCGAGCGCCACGTCGCCACCCGACAGACGCGTTTCCATCTCGAGGACCTCCTCGCGCTTGACGTTGAGCGTCCTGGCGAGCGAATCGACCTCGTCCTGGGTGAGCGTCGAACGGTGCGTGTCCTCGTTGCCGGCGTCGTCCTTCATCGACTGCTTCATCGAGCGCAGGTTGAAGAAAAGCTTTCTCTGCGCCTTGGTCGTGGCGACCTTGACCATGCGCCAGTTCTTCAGGATGTATTCGTGGATCTCGGCCTTGATCCAGTGCATGGCGTAGCTCACCAGGCGAACGCCCTGGTCGGGATCGAAGCGCTTGACGGCCTTCATCAGGCCGACGTTGCCTTCCTGGATCAGGTCGCCATGCGGCAGGCCGTAGCCGAGGTACTTGCGCGAGATCGAGACGACCAGGCGCAGGTGCGACACGACCAGCCGGCCGGCCGACGCCAGGTCGCCGTCGTCACGAAGCTTGCGGGCGAACTCGGTTTCCTCCTCCTGGGTCAGGAGCGGGACGCGGTTGATCGCCGAAATGTAGGCGTCGAGGTTGCCGAGCGAGGGGACCACGGCCCAGGGGTCGCGGATGGACAGAGCGTTCACGGGAGAGTTCTTCATGGCGATATCAGACACCTGGAGCCCCCTTTCAGTTCCACCGATGTTAGCACTCGAGGGCTTAGAGTGCTAAGAGGCCGTCAATGGCGACGATGCGACGGCCCTATGACGGGGCAAACCCTATACCCGGGTCTCGCCGAAGCCCGTGTCCATGCGGTCGAGCAGGTCGTCGATCGTCGCCAGCAGCTCGTTCACGGCGAACGGCTTGGTGAGGTAGCGCACGGCGCCGGCGTCGAGGGCGGCGTCGATCTGCTGGGCGGTGGCGTCGGCCGACACCACGACGACCGGGATCGCCGCCGTGGCCGGGTCGGCCTTCAGGCAAGCGAGCAGCTCCAGCCCGGTCAGGTCGGGAAGGTGCATGTCGAGCAGGATCAGGTGCGGCCGCCGGGCATGGACGCCGGCCAGGCCCTCGCCACCGGTCATCGAGACCTCCATCCGGACCTGGTCGCGCTGGGCGAGGATTCCTCTCATCACCTCGACGTTGGTCTCGTTATCCTCGATGTAGTGGACGATCCGGCGGTGGTATTCGGGAGGCAGCGACTCGAAGTCGTCGAGCATCGATCGAACGGTGTCCGGATCGACGGCCTTCGGCAGCTTGAGGATGAACGACGAGCCTTCGCCGGGCACGCTCTTCACCCGGATCGAGCCGCCCATCACCTCGGCCAGGCGCCGGCTGATCACCAGGCCGATGCCCGTGCCCTCGAGTGCGGTGCGCTCGCGGCCGAGGCGGTTGAAGGGCCGAAAGAGCTCCTCCATCTGCTGCGGCGTCATGCCGAGGCCGGTGTCGGTCACCGAGATCTCGACCACGTCGGGCGCCGCGAGCCGGCTGGCGACGTGCACCCGGCCGTTGTCGACGTTGTACTTGACGGCGTTGCTGAGCAGGTTGGTGAGGATCTGCTTGACCCGCGTCGCGTCGCCGAGCACCGCCAGGCTCTCCGGCACCAGGGCCTCGCTGATGCGGATGCCGCGCCGATCGGCATCGCTTGAGACCAGCGCGATGGTCGAGTGGACGATCGCGGCGAGATCGACCGAGGTCGACTCGAGACGCAGGTTTCCCGATTCGATGCGCGACAGGTCGAGCACGTCGTTGATCATCTCCAGCAGGTGCCAGCCGGCCTGCTGGATCTGGCCGACCCAGGGTCGCTGGACGGGCGTGAGCGGATGACGCCGGTCGATGTCGAGCAGCTGCGCGAAGCCGAGCATGGCGTTGAGCGGCGTGCGCAGCTCGTGGCTCATGCGCGAGAGAAAGTCGCTCTTGGCCCGATTCGAGGTCTCGGCCGCTTCGCGCGCACGCTCGGCGACCTCGAGGCGGAGGTGCTCGGTGATGTCCTCGACGACGCCGACGATGCGCCACGGCGCCTGGCTCGGATCGCGCAGCAGCGAGACCGTCGAGCGTACCCAGACGACGTCGCCCTTGCGGTTCACGCATCGCTTGTGGCGGCTGTAGAGCGGGATCTCGCCGGCGACGAGCTGGGCCGTCAGCGACTCCTCGCTGTGAACGTCGTCGGGGTGGGTGAGAGCGGTCGGGCTGAGGGCGTTGAGCTCGCCCTCGCTGTAGCCGGTCAATTCGCAATAGCGCGGATTGGCCTGGATCACGCGGCCGTCGAGATCGGTGTAGACGACACCGATCGGCACGTTGTCGAGGATGTTGCGAAAGCGCTCCTCGCTGGCGCGCAGCGCCGTCTCTGCCAGCTGGCGCTCGACCACCTCGGCGCGCAGCGCCGCCGTGCGCTCCTGCACCGCCGACTCGATGCGCCGGGCTCGCCCGGTGGTGATCAGCAGCGAGGAACCGAGCATCGCCGCGGAGAGCAGGCCGACGCAGGCGAAGATCCAGGCACTCCGGGTCGCGCTGTCGAACACGGTGGCGGGGAGGGAGCTCACGCGCAGCTCCCAGTGCCGTCCGGCGAAGGCGAGCGGACGGACGTGGCTGAGCGCCGCCGTCTCGCTCTCGCAGCCCGGCGTGCCGCCGAGCCGGCGCTGAGTCGCTCCCGGCTCCGCGTCGACGACGCACAGACGCAGGTAGCCCGGCACCTTGCCGGC
>JBBSBZ010000376.1:0-2999 GCA_038250795.1 Burkholderiales bacterium | reverse complement strand
TCGAGCCGATCAAGGGCAAGCTCGCCGACACGCTGCGCGAGATGAAGGAGGACGTGCAGAGCTCGATCTCGTACGCGGGCGGCACGCGGCTCGCGGATGTCCGCAAAGTGAATTACGTGATCCTCGGCGGCGACAATGCCGGCGAGCATCTGCTGATGTGAACCGGAAGCCGACATGAACGCTATCTCTCGCTGCCTCGCCCTCGCGCTCGTCGCGCTGCTCGGCGCCTGCGGCGGCGGCTCGCTGCCGAGCGAGGACGGCAACCTGCGGCTCGTCAACGCGACCACGGACTTCCCCTCGCTCGACCTGTTCCAGACCAACAGCGCGTTCATCACCGGCGTGGCGCCGCTGTCGGCGAGCGGCTTTGCGGGCCTCAAGAACGGCAACTACTCGATCGACGTCCGCACCACCGGCAGCAGCACCGCGCTGGTGACGAGCAGCGTGTCGCTTGCCAAGAAGGATTTCCAGACCGTCGTCGCGTACTCCAACGCCGGCAGCCTGGCGCTCGCGGTCCTGTCGGACAAGGAAAGCGATCCGAGCAGCGGCAATGCCAAGGTGCGCATCTTCAATGCCGCCAGCGGCGACACCGGCGGGCTCGACGTCTACCTGACCACCGGCAACTGCTCGGCCCTCGCGAACTCGGGCAGCGCCCCCTTCGCGGCGAACATCAGCGGCCTGCAGCCGGCATTCACGCAGGTCACCGCCTCGGCGACGCCGTACCACGTGTGCGTGACGACGCCCGGCGACAAGACGGAACCGCGGCTCGACATTCCGTCGCTGACGCTCTCCAACCAGCGCATCGTCACGATCCTGCTCGCGCGCAGCGCGGGCGGCTTCCTCGTCAACGGGATGACGATCGACCAGCAGGGCGCGGCGGTGCAGACGCTCGGCGGCTCGGCGCGCGTGCGCGTCGCGGCGAGTCTGTCGCCGGCCGTCCCGGTCGACGTCGACGTCAACGGCACCGCGATCGCGGCCGGGCTCGGCACGCCGAATGTCGGGCCCTACGCGGTCGTCACGGCGGGCACGCTGACGATCAAGATCAATGGCGTGGCCTACACGCCGGCGACGCCGCTCACCGTGCCGGCCGGCGCCGACGCGACGCTGCTGCTCACCGGCCCGACGCCGACCGTGACGCTGATCCCCGACGACAACACCACCTCGACGAGCGCGACGCGTCCGGTGAAGCTTCGCCTGGTCAACGGCCTGAACGGGTCGACCGGCACGGCGACGCTCACGGTCGACAACGCGGTGATCGGCAGCGGCGCGAGCTTCGCGTCGGCGTCGACCTACTCGCTCCTGCCCGCGAGCGCAGCGCTCGCGCGGGTCGAGGCGCGATCGGGCGTGGTCCAGCTCTATCTCGCGACCGGCGTCACCTTCACGGCAGGGCGCGTGTATTCGCTTTTCCTGCTGGGCGATGCCAGCTCGGCACCGAACGCCGGCATCCTGATCGCCGACCGCTGACCCGCCGGCGCGCGCCCGGACGGCCGGGGGGCGCCGCCTAAAATCGGTCCATGACCGATCTCGCCAAGTCCTTCGACCCCGCCGCCATCGAAGAGCACTGGGGGCCGCTCTGGGAGGAGAGCGGCGTCTACGAGCCGACGCTCGACCCGAAGAAGCCGTCGTTCGCCATCCAGCTGCCGCCGCCCAACGTCACCGGCACGCTGCACATGGGGCACGCGTTCCAGCACACCATCATGGACGCGCTGGTACGCCACGAGCGCATGAAGGGCGCCAACACGCTCTGGGTGCCGGGCACCGACCACGCCGGCATTGCGACCCAGATCGTGGTCGAGCGCCAGCTCCAGGAGACCGGCCTCAGCCGCCACGACCTCGGCCGCAAGGACTTCATCGCCCAGGTCTGGGACTGGAAGGAGACGAGCGGCTCGACGATCACGCGCCAGATGCGCCGCATGGGCGACTCGGTGGCGTGGAAGTACGAGTACTTCACGATGGACGAGCGGCTCTCGGCCGTCGTCACCGACACCTTCTGCTCGCTCTTCGACGAGGGCCTGATCTATCGCGGCAAGCGGCTCGTCAACTGGGATCCTGTGCTGCTCTCGGCGGTCTCCGACCTCGAGGTGGAGAACGAGGAGCGCGACGGCACGATGTGGCACATCCTCTATCCGTTCAGCGACGGCCCGCAGCCGGGTGCCGATGGCCTGCCGATGCGCGGCATGCACATCGCGACGACACGGCCCGAGACGATGCTGGCCGACGGCGCGCTCGCGGTCCACCCCGAAGACGATCGCTATCGCCATCTCGTCGGCCAGCTGGTCGACCTGCCCCTGTGCGACCGCAAGATCCCGGTGATCGCCGACGCCTATGTCGACAAGGACTTCGGCTCGGGCTGCGTCAAGATCACCGGCGCGCACGACTTCAACGACTACCAGGTCGCGATGCGCCACGGCCTGCCGCTGATCACGATCTTCACGCCCGCCGCGGCGATCAGCGACAACGGCCCGGCGGCCTACCGCGGCCTCGACCGCTACGACGCGCGCAAGGCCGTCCTGCGCGATCTCGAGGCCCAGGGTTTCCTCGAGAAGGCGGTGCCGCACAAGCATGCCGTGCCGATCTGCGTGCGCACCGGCCAGGTCGTCGAGCCGATGCTCACCGACCAGTGGTTCGTCGCGACGACCAAGGCGGGCAAGGACGGCTCGTCGATCGCCGGCAAGGCGATCGACGCGGTCGCCACGGGCAAGGTGAAATTCCATCCCGCGCAATGGATCAACACCTACGACCAGTGGATGGGCAACATCCAGGACTGGTGCATCTCGCGACAGCTCTGGTGGGGCCACCAGATTCCGGCCTGGTACGGCGACGACGGCACGATCTTCGTCGCCCGGAGCGAATCGGATGCTCGGGCGAAGGCCGAGGCGGCGGGCTATTCCGGCACGCTCGTGCGCGACCCCGACGTGCTCGACACCTGGTACTCGTCGGCGCTCGTGCCGTTCTCGTCGCTCGGCTGGCCGAAGAAGACCGAGGAGCTCGAGCTCTTCCTG
>JBBSBZ010000375.1:0-3019 GCA_038250795.1 Burkholderiales bacterium | reverse complement strand
GCCGCTCGTCGCGGTCGCCGGCAGCAACGGCAAGACGACGGTGACGCAGATGATCGCGGCGATCTTTCGCGCCTGGCAAGGCGAGGGCGCGTTCGCCACCGAGGGCAACTTCAACAACGACATCGGCGTGCCGCTGACGCTCCTGCGCATGCGGCCGGGCTGCCGTGCCGCCGTGATCGAGCTGGGCATGAACCACGTCGGCGAGATCGCGCGACTCGCGCAGATCGCCAGGCCGACGATCGCGCTCGTCAACAACGCCCAGCGCGAGCACCTCGAGTTCATGGCGAGCGTCGATGCCGTCGCGCGCGAGAACGGCGCGGCGATCGAGGTGCTCGGCGAGACCGGAATCGCCGTGTTTCCGGCCGACGATGCCCACGCGCCCACCTGGCGCGAGCTCGCCGGCCCGCGCCGCGCCGTGACCTTCGCGCTCGACGCGCCGGCGGACGTCTCGGGTCGCGCCGAATGGCACGGCGACCACTGGTCGATCGAGGTCGACACGCCGGTCGGAGCGGCGTCGCTCGCGCTGCGGGTCGCCGGCCTGCACAACGTCCGCAATGCGCTCGCGGCCACGGCCGCCGCGGTCGCGGCCGGCTGCCCGCTCGACGCGATCGGGCGCGGCCTCGATGGCTTTCGTGCGGTGCGCGGCCGCTCGCAGACGATAGGCCTCATGCGCGCCGGCGTCGCCGCGACGCTCGTGGACGACACCTACAACGCCAACCCGGACTCGGTGCGTGCGGCGATCGACGTGCTCGCCTCGATGACGGCGCCGCGCTGGCTCGTCCTCGGCGACATGGGCGAGGTCGGCGACCAGGGGCCGGCCTTCCACCACGAAGTCGGCGCCTACGCGCACGAGCGCGGCATCGAGTCGCTCTGGGCGGCGGGCCCGCAAGGCGCGAGCACGGCCGCCGGATTCCCGGGTGCGCGTGCATTCGCCACGGTCGAGGCGCTGCTTGCCGCGCTCGATCAGGCGCCGTCCGCGCCGTCGATCGTCGTCAAGGGTTCGCGCTTCATGCGCATGGAACGCGTCGTTGCCGCACTCACCGGCGAAGCCGCCAAGGATGCCCATGCTGCTTAGCCTGTCCCAGTGGCTGCAGGCCTACTCGCCCGAATTCGGCTTCATGCGCGTGTTCCAGTACATCACCTTTCGCGCCGTCATGGCGGCGCTGACGTCGCTGGTGATCGGCCTCGTGTTCGGGCCGTGGGTGATCCGCCGTCTCACGGCGCTGAAGATCGGCCAGCCGATCCGCTCCTACGGCATCGAGGCGCATCACGCCAAGAGCGGCACGCCGACGATGGGCGGCGTGCTGATTCTGCTGGGTATCGGCGTCTCGACGCTGCTCTGGTTCGACTGGAGCAATCGCTTCGTCTGGATCGTGATGGCCGTGACGATCGGCTTCGGCGCGATCGGCTGGGCCGACGACTGGAAGAAGGTCGTGCAGAAGAACCCCGAAGGCATGGCGTCGGGCGAGAAGTATTTCTGGCAGTCGGTGATCGGCATCGTCGCCGCGCTCTATCTCGCCTTCAGCGTCAGCGAGACCTCGAACCTGCGCGTCCTCGAGCTCTTCATCCGCTGGGTGCAGAGCGGCTTCTCGAACGACCTGCCGCCCAAGGCGGACCTGATCGTGCCGTTCTTCAAGAGCGTCAGCTATCCGCTCGGCGTCTTCGGGTTCATAGTGCTCACCTACTTCGTGATCGTCGGCGCGAGCAATGCGGTCAACCTCACCGACGGCCTCGACGGCCTGGCGATCATGCCGGTGGTGATGGTCGGCTCGGCGCTAGGCGTGTTCGCGTACGTCACCGGCCGCGTCGACCTGTCGCGCTACCTCCTGATCCCCTACATCCCCGGCGCAGGCGAGCTGCTCATCTTCTGCGCGGCGATGGCCGGCGCCGGCCTCGCGTTCCTGTGGTTCAACACCCATCCGGCGCAGGTCTTCATGGGCGACGTGGGCGCGCTCGCCCTCGGCGGCGCGCTCGGCACGATCGCCGTCATCACGCGCCAGGAGATCGTCCTCGGCATCATGGGCGGCGTCTTCGTCGCCGAGGCGCTCTCGGTGATGGCGCAGGTCGCGTGGTTCAAGTTCACGAAGAGGAAGTACGGCGTGGGCCGGCGCTTCTTCCGCATGGCGCCGCTGCACCATCATTTCGAGAAGGCCGGCTGGAAGGAGACGCAGGTCGTCGTCCGCTTCTGGATCATCACGATGCTGCTGTGCCTCGTCGGCCTGGCGAGCCTGAAGCTCAGATGAGCACCGCCCTCGTCCTCGGTCTCGGCGCCTCGGGCCTGGCGATGGCACGCTGGCTGGCGCGCGACGGCACGACCGTGCGCGTCTGGGACTCGCGCGAGTCGCCGCCACAGGCCGCGGCGCTTCGCGAGCAGGTGCCGCAGGCGACGCTCGTGGCCGGTCCGCTCGACGAAGCCCTGCTGGCCGGCGTCGAGCGCATCTACAAGAGCCCGGGACTGGCGCCGGGCGACGCGCGCATCGCCGCAGCAGTCGAGTCGGCGCGGCGCGCCGGCGTCGCCATGGCAGGCGAGCTCGATCTCTTCGTCGCCGCGCTCGCGTCGCTGCGCGAGCGCCACGACTACGCGCCCAAGGTGATCGCGATCACCGGCACCAACGGCAAGACGACGACGACGGCGATGACCGCGCTCCTCGTCGAGCGCAGCGGCAAGCGCGTCGCGGCCGCCGGCAACATCGGCCCGACGATGCTGCAGACGCTCGCCGACGGCATCGACGCCGGCCCGGCGGAGTCGCTGCTCGGGCGCCTGCCGGAGGTCTGGGTCCTGGAGCTCTCGAGCTTTCAGCTCGCGGGCAGCACCGGCTTCGACTGCGACGCGGCGGCGATCCTCAACCTGAGCGAGGACCATCTCGACTGGCACGGTTCGTTCGCGGACTACGCCGCCGCGAAGGCGCGCGTCTTCGGCGAGCGGGCGACGATCGTCGTCGGTCGCGACGACGACGCGGTGATGCGGCTCGTGCCTGCGCCGAAGGCGCTGCCGACCCGAAGGGGCCGGGCGCCCAGG
>JBBSBZ010000374.1:0-3059 GCA_038250795.1 Burkholderiales bacterium | reverse complement strand
GCGAAATCGCCGCTCAGGTACTGGCTCTGGATCAGCATGGTGCGGATCGCCGCGCTGGTGCCGCCCTCGCGGAAGTAGCGCTGGCTCCACTGCATCGACTTCGCGTACTGCTGCGCGCGATAGTAGTTTCCGGCGATCGATTCGATCATCTTCAGCTTGTCCGCAGCCGAGATGCGTCCCGAGCCGCTCAGCGCTTCGAAGGCTCGTGCCGCGCCGTCGGCGTCGCCCGCACCGGAAGCTGCGGCCAGGCGCATGCGCTCGATCAGGTAGGTCTCGTTCGCATTGCGCGCGCCGACGACTTCGGCGTCGTGAACCTTGGCCAGGGCCTCACGATATCGGCCGCGCTTGATCATCTCCTCGGCGGCCTGCAGGGGCTTGCCGATCTCCGGGCGAACCCCTTCCTGGGCCGACGACGCGGCCGGAAACAGGCCACTGCACGCCACGACGAGCGCGGCGGCGACAGCGCCCAGAGACCTACTTGACGAACTGTTCATTGCCGACCATTCCGAGCTTGGTGACGCCGAGCCGCTGCGCGGAAGCCAGGACCGTCGCCACCGACTTGTACTCGACGAGCTTGTTGGGACGGATGTGGACTTCCGGCTGGTCGGGCTCGGCCGCTGCCCGCGACAGGCGGGCTTCGAGATCGGCGCGATTCGGCACCGTGTCGCCGTTCCAGAAGACGGTGCCGTCGAAGTCGATGTCGATCGTGACGACCACCGGTTCCTTGAGCGGCGGCGGCGGCGTGCCGACGGGCATGTTGAGGTTGACGCTGTGGAGCTGGACCGGGATGGTGATGATCAGCATGATGATCAGCACCAGCATCACGTCGATGAGCGGCGTGGTGTTGATGTCCATCATCACCTCCGGCTCGCCGGCACCGCCTACGTGCATTGACATTGCGTTCTCCTAGCCCTTGGGCGGCGGTTCGGTGATGAAGCTCACCTTCTGGATGGCGGCGCGCGTGCACTGGTAGAGCACCCGGCCGACGGACTCGTAGCGCGCCCGGCCGTCGCCGCGGATCTGCACCTCGGGCTGGGGCTTCATCGTCGCGATCTTGCTCAGTCGCTGGAACAGCGCATCGCTGTCGGGCACCTGCTGCTGATTCCAGAAGATGTCGCCGTCCTTGTTGACCGAGATGTCGATGTTCTCGGGCTTGGTCTGGCGCGCGATGTTGGTTTCCTTCGGCAACTCGACCGGAATCGTATGGGTGACGACCGGGATCGTGATCAGGAAGATGATCAGCAGCACCAGCATCACGTCGACGAGCGGCGTGGTGTTGATGTCAGAGACGACATCGTCCTCCTCGCCGTCGTCGGAGCCGACGTTCATGGACATGTCAGCGCTCCCGGGATGTCAGCGCTTGACGGGCGCGGTGCCGAGCTGCGCGCCCATCAGCACGCCGTGCAGATCGCCCGCGAAGCGGCGGACGGCCTCCATCGTCACCTTGTTGCGACGGACGAGCCAGTTGTATCCAAGCACCGCCGGCACGGCGACCGCGAGGCCGATCGCCGTCATGATCAGCGCTTCGCCGACCGGACCTGCGACCTTGTCGATCGACGCCTGGCCGGCGATGCCGATGGCCGTGAGGGCGTGATAGATGCCCCAGACCGTGCCGAACAGGCCGACGAAAGGGGCCGTGGAGCCGACCGTGGCGAGGAAGGCCAGGCCGTCCTGCAGACGGCTCTGGATGTCGTCGAGGCTGCGCTGCACGCTCATCGAGACCCATGTGTTGTGGTCGATGTTCTCGGTCAGCGCGCCTTCATGATTCGCGCTCGCGTCGATGCCGGAGTCGGCGATGAAGCGGAACGCCCCGCCGGTCTTCAGCGCCTCGGCGCCTTCGCGCAAGGTCTTCGACTTGAAGAACGTGCGCTGCGCGCCCTTGGCTTCGGAGCTCAGCTTCAGGCTCTCGTAGAGCTTGGTGACGAGGATGTACCAGCTGCCCATGCTCATGAGCACCAGGATGATGAGCGTGCCGCGGGCGATGTAGTCGCCCTGATCCCAGAGCGCGCCCAGTCCGTACGGGTTGTCGACGGTCTCCTTCACGATTGGAGAGGCGACCATGGGTGCCGGTGCCGCCGGAGTTGCCGAGGCGGCCTCGCCAACTGGCGGCGTCACGGCAACGGCCGCGGCATCCGAAGCGGCAGGGGCCTGGGCATCTGCGAGCATGGGCGTCAGGGCAGACAGGCAAATGGCCAACGCACCGACGACCGACGCCCGGTGGATATTGAATGTGAGATGACGCATCGACGTTCTTTCTGTCAGAGGTTTTGCAGTGAGACGATATGAAGCCGGCGGGCCGGCCGGGTGAGACGGCGCCTTCATTCCAGCTTGTAGCTGAACTCTTGTCGGACCGTCACATCGCGGCCCTGGCCAACGCATTTGTAGTCGCCGATCAGCCTCACGCTCTGGCGCGCGAAGATCGGATTGCTGGCGTTGACGGCACGGACGTTCTTGATCTCGCCGGCCGCGGTGACGGTCCACTCGACGAGGGCGGAGCCCTTTTCGAGACCCTGCTTGATTGCATCCCGGGGGTAGGCTGAATTCCCCATGACCGTCAGCACGTTCGGACAGACCACGCCGACGGTGATCGGCGCGGGAGCGGCCGGAGGAGGCGGCGCCGGCGCCACGGCGACCGGCGGGGGCGCCGGAGCGATCACGACAGGGGCCGGCGGAGGCGTCGGCGTCGTCGCCGTGATGGTCGGCGCCGGCGGCGGCGTCGCGATCTGGATCTCGGGCGGGGGAATGAAGGGCGGCGGCGGCGCCTCGAGCTTGGGTGGCGGCGGCACGACCACCTCCGGAGGTGGCGGAGGCTTCTTGATCTCCTCGATCACCTTGGTCTCGATCGGCGCCCGAACGACGTCGATGACCTTCTTCGCCAGCCCGGTGACGAGCGCGTACACCACCAGGACGTGGAACAAGATGACAGCGCTGATCCCGAGCAGATGCTTTTTCGGATCGGCTTGTTGCTGCGAATAATTCATCGCACCGGGGTCTCCAGATGGCGGTCGGATCCGTGCGCCGGGAGGTTCGATGGTGTCGAGCCGCCGATGCCTGGCCTT
>JBBSBZ010000373.1:0-3081 GCA_038250795.1 Burkholderiales bacterium | reverse complement strand
GCGCTGATCCACAAGGCGATCGGCGACCGGCTCACCTGCGTGTTCGTCGACCACGGCCTCCTGCGCAAGGACGAGGCGCGGCTCGTGATGGAGATGTTCGCCGAGCGACAGCACATCAGGGTGATCGCCGTCGATGCGAGCGAGAAGTTCCTCGGCGAGCTCGCCGGCGTCACCGACCCGGAAGTCAAGCGCAAGATCATCGGCAAGGAGTTCGTCGACGTCTTCGTGCACGAGGCCGGCAAGCTGAAGCAGGCCAGGTGGCTGGCCCAGGGCACGATCTATCCCGACGTGATCGAGTCGGGCGGCACCGCCAATTCCAAGGGCGCGAAGAAGGCGATCACGATCAAGAGCCACCACAACGTCGGCGGCCTGCCGGCCAAGCTCGGCCTGAAGCTGCTCGAGCCCTTGCGCGAGCTCTTCAAGGACGAGGTGCGCGAGCTCGGCGTCGCGCTCGGCCTGCCGCCCGACATGGTGTATCGCCATCCGTTCCCGGGTCCGGGGCTCGGGGTTCGCATCCTCGGCGAGGTCAAGCGCGAGTTCGCCGACCTGCTGCGCGGTGCCGACGCGATCTTCATCGACGAGCTGCGCTCGACCATCGATCCGGGGAGCGGCAAGAGCTGGTACGCCCTCACGAGCCAGGCCTTCGCCGTCTTCCTGCCGGTCAGGAGCGTCGGCGTGATGGGCGACGGCCGCACCTACGACTACGTCGTCGCGCTGCGCGCCGTCCAGACCAGCGACTTCATGACCGCCGACTGGGCCGAGCTGCCGTACGCGCTGCTGAAGAAGGTCTCGAGCCGGATCATCAACGAGGTGCGCGGCATCAACCGCGTCACGTACGATGTCTCGTCGAAGCCGCCGGCGACGATCGAGTGGGAGTGAGCGGACGTTGAGAGCTGTCTTCGGAGTCGTCTCCCTGCTGGTTGCGCTGGCCGTCGTCGCGTTCGTCGCGAAGACGCAGTTCCGCCACGTGGCGTCGGTGGGGGACGGTGCGGCTTCCACGCCGGCGCCGACCGTCGCGGGGCAGGCCCGTGCCATCGAGGAAAAGGCGCGGACCGACGTCGAACGCGCGCTGCAAGAGGGTGCCCGACGCACCGAGGACGCCGACCGCTGATGGCCTCGACTCAGGACGAGGCCGCGATGCGCCAGGCCCTCGACCAGGCGCATAACGCCTGGCTCGTGGGCGAGGTGCCGGTCGGCGCCGTCATCGTCCGCGACACGCCGGCCGGGCGGCAGGTGGTCGCGACCGGCTACAACCGGCCGATCACCGATCACGATCCGACGGCGCACGCCGAGATCGTCGCCCTGCGCCATGCGGCGCACCTCCTCGGCAACTATCGGCTGCCGGAGTGCGAGGTGTTCGTCACGCTCGAACCCTGCGCGATGTGCGCGATGGCGCTCCTGCACGCCCGCGTCAAGCGAGTCGTCTACGGCGCCCGCGATCCCAAGGCGGGTGCCGCCGGCTCGGTGATCGACGTCTTCGGCAACGTCGCGCTCAACCACCACACCCTTGTCGAAGGCGGCGTGCTCGAAGGTGCCGCGGGCGACGTGCTGCGATCCTTCTTCGCCGAGAAGCGGGAGCAATACCGGCAGCGGCGCGCCGCACCCGTCGCAGGCATCGAGGACGTCGAGCTCGCCGGCGAGGAAATCCCTGCCGGCGAATCGATCGAGATTCACCCGAAGGCCGAGACGTGAGCGACGCGTCGCGCGGGCTTCTCCTGTTCTCGCCCGCGGGGGTGTTGCGTTCGGTCGTGCCGCTTCGGCGCGCGGCAGCACGTCTGGGCAAGCTCGGCTTCGCGGTCGAGATCGACGTCGACGCGGCGAGTCGTCATCAGCGATTCGCCGGCGACGACGACGTTCGACTGGCGGCACTGCATCGAGTCGCCGATGCCCGACCGAGCGTCGCCCTGGCGACTCGGGGCGGCTACGGCCTGACGCGGCTCCTCGACCGGATCGACTGGAAGCGCGTGAAGAAGAGTGTCGAGGCTGGCACGCGCTGGGTCGGGATGAGCGACATGACCGCGCTTCAGCTCGCCCTGCTGGCGCGTGACGGCGGCGTCACCTGGGCCGGCCCTCTGGCCTGCGACGACTTCGGCCGCAGCGCCGCCGACGGCGGCGTCGATGACGTCACCCAGGCCTGCTTCGTGGAGGCGATGTCGGGCGAGCTCGAGGCCGTGGGCTTTCGCACCGGCGACGGCTTCGACGGGCTCGAGGTCCGCGGCACGCTCTGGGGCGGGAATCTCGCGATCGTCAACTCGCTCCTCGCGACACCGCACTGGCCACGCGTCAAGGGCGGCGTCCTCTTCCTGGAAGACGTCAACGAGCATCCCTATCGCGTCGAGCGCAACCTGCTGCAGCTGCAACAGGCCGGCGTGCTCGATGCGCAGAAGGCCGTCGTGCTCGGCGCGGTGACGGGCTTTCGCAAGTCGCCCCTGGACCGCGGCTACGACCTGGAGGCCATGCTGGCGCAGGTCCGCGGCGCGACGCGCACCCCGATCCTGACGGGGCTTCCGTTCGGTCACGTGGCCACGAAGGTGACGCTGCCGGTCGGCGCCCGGGTCAGGCTCCTGGTCGAGCGACGGCAGGCCTTCATCGGCTGGGCTTAGGGTCGCCGGTCCCGTGAATGAAGGGGCCGGGCAGCGGCGTCCGGCGAAATTCGCGCGACGTGTCGGCGCCCGTGTTGCAGCGGGCCAACGCAACGCGACGGCGTCGCGATCTCGCGACGGTCGTTTGTGTAAAGGGTGATCGATCTCGACCCGCGCGGGCGGGCAACGAGACCCCGTTTGCCGGGCATGTCCCCCGGGAACGGGCGGCATGTCGTCCTACGCACCAAGCGTCATAGGGCGCGAGTGGTGCAAACCCTAGGAATTTCGCCGCCGCCCCCACGATGACAATTCATTTACACGCCTTTTCAGTGTGTCTCGTGTCGTTCACAAGATTGGCACGGGACGCGCTGCTGGGCCGGGGTCTATAGATCTGTCGAATCGAATCTTTCACCGGGGGAAAATTCATGTTGAAGAAGACAAAGCTCTGCACGGGGCTGATGGTGGCTTGCGGGGGAGTCCTGCTGAGCGCGGGCCAGGC
>JBBSBZ010000372.1:0-3130 GCA_038250795.1 Burkholderiales bacterium | reverse complement strand
GAAGCCGGGGCTGATGATGGCCAACATCTACCGCGAGCTGCTGCGCGAGATCGAGGCCGACGACTTCGCCGTGCTGCACCAGCGCGTCTCGCTCACGCCGATCAGGAAGCTCTGGATCGCGATGCGCACGAACTGGCGCGGGCGATGAGCGACGGCGCGAGGGGATGAGCGAGCGTCTGCACGTCGCCGTCATCGGCGCCGGCTGGGCCGGGCTGGCCGCCGCGATCGAGGCGAGCCGTTCCGGCGCGCGGGTCACCCTGCTGGAGATGGCACCCGCGAGCGGGGGGCGCGCGCGCGGCGTGCTGTCGCATGGCGCCGTCCTCGACAACGGCATGCACATCTGCATCGGCGCGTATGCCGAGACACTGAGGCTGATGGCCGACGTCGGCGTCGCCGAATCGGCGGCGTTCCTGCGCCGGCCGCTGACGCTCGTCGACGCCGCCGGCCGCGGCCTGCGCGCGCGGGCCGGCGCACCCGCTTTCGCGTTCGTGCTCGCCGTCCTGCGCCGGTCGGACTGGCGCTGGCGCGATCGGGTCGGCCTGCTGCGGCTTGCGTCGCGCTGGCGCAGCGTCGCCTTTCGCTGCGCGCCCGAGGAGACGGTCTTCGACCTGTGCCGCGGCGCGCCGGAGGCGGTCCGGCGGGACTTCATCGAGCCACTCTGCGTCGCCGCGCTCAACACGCCGATGGCCGAGGCGAGCGGCCAGGTCTTCCTGCGCGTCCTGCAGGACGGCCTCTTCGCCGGACCGGGCTCGTCCGACCTGCTCCTGCCGAGGGCCGGCCTCACCGACCTCCTGCCGGCGCCCGCGCTGGCCTGGCTGGCCCGCGCCGGAGCGACGCTGCGTCTGGGCCATCGGGTCGACCGGATCGAGCGCGTCGACGCCGGCTGGCGCCTCGATGGCGACCTCACCGCCGACCGCGTCGTCGTCGCCGCCAGCGCCAGCGAAGCGGCGCGCCTGATCACGCCACACGCGGCCGGCTGGGCCTCTCAGGCCAGCGCACTTCGCTACGAGCCGATCGTCACCCTGTACGCAAAGTGCATCGGCTCGATCCTGCCCGAGCCGATGCTGGTGCTCGCCGCCGACGCGTCCCGCCCCGCGCAGTTCGTGTTCGATCGCGGCCAGCTGGGCGGCGACCCGGGGCTGCTGGCCTTCGTCGTCAGCGGCGCCGGCGCGTGGGTCGAGCGCGGGGCCGCCGAAACCAAGGCGGCGATCGTCGCCCAGGCCACCGTCGAGCTCCGTTCGCACCTGCAAGGCCCGCTCCAGGTCGTGCGAACGATGACCGAGAAGCGGGCCACCTTCGCCTGCGTGCCGGGCCTGCAGCGACCGCCGATGACGATCGCGCCCGGGCTCTTGGCCGCGGGCGACTACATCGAAGGGCCCTATCCGGCGACCCTCGAAGGCGCCGTCCGCAGTGGCCTCGTCGCTGCCAGAGCCGCGACATGCGATGGCGCGAGAATCGCGGCATGAGGAAGAGCGAGCCGCGCAGCATCACGATCCAGGTGCTTGAGCGGGCGTTCGGCCTGCTCGACCTGCTGGCCGCCCAGCAGGAGCCGGCGACCTTGAAGGCGATCAGCGAGCAGAGCGGCCTGCACCCGTCGACCGCGCACCGGATCCTCAACGACCTCACGATCGGCCGCTACGTCGACCGGCCCGAGCCCGGCAGCTATCGCCTGGGCATGCGCCTGCTCGAGCTCGGCAATCTCGTGAAGGCACGCCTCGACGTTCGCGACGCAGCCCTCGGGCCGATGCGCGAGCTGCACAAGATCACCCGCCAGCCGGTGAACCTGTCGATGCGCCAGGGCGACGAGATCGTCTACGTCGAGCGCACCTACAGCGAGCGCTCGGGAATGCAGGTCGTGCGCGCGGTGGGCGGCCGGGCGCCCCTGCACCTGACGTCGGTCGGCAAGCTTTTCCTCGCCCACGACGACGTCCAGCGCGTGCGCGCCTATGCGGCGCGCACCGGCCTGGCGGGGCACACCCGCAACAGCATCACCGAGCTGACGCGACTCGAGCGCGAGCTGGCGCGGGTGAGCCAGTACGGCACCGCCCGCGACGATGAGGAGCTAGAGCTCGGCGTGCGCTGCATGGCCGCGGGCATCCGCGACGACCAGGGCAAGCTCGTCGCCGGCCTGTCGATCTCGGCGCCGGCCGACCGCCTGGAGGAATCCTGGCTCGAGCGGCTCGAGGCGACGGCAGCGCAGATCTCGGCGTCGCTCGGCCATCGTCGTTGACCCCTGCCCCCTTCGGTGCCGCGCTTGCGGTCCGCTGTCCCGGCGGCCTGCTCGGCCGAATTCCTGGGCGACCACGTCGACACGCCGATCCGCGGCATAGGCGTCAGTTGCCGCTTTCGCCGCGGGCCGACCGCCCCCGGCCAGAACGCCCGGTCAGAGGGCCGGCTTGTGCTCGACGGCGGTCGAGGGAACCGCTGGCGCCGAGGCGGTGATCCAGCGGCGCACGCGCTCGGCATCACCGATCCGGGAATACTTTCCCGCCGAATCGAGGAACACCATGATCAGGTGACGGCCCGCCAGCTTGGCCTGCATCACCAGGCAGCGGCCGGCCTCCGAGATGTAGCCGGTCTTCTGCAGGCCGATGTCCCACTCGGGGCTTCTGACCAGGCCGTTCGTGGTGCGGAACTGGACCGGGCGGTTGCCGACCTCGACCATGAATTCCGGCGAAGTCGAGAGCTCGCGGATGATCGGCACTTCGTGCGCCGCGTTCACCAGGATCGCCAGGTCGTGCGCGCTCGACTGGTTCCGGCTCGACAGCCCGGTCGGCTCGACGTAGCTCGTGTCGTTCATGCCGAGCGCACGCGCCTTGCGATTCATGGCCGCGACGAATGCGGTGAGGCCGCCGGGATAGTTGCGACCGAGCGCGTGGGCCGCGCGGTTCTCCGACGACATCAGCGCCAGGTGGAGCATCTCGTCGCGGCGCAGCTGCGTGCCCACGCGCAGCCGCGAGCGGCTGCCCTTCTCGGTATCGATGTCGTCGTCGGTGATCGTGAGCGTCTCGTCGAGCGGCAGGTTCGCTTCGGTGACGACGACGGCGGTCATCAGCTTGGTGAGCGAAGCGATGGGAAGCACGGCGAGCGAATTCTTGCTGAACAGGACCTCGTTGGTGTCCTGGTCGAG
>JBBSBZ010000371.1:0-3133 GCA_038250795.1 Burkholderiales bacterium | reverse complement strand
GATCATGAACAGGGCGACGCCGGCCGGCGCGTTGCCCTTGACCGTGTAGTAGTTGAGCTTGTCGAAGCTGGTGCGGCGGTCGGGGTTGGCGAGGTACAGCGTGCCCCCCTTCGGGGCGCTCGGGTTCAGATACTCGAAGTGGGTGAAGTCGCGCGGGTACTTCGGGTCGCCGAATGCAGCGTAGGCGTGGACCCAGCGACTCTCTGCGGCGGGTGCGTCGGCCGAGGCCGCGGGCGGCTCCAACGCCGGCCTGGCCAGCGCCGGTGCGGCGCTGGCCGCCGATCCGGCGGACAGGGCCAACAGCCAAGTGCACACGCCGATCATCGCGCCATCGCGGACCGCGCCGCACGGGCGGGCGAGAGGGCGGGCCAGGCGGGTGAGCATGTCAAATACTACGGTCAACCGCCGGCCCTGCCACGAGACGGCGCACCGTCTTCGGCCGCCAACGTGACGAGGGCTGGTTCTCGGAGGCATGATCGCTGATACTATCCTCATTATTCACAAAACCTCAGTTTTGTATATAATGAGAACAAATGCCTGCCCGTGCGCCTCTCGCTCCGACCCACGTCGCGACCAAGCTCGCCGCTCTGGGCGAGCGCATCCGCGAGCGACGCAAGGCGCTGAAGGTCAGCGCTGTCGATGCCGCCGAGGCGGCGGGGATGTCGCGTGTCACTCTCCAGCGCATCGAGCGTGGCGAGCCCTCGGTGACCATGGGCGCCTACATCGGCGCCGCGACCGCCGTCGGCCTCGAGCTCGAGCTCGTCGACCCGCGCGAGCGACGCCGCGGATCTGGCGGAGCGCGTGGCAAGCCGCCCTTTCCGGCCCGTATCCGCCTCGCCGACTACGCGCAACTCAAGAAGCTGGCCTGGCAGTTGCACGGCGTGACGACGCTCACGCCCGAAGACGCGCTCGGCCTCTACGAGCGCAACTGGCGCCACGTCGACAGCGCGGCGCTCGAATCCGGGGAGCGCGCACTCGTCAACGCACTGGTGCAGCACCTCGGAGGAGGGCGGCTCCTTGTTTGAACGGCCGCACCACCGGCGCATCGCCACCCTCCTGCACGCGCTGGACGCCGACCTGCTCGCCGCCAGCGCCTGCTGGTTCGGCGGCGGCACGGCCATGGCCTTGCGCTACGGTGAGTACCGCGAATCAGTCGACATCGACTTCCTCGTCTCCGAGACCCAGGGCTATCGCGCGTTGCGCGAGCGGCTCACCGGGCCGGCGGGCGTGCGGTCGATCGCCCGTCCGGGCGCGTTGCTCGAGGCCTCGCGCGAGGTGCGTGCCGACCAGTACGGCATCCGCACGCTGCTGCGCACCGAAGGCCTCGACGTCAAGTTCGAGATCGTCAGTGAACGTCGCATCGCGCTGGAGGTGCCCGGCCCGGCCGATCGCGTGTGCGGCATCGCGACGCTCACGCCGCTCGACATGGCGGCGAGCAAGCTGCTGGCCAATTCAGACCGCTGGGGCGACGACGCGGTGATGAACCGCGACCTCATCGACCTGGCGATGATGCAGCCCGACGCGACCCTGTTCCGTCAGGCCCTCGCGAAGGCGACGACCGCTTACGGCAAGAGCGTCGTTGCCGATCTGTACAAGGCGATCGAGGCGCTGCGCGCGCGCCCGCAGCGGATCGACCGATGCATGGAAGCGCTGCAGATCGCGACGGTGCCGAAGGCGCTGCTGTGGAAGCGCATCAAGGCGCTGAAGAGCCTGGCCCGCTGAGTCGGCGCCGGGCCATAGGCCTGCGGCTGCGAGCGGTCGGTTGGAAACCGGGCGACGCCTGCGAGATCGCTACCGGTTGCAGGCCTGTCGTGCCTCGGCGCTCCCTGTCGGATCGCATTTGCCGGACATCGGGCTGTTCCCGGAGCCCGTCGTTGCGCAGCCTGCGACGAGGGCCGAGCCCAGGCAAAGTGCAGCGACCAGTCTCACCCATCTCGAGCTTGTTTCGTTCATCACGCCAGCTTGCCACAAATCCCCACGCCCTGAACTCCGTCCTAGACTCGTCCATGTGATGCAGCAGCCGCGCCTTCGCTACACCAGGAGAAGACTTCTTCAGGTCGCCGGCTCGCTGCCTCTGGGCGCGGCGGCCCTGCCGCTCCTGGGTCTCGGCGGCCCGGCCACTGCGGCAGTGCCGATCGCCCGGGTGCGCCCCGGCGACGCCGCATGGCCTTCGCCCGAGCGCTGGAAGCAGCTCGGCCAAAAAGTGGGCGGCGCCCTCGTCAAGATCCGCTCGCCGTTCGCCGAGTGCGTCGCCGCGCCGGCCGGTCCGGCCTGCACGCAGCTTTTCAAGTCGGCCCGGAATCCGTATGCCCTCGGCGACGACGTCGCACTGACCCAGACCTTCGGCTGGGTCGATGCCTGGACGTCCGCGCCGAGCGTCTACGCCGTCGCGGCGCGGAGCACCGCCGACGTCGTCGCCGCGGTCGACTTCGCGCGCCAGAACGCGCTGCGCCTCGTCGTCAAGGGTGGCGGCCACAGCTACCAGGGCACGTCGAACGCGGCCGACTCGCTCCTGGTATGGACGCGCAGGATGAACGCGATCACGCTCCACGACGCCTTCGTCGCGCAGGGCTGCATGTCGCGCGCTGCGCCGACGCGCGCGGTCTCGGTCGGTGCGGGCGCGATCTGGTCCCAGGTCTACGACGCCGTCACCACGAAGGCGGGCGGCTACGTGCAAGGCGGCGGCTGCATGACCGTCGGCGTTGCCGGATTGATCCAGAGCGGCGGCTTCGGCAGCTTCTCGAAAGCGTACGGGCTGGCGGCGGGAAGCCTCCTCGAAGCCGAGGTCGTCACGGCCGACGGCCAGGTGAGGGTCGCCAATGCCTGCAGCCACCCCGATCTCTTCTGGGCCCTGAAGGGCGGAGGCGGCGGCAGCCTGGGCGTCGTGACGCGGCTCACCTTGCGTGTCCATCCGCTGCCGGAAGATTTCGGCGCGGTGAACATGACCATTCATGCGGCGTCGCCGGCCGCCTATCGAAAGCTCGTCGGCCGGGTCGTCGACTTCTGCGCCGAGCACCTGATCGACCCGCACTGGGGTGAGCAGATCCGCTTTCGCCCCGACGACAGCGTGCGGATCTCGATGGTGTTCCAGGGCCTGACGCGCGGCCAGGCGCAGGCGGTGTGGAAGCCGTTC
>JBBSBZ010000370.1:0-3135 GCA_038250795.1 Burkholderiales bacterium | reverse complement strand
TCAACTGCTCGAAGCCGCCTGCCGGCGCCGGCGGACGGCTGCCCAGGCCGGGATGCCCCACGACACCCCGCCCAGATCAGGTCGCGCGCAAGCGCTCCACCAAGGCATCACCGACGAACTGCATGAAGGCCCGCACGCGCGCGGTCTGGCGAAGATCGGGGTGGGTGACCATCCATACCGGCTGCGCGAGTTCGGGGACGGGATCCGACACCGCCACCAGCTCCGGATGTTTGGTTTCCATGAACGTCGGAAGAATGCCAACGCCGATGCCGGTGCGCAGCATTGCCGCCTTGGCATTGAAGATGTCCACCCGCACGCGCACGTTGGCCTGCACCAAGTGCTGGCGCAACCAGTGATCGTAGACACGGGTTGACGCGTCGCGTTCGAAGGCAACCCAGGGCGCATCGCGCACGAGGACGTCGAGCGCGGTCACGTGTTGCGGCAAGCCCGGCGCACCGCGCAAGGCATAGACACGGCATTGCGCGATGCCGAGCTGACGCCCCACGAGGTAATCGGCCACCTGGCCCGACAAACGCAATGCCACGTCGGCCTCGCGGCGCGTCCAGCCTTGGTCTGTGTCGGTATGCCGGCTCGCCAAGTCCACGAGGAAGGCGTTTTCGACGACCTCGACGTCTACGCCTGGATAGGCGCGCGCGAAGGCGGCGAGCGGTTCGGGCAGGAGATGCTCCATCACCACGAAGGCCGTCGTTACGCGCAGCGTGCCGGTAAGTTCGCGGTCATGCCCTAGCACCAGGCGTTCGATCTCGTCGGCGCGCGCGGCCATGTGGCGCGCCTGCTCCAGGAACGCGCGGCCGGCTTCGGTGGGCTGGTAGCCGCTGCGCAGGCGGTCGAACAGGCGCGAACCGAGATACGTCTCCAATGCATCCAGGCGCCGCAACACTGTGGTGTGGCTGATCCCGAGCAGGCGGGCGGCGCCCGCCAGCGAGCCAGCCGTGCCTATGGCCATGGCATGCCGAAGATCGTCCCAGTCGAGAGATGGCATCTCGTGATGTGCGAATTTGCAAACTCAGTCTGCAATATGCCACGTTGTGTTCGCGGATGAACTGTCGCACAGTGCCTTCACTGCCAAGTCTTCTGCATCGGAATTCGATACAAAGACCGCAGACGGGAGTCGCCATGAACGCCCATATCGCTCACGAGGGATATGTCTTGACCGGTCTGCGCGCAGCGCTGCCTATGCCGCAGCGCCCGGTGTCGTGGATCTCGATTTCGTCCGCGAAACGCACGGCTCAACTGGGCTGGATGGAGCGCTTGGCAATCTGGGCCGAGCGTCAGCCCATTCATCACAGACTTGGAAGCTACACGCAACTTCGCTAGCTGCGCACGGGTCAGGAGGTAGCCCTTGCGGGAACCTGCCTCTGCCTTACCCTCGACACTGCTTGCAGGGCGCAGAGCATAAGGATTTCAAACGCCCTCCATTCGATCGATGGTCCGGGCGCGCAGGGCACCTGACGCACTGCGCGGGCGCAGCGTTTGGGGTCGACGGCGGTCCGTTGGACGGCGAAGTGCTTGCTGCCAGAGCCCACTACCAGGGTCGTCTACAGGTGAACCCGCATGATCATGCTGCCTTCATGGACATGGCAGCGCCGAATTTCATCGGCGCGAAGCCGTAATAGCCGAACCCCGAGCTGCACGACGCGAGAAGCCGCCCCTCGAAGCCAAGCCGGCGGCGGCTATGACACTGGCGGCGGCGAAGAACGAGTCGGCTTCCTTGGTCGCTGAGTTGACTCAGGGATAATGCCTGACCGGCACTTGGCATGTGCGTATTGCCATTCGCGCGGACGCCGGCGCCCGGCCGGGACATCGCGCATCGCTCCCGACCCGATGCCGCTGACTTCTGTGCCCTTGAATCCACGCGAAGGCGAATCGGCGCCTGCACCGTCGTGAGCGCGCCCGATGACCGACGATGTGAAGGTCGACGTACGCCGCAGCGGCCGCCGCTTCGAAGCTGAGGCGGTGCTCGACCTCGCTGCCGATACGCAGACAGTGTGGGACACGATCACCGACTACGACGCCTTGTCGAGCTTCATGCCGGGCATCCACGCCTGCCGTGTGATCGAACGTCGGACGCTGACGAAGGTGGTCGAACATCTGGTGGTCGAGCAGCATGGCGAGTTCCGCTTCCTGCTGTTCGCCCAGGCGATGACCGTACGGCTGAATATCGAGCATCGGCTGCTTCGAGTGGCAGAGGCGAAGGCCGTGAGCTTCGACCTCGGACTGTTCAAGCGTCGTGCGATCGACGTGTTCGAGGGCCGCTACGAGTTGACGCCGCAGGTCGGGCGCTGCGGCGCGCCGCGGACGCATTTGCGCTACACGGCCGTGATCGGGCTTCACCTGCCGCCGCCGCCCGCCGTCGGCAGCATGGCGGTTCGAAAGAACCTCTCGACCCAGCTGGAGGCGGTTGCCCAGGAGGTAGGCCGCCGCAGCGGTCGAACGGAATCGACATCGATGGACCGTTAGCGCAGAACCCTCGCGTGCCGTGATGCCGATTTCCCCGTCTCCCCCGGCCCTGTCCGCGGGTTCCTCACGCCTCGATCGAGGCGCGCTGGCGTTGGTGTTCGGCGCCAGCGGCTACATCGGCTCGCATCTCGTGCCGCGTTTGCTGCGCGAGGGTCATGCGGTGCGCGCCAGCGGGCGCAATCGCAAGGTGCTCGAGGCACGCGATTGGCCGGGCGTCGAACTGGTCGAGGCCGACGCGCTGAGGCCAGATTCGCTGCAGGGCGCGCTGGCAGGCGTCGACACGGCCTACTACCTCGTGCACTCGATGGCGGCCGGGCAGGACTTCGGGCGCCTGGACCTGCAGGCTGCCGACAACTTCGCGGCGGCGGCGGAACAGGCCGGTGTGCGTCGCATCGTCTATCTGGGAGGCCTGATTCCCGACAACGCCGATTCCGAGCACTTGGTGTCGCGGCGCGAGACCGGAGAGCGACTTCGCTCGGGCCGCGTTCCGGTGACCGAGATCCGTGCCGGCATCATCGTCGGTCCGGGTTCCGCCGCCTACGAAGTGGTTCGCGACCTCGTCAATCACTTGCCGCTGATGCTGACGCCGCGGTGGGTCGGTTCGAAGTCGTCGCCGATCGCGCTCGACAATCTGCTCGAGTACCTGGTGCGCGC
>JBBSBZ010000369.1:0-3151 GCA_038250795.1 Burkholderiales bacterium | reverse complement strand
TAGGCGTTCTCGGCGCGCAGATGGTCGAGCGTGCGCGGATCGTCGCGATCGCGCATCCAGTGGTAGTCGTCGATCCGCAGGTCGCCGTGGACGCTGACGTCGTGCGGCTGGCGCGGCGCGACCGGCGCGGACGGCAGGGACGCGGCGGCAACGCGGGAGGTGTCGTTCATGGCATCGATCCCAGAGGTGGCGGGGCATTCTCGGGCCGATCGCAAAAGCCCCTGTCCCCGGTCACGCCAGGTTGAGGCACATTGCGGGGTCGCCCTTCGATCCGAGAGCCAAGAAAGCGCCGATGCGTCCCGTCATCACCAGCCTGCTCGACACCGACCTCTACAAGTTCACGATGTGGCAGGCGATGCTGCACCGCCATCCACAGACGCAGGCGGAGTACACCTTCGTGTGCCGCAACACGCCGGGCTATCCGCTCGCCGAGCTGGTGCCGGAGATCAACCGCGAGCTGGACGCGCTCTGCGCATTGCAGTTCCGGCCCGACGAGCTGGCCTACCTCGGGTCCTGGCGCTTCATCCGCTCCGACTTCGTCGACTTCCTGCGCATCTTCCACTTCCAGCGCGACTTCATCACGGCGCGCGCCGCGGCCGACGGCGTCGGCCTGGAGATCGTCGCCCATGGTCCGCAGGTGCACGTGATGGCGTTCGAGATCTTCGTGCTGGCGATCGTCAACGAGCTCTACTTCCGCCGCTTCGACGAGACGGCTGCGCTCGCCGAGGGTCGCAAGCGCCTGGCGGCGAAGGTCGAGCAGCTGCGCGCCTTCGAGCGCGAGCCCAGGCGGGCCACGCCGTTCGAGTTCTTCGACTTCGGCGTGCGCCGGCGCTTCTCGTCCGAATGGCACCGCGAAGTGCTGGTCACGCTCAAGCGCGAGGTGCCGCAGTTCTTCAAGGGCGCGTCCGACGTGCTGTTCGCGCGCGACCTCGGGCTGGTGCCGATCGGCACCATGGCCCACGAGTACCTCCAGACCTTCCAGACGCTCGACGTGCGCCTGCGCGACTTCCAGCGCGCCGCGCTCGAGGCGTGGGTGCAGGAGTACCGCGGTGACCTCGGGGTCGCGCTCACCGACGTCGTCGGCATGGACGCCTTCCTCGCCGATTTCGACCTCTACTTCGCCAAGCTCTTCGACGGCCTGCGCCACGACTCGGGCGACCCGTTCGTGTGGGGCGAGAAGGCGCTCGCCCACTACGAGAAGCTGCGCATCGACGCGCGCACCAAGCGCCTCGTGTTCTCCGACGGCCTCGACTTCGACCGCTCGTTCGCGCTCTACCGTCATTTCGCCGACCGCGCGCCCTGCGGCTTCGGCATCGGCACCAACCTCACCAACGACATGGGGCTGCGCACGCTGCACATCGTCATGAAGCTCACCAGCGCGAACGGCCAGCCGGTCGCCAAGCTCTCCGACAGCCCGGGCAAGCTGCTCTGCGACGACGAGACCTTCCTCGCGTACCTGCGGCAGGTCTTCAAGGTACCGGCGTAGGCTCTTGGCGAGCTCCGCCCGAAGACCACTCCCGGGCAAGCGCAACCCGGCCACTACGGCGCTGGCTACGGCGAGCAGGGGGCGCCGAAGACGCCTCCGCCGCCGGCCGCACTCGACGCGGCGAAGGACGCGCCCGCCGGACTGGAGCCGGCCGACGCTGCACTCGACCCCGACACGGCGCCGCGCACTGCCGACACCGACCCGGCGGTGGTCTTCACGGCCGACGATGTCACCGCGCGGCCGCCCGACGGCACGCCGACCGACGCGGCACCGGCGAGCGAAAAGGCAGCACTGCTCTTCGAGCGCTCGTAGCGCCGGTCGACCGGCAGGGGACGCCATGCCACTGTATATTCATACAGTTCCGCTGCCGCGCCTGCCGCTCCTTCTTCATGCTTCTCGACCGCAAGCTCGCCATCCTCGCCGACGCCGCCAAGTACGACGCGTCGTGCGCATCGAGCGGCACCATCAAGCGCAGCTCGATGGGCGGAAAGGGGATCGGCTCGACCGAAGGCTCCGGCATCTGCCACAGCTATGCGCCCGACGGCCGCTGCATCTCGCTGCTCAAGATCCTGCTCACCAACTTCTGCGTGTACGACTGCCTCTATTGCGTCAACCGCGTGACGAGCAACGTGGCGCGGGCCCGCTTCACGACCGAGGAAGTGGTCGACCTGACGCTCGACTTCTATCGTCGCAACTGCATCGAGGGCCTCTTCCTCAGCTCGGGAATCATCCGCTCTCCCGACTACACGATGGAACAGGTCGTCGAGGTGGCACGCTCGCTGCGCGAGGACCACGACTTTCGCGGCTACATCCACCTGAAGACGATTCCCGAGGCGAGCCCGGAGCTGCTCGCGCGCGCCGGCCGCTTCGCCGACCGGCTCAGCATCAACATCGAGCTGCCGACGACAGCTTCGCTCGCCGCGCTCGCTCCGGAAAAGGACGGCGCCGCGATCCGCCGCTCGATGGCGCGGCTTCGCGTCCACATCGACGACGCCAAGGAGGCGGCGAAGCCCGCGCCGGCCGCCTCGCAGCCGATGATCCCGCCGCGCCGCTCGCGGCCGCCGCGTTTCGCGCCGGCCGGGCAGAGCACGCAGATGATCGTCGGCGCCGACACGACGAGCGACGGCACGATCCTCGCGACGAGTGCCACGCTGTACGGCTCGTACCGGCTCAAGCGCGTCTACTACTCGGCCTTCAGCCCGATCCCCGACGCTGCCCGTGCCCTGCCGCTCGTCGCACCGCCGATGGTGCGCGAGCATCGCCTCTACCAGGCCGACTGGCTGATGCGCTTCTACGGCTTCGCGCACGAGGAGATCGTGCCGGCGGCGAGCGGCATGCTCTCGCTCGAGATCGACCCCAAGCTCGCCTGGGCGCTCGCCCATCGCGAGCGCTTTCCAGTCGACGTCAACCGGGCCCCGAAGGAGATGCTGCTGCGCGTGCCCGGCCTGGGCGTGAAGGCGGTCGGCCGGATGCTGCAGGCGCGGCGCGTGCGGCGCCTGCGCGCCGCCGACCTCGAGCGGCTGCACGTGCCGGTCGCCAAGGTGCTGCCCTTCGTCGAGCTCGCCGACCACCGGCCCGACAAGTCGCTGGACGGCGACGCGCTCGGCCGGCGACTCATCGCCCAGGCGCGTGGGGCGGCGCCGCGCCAGGCTTCGCTCTTCGACC
>JBBSBZ010000368.1:0-3165 GCA_038250795.1 Burkholderiales bacterium | reverse complement strand
CTGAAGTGGCGCCAGTCGGCTGAGACGCTCGCGGCGCTGGCGCCGCAGCAGCGCGCGATCCTCGCGGCCGCGTCCCGGCTGGTGAAGCCGGGCGGCCGGCTGGTCTACGCGACCTGCAGCGTGCTCGATGCGGAAAACGAGGCGGTGGCCGGCGAATTCGAGGCGGCGCACGGCGCCGAATTCGAGCGGATGGGCGTCGCGGAGTGCCTGCGCAAGGCTCATGCCGACCGCGCAGAGGCGCTTGTCGAGGGCGACGACCTGCGCCTGTGGACTCAACGCCAGGACACCGACTGTTTCTTCGCTGCGGCGTGGCAGAGGCGTTGATCCCGGTCAAGGTGGCGCCATATAGGCAACTGAGCCGTGATTTCCCGTCGTTTCGCAAGGGTATCAAAACGGACCCGTCGAATAGAATCGATGCTCTTCAACGTGAGTGACTAAGGCCCCGGATGGACGTGATGATCTCTGTGTTCGATGCCATGGTGGACTGGCTCAGCCACGGCTTTTCCGGCTTCAGCGGCTGGGAGATCGTCGCCTACACGCTGCTCACGACGCACATCACGATCGCCGCCGTCACGATCTTCCTTCACCGTGCCCAGGCGCATCGCGCCCTCGACCTGCACCCGATTCCCTCGCACTTCTTCCGCTTCTGGCTCTGGCTCGGCTCGGGCATGGTGACCAAGGAATGGGTCGCCATCCACCGCAAGCACCATGCCAAGTGCGAGACGGTCGACGACCCGCACAGCCCGCAGACGCGCGGCATCAAGACCGTGCTGCTGCAGGGCAGCGAGCTCTATCGCAGCGAGGCGAAGAACCAGGAAACACTTGCCAAGTTCGGCCACGGCACGCCCGACGACTGGCTCGAGCGCAACCTGTACTCGCGCTACAGCTGGGAAGGCGTCGGCCTGATGCTGATCCTCAACCTGCTGCTCTTCGGCGCGATCGGCGCGACGGTGTGGGCGGTGCAGATGGTGTGGATCCCCATCACCGCCGCCGGCATCGTCAACGGCATCGGCCACTTCTGGGGCTATCGCAACTTCGAGGCGGCCGACGCGAGCCGCAACGTCTCGCCCTGGGGCGTGATCATCGGCGGCGAGGAGCTGCACAACAACCATCACACCTATCCGACCTCGGCGAAGCTCTCGGTCAAGCCCTATGAGTTCGACATCGGCTGGGCCTACATCCGTGGCCTCGAGATGCTCGGCCTGGCGACGGTGCGCAAGACCGCGCCTCAGCTCAAGCTCGGAGCCGTCAAGCCCGTCGCCGACGACAAGACGCTCGAGGCGATCATCGCCAACCGCTACGAGGTGATGGCTAATTACGCACGCAGCCTGCGCCGCGCCAGCCGCGCCGAGGTTCAGCGCCTGAAGGGCGAGGGCGAGAGCGCCAGCCGGGTCGACGACATGCGCATGGCCCGTCGCTGGCTGCATCGCGACGCCGACAAGATCCCGCACGCCGTGAAGGCGCAGGTCGCCGGTGCGCTGGCGTCTAGCCCGTACCTCGCCAAGCTGGTGTCGATGCGCGAAGAGCTGCGGCTCCTCTGGACACGAACCAACGTGTCGGCCGAGCAGCTCGTCGCCGACCTGCAGGTCTGGCTCCACAAGGCAGAGGAGAGCGGCATCGCCGCGCTCCAGGAGTTCGCGTTGCGCCTGCGCGCCGTCCACGCCTAGCGCGGTACGCCAGTGCAAACAAAAAGGGTCGCCGCGGCGACCCTTTTCATTTCATGAACCGGAAGGAATCGCGCAGCGACCTTTCTGTTCAGCGAAGCGTCACTTCAGCTTCGTTTCCTTGTAGCTGACGTGCTTGCGCGCCACCGGATCGAATTTCATCATCTCGATCTTCTCCGGCGTCGTCTTCTTGTTCTTGTCGGTCGTGTAGAAGTGACCGGTCCCGGCGCTCGATTCGAGCTTGATCTTCTCGCGTCCACCCTTGGCCATGGCTGATCTCTCTTTCCAGGTTCTTTAAATCTCGCCGCGCGCGCGCAGGTCGGCGACGACCTGCTCGATGCCGACCTTGTCGATCAGGCGGAGTGCTGCATTGGTGATGCGCAGCCGGATCCACCGGTTCTCGCCCTCGACCCAGAACCGGCGATAGTGCAGGTTGGGCAGGAAGCGACGCTTCGTTTTGTTGTTGGCGTGGGAGACGTTGTTCCCCACCATCGGGCGCTTGCCCGTGACCTGACAGACGCGTGCCATGACGCTTGCTCCGAAGTGAACTGCTGACCGGTGCCTGGCGCCCGTCCGCAAAACCCAAAATTATAGCCTGACGTTCTTCTTCGCGAGCCGGGCCCACAATTACGGCGTGAAAGCTGCGCGATTCGAGTCGGCGGGCCTGCGTTTCCCCATTGCCCTGGGGTTCGTCATGCCGGTGTTCATTCTCTCCCTGGCGATCCCGAGACTCACCCGGACGCAAGGCACGCTCCTCGGCGAGCTGCTCTCGACGCTGGTCGCGTGCGGCCTCGGGGTGGCTGCCTACGTCGCCTACGTGCGCCGGATCGAGCGCCGGGCCGTCGTCGAACTGGCGCGCACCGGCGCCAGTCGCGAATTCTGCAGCGGCATCGTTCTCGGCGCCTCGATTTTCGCGGCGACCATCGGGACGCTGGCGCTCCTCGGCTGCTATCGCGTCGAAGGTCGGCACCCTTTGTCGATCATCGCGATTCCGCTCGTCGCCGCCCTCGGCACGGCCTTCATCGAGGAAATCGTCTTTCGCGGCATCGTCTTTCGCATCGTCGAAAGCGCACTCGGCACCTGGCTCGCGCTGATCGTCTCGTCGGCGATCTTCGGCCTGCTCCACCTCGTCAACCCGCACGCGACGATCCAGGGCGCGGTCGCCATCGTGTTCGAGGCCGGCGTGATGCTCGCCGCCGCCTATGTGCTGACGCGTCGGCTCTGGCTGCCGATCGGCATCCACGCCGGCTGGAATTTCACCCAGGGCGGGATCTTTGGCGTCTCGGTCTCGGGCCAGCCCTCGGGCGGACTGCTCGACGGCACGTTGAGTGGCCCCGAGTGGCTCTCGGGCGGCGGCTTCGGCGCCGAGGCGTCGATCGTGGCCGTGGTTCTCGGCATCGCCCTGGGCACGCTGCTGCTCTGGATGGCCTGGCGACGTGGACGATTCATCGCGCCGTACTGGCGACGAAGCGCGTCGCTCGACGACGTCGCCCCGGCCTAG
>JBBSBZ010000367.1:0-3179 GCA_038250795.1 Burkholderiales bacterium | reverse complement strand
GGCCGCGGCGCCGAAGTTCGCCGCTGCCGTGACTCGCACGATGCAGCAGCTCGGCATGGCGGGCGGCCGCTTCGACGTCGCCCTCGAGCCGACCGCGGGCCCGCAGTCGTTCGGCCGCGAGAGCGTCGAGTTCCTCGTCGCCGGCCACGCCGGCTCGACGCCGCGCCCGCTCGGCAAGGTCGCCTCGGGCGGCGAGCTCTCGCGCATCGCGCTCGCCGTCGCCGTCGTCGGCACGGAGCTGCGCGCCGGCGACACGTCGCCCGGCACGCTGATCTTCGACGAGGTCGACGCCGGCATCGGCGGCGCCGTCGCCGAGACCGTCGGCCGGCTGATGAAGCAGCTCGGGCGCGAGCGCCAGGTGCTCGCCGTCACCCACCTGCCGCAGGTCGCAGCCTGCGCCGACCGCCACTTCCTGGTCAGCAAGGAGGTGAAGGGCGCGGGCACGCGCAGCGCCGTGGCGGAAGTGTCGGGCGAGACCCGCGTCGCCGAGATCGCACGCATGCTCGGCGGCCAGCAGCTGTCGTCGACGAGCATGGCGCATGCCGAGGAAATGCTCGCTTCCGGCACGAAGGCGCCCGGCGCGCCGACGCGAAAGGGATCGCGGTGAGCGATCCCGAAGGCGTCGCACCCGAAGCTCGCGGGCCGCGCGAGATCATTCTGGTCACCGGCACCTCGGGCTCCGGCAAGTCGGTCGCGCTCCATGCCCTCGAGGACGCGGGCTTCTTCTGCGTCGACAACCTGCCGCCCGAGCTGCTGCGCGACTTCCTGCGCCTCGAGCGCCGACGCGACGACCAGCGCATCGCCATCGCCGTCGACGTGCGCAGCGAGAGCTCGCTGCCGCACCTGCTGCCGCTTCTCGCCGAGCTGCGCGGCGAGGGCGTCGCGATCCAGCCGATCTTCCTCGACGCGACCACCGGTGCGCTCGTGCGCCGCTTCTCGGAGACGCGCCGCGCCCATCCGCTCGCCGACCGCGGCGCCCTGATCGAGGCCATCCGGATCGAGCGCGAGCTGCTCGCCGACCTGCGCGAGGTGTCGACGGTGATCGACACCAGCCTGCTGCGGCCGACCCAGTTGCGCGCCTGGATGCGCGATCTCGTGAAAGCGGCCGACAGCCGCCTGACGCTCGTCTTCGAGAGCTTCGCGTTTCGCCACGGCGTGCCGCTCGACGCCGACTACGTCTTCGACATCCGTGTCCTGCCCAACCCGCACTACGTCCGCGAGCTGCGGCCGCTCACCGGCCGCGACGCCGCCGTCGCCGCCTACCTGGAGGCGCAGCCCGAGGCGATGGAGATGCTCGCCCAGGTCGAGGCCTTCCTGCGCCGATGGCTGCCAGCCTTCGAGGCCGACCAGCGCAGCTACCTGACGGTGGCGATCGGCTGCACCGGCGGCCAGCACCGCTCGGTCTGGTTCGCCGAGCGGCTCGGCGAGGCCTTCGGCAACCGTGCGGCGACGCTCGTGCGGCACCGCGAGTTCGAAGGCACGTCGTGACGCCTCCCGGTGCCGGTGCGGAGCTGCCGCTCTTTCCGCTGCGCTCGGTGCTCTTTCCCGATGGCCTGCTCGAGCTCAAGATCTTCGAGGCCCGCTATCTCGACCTGATGACGCGCTGCATGCGCGAGCAGAGCCCGTTCGGCGTCGTCTGCCTGAAGCACGGACGAGAGGTCAAGGGTGCCGAAGGCGTCGAGCTCTGCGACGTGGGCACGACCGCCGAGCTGATCGACGTCGACAGCGCCTCGGCCGGCATCCTGCTCGTGCGCTGTCGTGGCGGCTCGCGCTTTCGCCTCGGCGCGACGCGCCAGGAGCCCGACGGCCTCTGGGTCGGCGAGGTCTCGGCGATCGAAGGCGAGGCCGCCACGGCGCCGTCGCCGAGCCAGGCCGACCTCGTCAAGAGCCTGGCCGAGGCGATCGCCGCGCTCGCCGCGCAAGGCGCGCGGCCCTTCCTGGAGCCGCACCGGTTCGACGACGCCGGCTGGGTCGCCGACCGCTGGTGCGAGATCCTGCCCCTGCCGCTCGAGGTGAAGCAGCGGCTGCTGACGCTGATGGATCCGCTCGCGCGGCTCGACGTCGTCGACTCCCTGATGCGCGTCAAGCGCGACGATCACTGAGCTCGGCCGCGAGGCGCTTTCTCAGCGGTGCGGGCAGGCCGAGGGCGAGGGCCTCGTCGGCGGTGAACCAGCGCCCGCTCGGCCAGCCGGAGAGGAGCGCGGCGATCGCGTGCGCCGGGGTCCGCGCCGGAAACGTCCAGCGCACCGGCTGCAGATGCCAGTCGAGGTGGGTCAGGACGTGGACGAACGGGGCCGCGGGCTTCCCGCGCCCCGGCCACGACGACGTCGTCGCGTCGAGGGCCTCGATCGAGTCGAGCTCGGGCAGGCTCCACAGGCCCGCCCAGACACCCCTCGCCTCGCGCTCGACCAGCCACACGGCGTCCTTCCAGCGCAGCTCCAGCCAGACGCTGTCACGACGCGAGCGCACGAGACGGCGCGACTTCACCGGATAGCGCGCCTGCGTGCCGCTCCCTGCCGCGAGGCAGTCGCCGGCCACCGGGCAGAGCAGGCAGTGCGGCGAGCGGGCAAGGCAGATCGTCGCGCCGAGGTCCATCAGGCCTTGCGTGTAGGGCTCGATGCCGCGCTCCGGCAAGAGCGCGGTCGCCGCCTGCCAGAGCTCGCGCTCGGCGCGCGCCTCGGCGAGATCGCCCTCGAACGCGAGGACGCGCGCGAGCACGCGCTTGACGTTGCCGTCGAGGATGGCGACACGCTCGCCGAAGCAGAAGGCGGCGATCGCGGCCGCGGTCGAGCGGCCGATGCCGGGCAAGGTCGAGAGCATCGCGCTCGTCCTCGGGAACTCGCCGCCGTGCTCGCCGACGACGACCTGCGCGCAGCGATGGAGATTCCTTGCCCGCGAGTAGTAGCCCAGCCCGCTCCACGCCGCGAGCACGGCGCCCGGCTCGGCCGCGGCGAGCGCGTGCACGTCGGGGAAGCGCGCCATGAAGCGCTCGTAGTAGCCGAGCACGGTCTGCACCTGGGTCTGCTGCAGCATGATCTCGGAGACCCACACGCGGTAGGGATCGCGCGTGTTCTGCCACGGCAGGTCGCGCCGGCCGTGGCTGCGCTGCCAGGCGACGACGCGTTCGGCGAAAACGAGCGGGCGATCGGCGCCGGTCAAGCCTGGCGCTGCTCCATCGC
>JBBSBZ010000366.1:0-3186 GCA_038250795.1 Burkholderiales bacterium | reverse complement strand
GCGCTCGAGACCTTGTTGACGTTCTGCCCGCCCGCGCCCTGGGCGCGCACCGCCGTGATCTCGACTTCGGACTCGTCGACCTCGATCACGCCACGACCTTGACCGGCACGCGCGGCGCGCGCGCGCACATCAGCTCGTAGCCGACCGTGCCCGCCGTCTCGGCAACCTCGTCGATCGGCAGCACGACGCCGTTGCTCGCCCGGCCCCAGAGGACGACCTCGCTGCCGACCTCGGCGCCGGCGATGCCGTCGAGGTCGACGGTGATCATGTCCATCGACACCCGGCCCGCGATGCGCGTGCGCGAGCCTTCGACGAGCACCGGCGCGCCACGTGCGTTCGAGCCCGGCGCGACGCGCGGATAGCCATCGGCGTAGCCGCAGGCCGCCACGCCGATGCGCATCGGCCGCTCGGCGGTGAAGGCACTGCCGTAGCCGATGCTCTGGCCCGCGGCGAGATCCTGTGTCGCGATCAGGCGCGTGCGCAGCGTCATCGCCGGAGCGAGGCCCCAGTCGGCGGCGCTGTGAATCGGATGATCGGGCGACGAGCCGTACAGCAGGATGCCGGGTCGCACCCACGTCGCGCCCAGGCGCTCGCCCATGCGCAGGGTGGCGGCGCTGTTGGCGATCGAGCGATCGCCGGGGAGATCGCGCGTCGTTTCCTCGAACAGCGCAAGCGCGGGCTCGACCATCGACAGCGCGGTGGCGTCGGCATTGGCGAGGTGCGTCATCAGCGTGATCTTCTCCACCTGTGCGAGCGCGTCGAGGCGCAGCCATGCCGCGCGATAGCGCTCGGGCGCGAAACCGAGCCGGTTCATGCCGCTGTTGAGCTTCAGGAAGACGTGGTGCGGCCGGTCGGTCTTCAGCGCCGCGAGCATGTCGATCTGGGCCGTGTCGTGGACGACGTGCCAGAGCTTCAGGCGCGAGCAGGCTTCGAGATCGCGCGCGTCGAAGCAGCCTTCGAGCAGCAGGATCGGGCCGCGCCAGCCCAGCTCGCGCACGCGCTCGGCCTCGGCGATGTCGAGCAGGGCGAAGCCGTCGGCGCCCCTGAGCGCGGGGAAGACGTTGCCGATCCCGTGTCCGTAGGCATCGGCCTTGACGACGGCCCAGACCCGCGCGCCGGCCGCAGCGCGCCGCGCGACAGCGAGGTTGGCAGCGAGCGCGTCGAGGTGGACGAGCGCTTCGATCGGCCGGGGCATGGGCGAATTCTGCCAGCCACATCGCCGCCCGTCGCCTCGCCGCAAGGGCAAAAAACCGCGTGCTATAAACCCCGCGCAAAGGGAGACAGGGTCGGTCGCCAGGGCCGACTCGCGCGCCGGGAAGCGAATGAAAAAAGGCTTCTACATCATCATGTCGGCGCAGTTCTTCAGCTCGCTGGCGGACAACGCATTGCTCGTCGGCGCGATCGAGTTGCTCCGAACGAGCGGCGCGCCTTCATGGCATGTGCCGGCGCTGACGCCGATGTTCGCGCTCTTCTACGTGATCCTGGCGCCGCTGGTGGGCGCCTTCGCCGACGCCGTGCCCAAGGGCACGGTGATGCTGATCTCGAACACGATCAAGATCGTCGGCTGCCTGCTGATGCTGTTCGGCGCCAACCCGCTGCTCTCGTACGGCGTCGTCGGCCTCGGCGCCGCGGCCTATTCGCCGGCCAAGTACGGCATCCTCACCGAGCTTCTGCCCAACTCGCAGCTCGTCAAGGCCAACGGCTGGATCGAGGGCCTCACGATCCTGTCGATCATCTTCGGCGTGCTGCTCGGCGGCCAGCTCCTCGGCCATGTCGTGTCGCAGCACCTGCTCGCCTTCGACATCCCGATCGTCGACACCGGCATCTCGACCGCGCCCGAGGCCGCGATCGCCGTCATCGTCGTGCTCTATGTCATCGCGGCGCTCTTCAACCTGCGCATCCCGCGCACCGAAGCGCCGCTGCAGCCGATCTCGCGCCACCTCGGCACGCTCGTGCGCGACTTTTCGAACTGCAACGCGCGCCTGTGGAACGACAAGCTCGGCCAGATCTCGCTGGCGACGACGACGCTCTTCTGGGGCGTCTCCGGCAACCTGCGCGTGATCGTCTTCGCCTGGGCCGCCGCCGCGCTCGGCTACACGACGACACAGGCCTCGTCGCTGGTCGGCGTGGTCGCCATCGGTACCGCCGCCGGCGCGATCGCCGCCTCGACGCGCGTGCGGCTCGACCAGGCGACCAAGGTGATTCCCTACGGGATCGTGATGGGCGTGCTCGTCGTCGGCCTCAACGTCATCACCAACGCATGGCTGGCGGCGCCGTTCCTGATCGTGCTCGGCGCCATCGGCGGCTACCTGGTCGTGCCGATGAACGCGCTGCTCCAGCACCGTGGCGCCAACCTGATGGGCGCGGGCCGCTCGATCGCGGTCCAGAACTTCAACGAGCAGGCCTGCATCCTCGGCCTGGGCGCCTTCTACACCGGCATGACGCGATTCGGCCTGACGGCGTTCTCGTCGATCGCCGTCTTCGGCGTGCTCGTCGCGACGACCATGTGGATGATCCGCGCCTGGCACCGGCGCAACTGCGTGGTCCATCGCGGCGAGGTCGAGCACCTGCTCGCGATCGCCCGGCGCGACAAGCATTGACCGCGGCGACCGCGACCGCGCGCGCGACGCGGCTGGCATCGCTGGCGCTCGTCGCCAACGCCTTCGTCTGGGGCACGGCGTGGTGGCCGCTGCGCCGGCTGCAGGACGCGGGCCTGCATCCCCTCTGGACCACGACGCTCGTCTTCACCCTCGCCTCGCTGGCGATCGCCGCCGCGCGGCCGCAGGCACTGGGCCAGCTGCTGCGCACGCCGGCGCTCTGGCTGCTGATGCTGGCCGCGGGCATCACCAACGCCACCTTCAACTGGGCGATCGTCGTCGGCGACGTCGTCCGTGTCGTCCTCCTCTTCTACCTGATGCCGGTCTGGACCGTCGTGTTCGCCCGCATCGTTCTCGGCGAGCGGCTCGACCGTCCGGCTGCGCTCAGGATCGCCCTCGGCGCAGCGGGCGCCGTCATCGTCCTCTGGCCCTCGGCGACGAGCGCCGCCGCGGGCGGCTGGACGGCAAGCCTGCCCCTGCCGGTGACGCTCGCCGACTGGCTCGGGCTGATCGGCGGCGCGTCGTTCGCGTTCAACAACGTGATGCTGCGCCGCGAGGCCGCGCGCCCCGAGGCCGGGCGGGCTCTCGC
>JBBSBZ010000365.1:0-3214 GCA_038250795.1 Burkholderiales bacterium | reverse complement strand
GCGGGCGATACGGCACGGCCTTCGCCAAGGCGTCCACGGCCTGCCGCTGATGGGCTCGGGCGACTGGAACGACGGAATGAACCTCGTCGGCGCGGGCGGCAAGGGCGAGAGCGTGTGGCTGGCGTTCTTTCTCGTCACGGTGCTGAAGCGATTCGGGCCGATCGCCCGCGCGCGCGGCGACCAGGGGTTCGCCGACCTGTGCGACCAGGAAGCCGCGCGGCTGCGTGGCTGCGTGGAGGCGAGTGCCTGGGACGGCGAGTGGTACCGGCGTGCCTGGTTCGACGACGGCACCCCGCTCGGCAGCGCGGCCAGCGCCGAGTGCCAGATCGACTCCATCGCCCAAAGCTGGTCGGTGCTGTCCGGCGCGGCACCGCCCGAGCGAGCGCACCAGGCGATGGCCTCGGTGCATCGCCGCCTCGTCCACGCCGACACTCGCATCGTCCAGCTGCTCGATCCGCCGTTCGATGTCTCGCAGCCGTCGCCCGGCTACATCGAGGGCTACGTGCCGGGCGTGCGCGAGAACGGCGGCCAGTACACCCATGCCGCCGTCTGGGCCACCCTGGCGTTCGCGGCGCTCGGCGACGCCGATCGCGCCTGGGAGCTGTTCGGCCTGCTCTGCCCGGGCCGGCACGCCGCGAGCGAAGCGGGCGTCGAAACCTACAAGGTCGAGCCCTACGTCGTCGCCGGCGATGTCTACGCGTTCGCGCCGCACGCCGGCCGTGGCGGCTGGACCTGGTACACGGGCTCGGCCGGATGGATGTACCAGCTGCTCGTCGAGTCGCTGCTCGGCCTGGGTCGCAGAGGGAACCAACTTCGCGTCGAGCCGCTCCTACCCCTCGACTGGAACGCGTTCGAGCTGCGCTACCGCTTCGAGTCGTCGACCTACCGGATCGACTGCCGGCGTGCCGCCTCGGCGACCGGCGCCGGCGTTACCGTCGATGGTGTGCGCTCGGCCGATGGCTCGATCGCGTTGCGCGACGACGGCCGGACGCACGAGGTCGTCGTCCATGCCTGGCGCGAGCCGCCGTCGCGGAACTCGTCGCCTCGGGCACACTGAAACAAGACGGAGAACGACATATGCAGCTGGGAATGATCGGGCTCGGGAGAATGGGGGCGAGCATGGTGCGGCGCCTCCTGCAGAAGGGCCACGACTGCGTGGTCTACGACATGCACGCCCCCGCGGTGTCGGCGTCGCAGAAGGACGGTGCGACGGCGGCGAAGTCGCTGGCCGACCTGGTCGCGAAGATGACCCCGCCGCGCGCCATCTGGATGATGGTGCCGGCCGCCGTCGTCGACGACGAGCTCGCGAAGCTCGCGCCGCTCCTCGAGGCCGGCGACATCGTCATCGACGGCGGCAACTCCTACTATCGCGACGACATCCGCCGCGCCGGCGAGCTCGCGAAGGCCGACAAGCACTACGTCGACGTCGGCACCAGCGGCGGCGTCGCCGGCAAGGACCGCGGCTACTGCCTGATGATCGGCGGCGAGAACGAGATCGTCGCCCACCTGACGCCGATCTTCGAAGCCCTTGCGCCCGGCGCCGGCAGCGTCGAGCGCACGCGCGGGCGCAGCGGTGACGCGGGCCCTGCCGAGCAGGGCTTCCTGCACTGTGGGCCGCACGGTGCCGGCCACTTCGTGAAGATGGTCCACAACGGCATCGAGTACGGCGTGATGGCGGCCTACGCCGAAGGCTTCAACGTCCTGCGCAACGCCAACGTCGGCAAGGTCAAGCGCGACGCCGACGCCGAGACGACGCCGTTGCGCAACCCCGAGTTCTATCAATACGAGATGAACCTGCCCGAGATCGCCGAGGTGTGGCGGCGCGGCAGCGTGATCGGCTCGTGGCTGCTCGATCTCACGGCCAACGCGCTGCTCGCCGATCCCAAGCTCGCGGCCTATGGCGGGCGCGTCTCCGATTCGGGCGAAGGGCGCTGGACGATCGAGGCCGCGATCGACGAGGGCGTGCCGACGCACGTGCTCAGCGCCGCCCTGTACGAGCGGTTCGCCTCGCGCGGGCAGGCCGACTTCGCCAATCAGGTGCTGTCGGCGATGCGCCACGAGTTCGGCGGCCACGTCGAGAAGCCCGCCGAGGGCAAGCCATGAGCGCGGCCGCTTCGGGATCGCCGCACGGCAAGGCGCCGCATTCCGATGCGCTCGTCGTCTTCGGCTTCACCGGTGACCTCGCCAACAAGCAGATCTTCCCGGCGCTCTACCGCATGGTGAAGAGCGGCGCCCTCACCGTGCCGGTGATCGGCGTCGCCTCGAGCCCGCTCGGCGTCGACGAGGCGAAGCAGCGCATGCGCGACAGCATCGGGCAGCACGGCGGCATCGACGACGCTCCCGCCCTGGAGCGACTGCTGTCTCTCGTTCGCTACGTGAGCGGCGACTACAAGGAGCAGGCGACCTTCGAGAGGCTGAAGGCCGCGCTCGGCGGCGCCAGGCGGCCCGCCCACTATCTCGCCATCCCGCCGTCGCTGTTCGCGACCGTGATCCGCAGCCTGGGCGCCGCGGGCCTGGCCAAGGACGCCCGCGTCATCGTCGAGAAGCCTTTCGGCCGCGACCTCGCTTCGGCCATCGAGCTCGGTGCCGTGGCGCAATCGGTCTTTGCCGAGTCGTCGATCTTCCGGATCGACCACTACCTCGGCAAGGAAGCGATCATGAACATCCTCTACTTCCGCTTCGCCAACTCCTTCCTCGAGCCGATCTGGAACCGCAACCACGTCGCCAGCGTGCAGGTCACCCTGGCCGAGGACTTCGGCATCGGCCAGCGCGGCGGCTTCTACGAGAGCGCCGGCTGCCTGCGCGACGTGGTCCAGAACCACCTGTTCCAGATCGTCGCGCTGCTGGCGATGGAGCCGCCCGCCTACCAGGGCTTCGCCGCGGTGCAGAGCGAGAAGGCCGCGGTCTTCCACGGCATGCGGCGAGCGACGGCCACCGACGTGGTGCGTGGCCAGTACGAGGGCTACCGCCGGGAGCACGACGTCGCCGGCGATTCCGACGTCGAGACCTTCTGTGCCCTGCGCCTGCACATCGATTCCTGGCGCTGGGCCGGCGTGCCCTGGTACCTGCGCTCGGGCAAGTGCCTGCCGACGACGGCGGTCGAGGTGCTGGTGCAGTTGCGACCGCCGCCGCAGGCGCTCTTCGACGACTCGCAGCCGCATGACGGGCGCGCCAACTACATCCGCTTCAAGCTGCAGCCGAAGTCCGCCGTGGC
>JBBSBZ010000364.1:0-3215 GCA_038250795.1 Burkholderiales bacterium | reverse complement strand
CGGACGACACGTCGACGCCAGCGACCGTGAACCGGAAGCGCTGCGGCCGGGCGCGCGCAGCGTTCGTCTTCAGCGCCGGGAACCTGGCGAGGTTCGTCCAGTCGATCGTCCAGGCGTGCTGGCGCGGCACCTTCACGTCCACGATCGGACGCCAGATATGCAGGGCGTTGTTGTCCCAGGCCACCTCGGCGACATAGGTCTTGCCCGCCTCGAGCGTGCCCTCGAACTCGACCGGCGCCGCCGCCGTGACCGCGGCGGAGGCGGCGACCGACGCGTCCTTCTTGCCCGCGTTACCGGCGGCAGCCTTCGCGCCCGGGGCGGCCACCGACGTCGACGCCAGGACGGCCATTGCCCACGCTGCCGCGGCCCTCGTCAGCCCCTTCATCGCTTCGCGGCGCCGCGGCCGGCGGTCGGGAAGACCGCCTCGGCCTGCTTGTTGAGCTGCTCCTGCATCTGCGTGAAGACCTGGCGCGACTGCTCGAGGTAGTTGCCCATGAGGTTCTGCACCATCGGCGCCTGGCCGCTCACGAGCTGCGCCCACATCTCCGGGCTCTGCAGGCGCGGGTCGAGCAGTCCCTTCGACTGCTCGGCCAGCCGGGCCTGGACGTCGGTGAAGGTCTGCAGGTTCTTCTCCAGGTAGCTGCCCATCATTCCCTGCATGGCATGGCCGTAGAAGCGGATGATCTGCGCCAGCATCGAGGCCGAGAACATCGGCACGCCGCCGCTCTCTTCCTCCAGGATGATCTGGAGCAGGATGCTGCGCGTGAGGTCGTCGCCGGTCTTGGCATCGCGAACCTCGAACGCAGTGCCCGCCAGCACCATCGCCTTCACCTCGGTCAGCGTGATGTAGCTCGAGATCTCGGTGTCGTAGAGACGCCGGTTCGGATACTTCTTGAGGATGCGCACGCCCTCGTCGGGCGCCGGTGCGGGCGCCGCCTTTGCGGATCGACGACTCTGGGCCATGCTTGCGGACGTTGAGTGAATTCGAACGATTCTAGAAGTCGCGTTCGTGCCGATCGAAGGGTTTTCCCATGCGACTCGCCGCTCACGACGCCGGAGTCTGCGCCTTCGCGACGAGCGTCAGGATGTCGTAGCTGGCGACGATCTCGCCGTCCTGGTTCGTCACCTCGACGTCCCAGGCCACGACGCCCTGCCCGCGTCCCTGCGCGTCCTTGCGGTTGCGGTCGATCTTGCGCTTGCAGGTGAGGCGCGCCCGGATCGTGTCGCCGATCGCGACCGGCTTGACGAAGCGCAGCGTGTCGAGCCCGTAGTTGGCGAGCACCGGGCCGGGCGCCGGCGAGACGAAGAGGCCGGCCGCCGCCGAGAGCACGAAGTAGCCGTGCGCGATGCGCTTGCCGAACGCCGACTCCCGCGCTGCGATCTCGTCGAAGTGCATGTAGAAGAAGTCGCCCGAGACGCCACCGAAGGCGACGATGTCGGCCTCGCTCACGGTACGCCGATGGGTGAGCAGCGAGTCGCCGACGGCGAGCTCCTCGAAGTGCTTGCGAAACGGGTGCACGTCGCCCTCGTGCAGCGTCGCACCGCGCACGTATTCGCCGGTCACGGCCGTCAGCATCGTCGGCGACCCTTGCAGGGCCGCTCGTTGCAGGAAGTGCTTGACGGCGCGAATGCCGCCGAGCTCCTCGCCGCCGCCGGCCCGGCCGGGGCCGCCGTGCTTGAGCATCGGCAGGGGCGAGCCGTGGCCCGTCGATTCGGCCGCGGCCTCGCGGTCGAGCACGAGCAGCCGCCCGTGCCACGCGGCCATCTGCGGAATCGCCTTCGCCGCGACCTTCGGGTCGTGCGTGACGAGCGTCGCGACGAGGCTGCCGCGGCCGCGCGCGGCGAGCGCGAGCGCATCGTCGAGGTCGCGATAGGGCATCAGCGTCGACACCGGGCCGAAGGCCTCGACGTCGTGCACCGCGTCGTTCGTCATCCCGTCGCGGCAGAGAACGAGCGTCGGCGCGAAGAATGCGCCGCCGGCGACGCCCTCGCCGATCGGCGCGAAGCCGTCGCGCGCGCCGTAGACGATCTCGTTGCCCTCGCTCAGGAGCGCGAGGCGCTCGGCGACGTCGGCTTGCTGCGCTTTCGAGGCGAGCGCGCCCATCTTCACGCCGTCGACCGACGGATCGCCCACGCTCACCTTGGCCAGCCGTTCGCGCAAGCGCGCAGCCACCGCGTCGAGATGCTTCGCCGGCACGATCGCGCGCCGGATCGCGGTGCACTTCTGCCCCGCCTTGGCCGTCATCTCGCGCGCGACCTCCTTGACGAAGAGGTCGAATTCCTCGTCGTCGGGCGTGACGTCGGGCCCGAGGATCGCCGCATTGAGCGAGTCGGCCTCGGCGTTGAACGGGATCGAGCGGGCGAGCAGGTTCCTGTTGCCGCGCAGCTTGAGCGCCGTGTCGGCCGAGCCGGTGAAGGTGACGACGTCGCTCGACTCGAGCCGGTCGAGCAGATCGCCGGTCGAGCCGATCACGAGCTGCAGGCTGCCCGCGGGGAGCAGCCCGGAGCCCGCCAGCATTCGCACCAGCGCCTCGGTGAGGTAGCTCGTCGCCGTCGCCGGCTTGGCGATGCACGGCATGCCGGCGAGGAAGGTCGGCGCGAATTTCTCCAGCAGGCCCCAGACCGGAAAGTTGAAGGCGTTGATGTGGACGGCGACGCCGCCGCGCGGGACGAGGATGTGCGTGCCGGCGAAGCGCCCCTTCTTGCCGAGCATCGTCGGCGGGCCTTCGTGCAGGACGTTGCCCGACGGCAGCTCGTTGCCGGCCATCGACGCGTACGCGTAGAGCGTCCCGGTGCCGCCCTCGATGTCGACCCAGCCGTCGTTGCGTGTCGCGCCGGTGTGGCGCGAGATCGCGTAGAGCTCTTCCTTCCTCTCGTTGACGTACGCCGCGAGCGCCTTCAGCCGCGCCGCACGCTGCTGGAAATCGAGAGCCAGCAGCGCGGGTCCGCCGGTGCGACGGGCGAACGCCAGCGCCTCGGCGAAGTCGATCTCGTCGGCATGCGCATGGCGGATCGTCGAGCCGTCGATCGCGCTCGACAGCGGCGCGCCGGGTCGGCTGCCGACCCAGCGGTCGGCGATCAGGCTCTGCAGGACGGAAGGATCGGACATGGCGCGTCTCCATGAGGCTCGCGGGTTGAAGAACGCCGGCCGCGCTCCGGCACGCGGACCGCTCCCAGCCCGCCGAAGAGAAGATCGGCGACGACCGGGGCGAGGT
>JBBSBZ010000363.1:0-3221 GCA_038250795.1 Burkholderiales bacterium | reverse complement strand
GGGCCGCTGAATCCGCAGATGGTCTCGGCGGCGGCGAGCGCAACGTCGAGCAGTTCGGCCGCGGGGACCACGCGCGACACCAGCCCGGCGCGCTCGGCCTCGTGCGCATCCATCATCCGCGCCGTCAGGACGAGGTCCATCGCCTTGGCCTTGCCGACGGCGCGCGGCAGTCGCTGCGTGCCGCCGGCGCCCGGGATGATGCCGAGCTTGATCTCGGGCTGGCCGAATTTCGCGTTGTCGGCGGCGATGACGATGTCGCACATCATCGCGACCTCGCAGCCGCCGCCGAGGGCGAAGCCGGCGACCGCGCCGATCACGGGCTTCCTGATCGAGCGGATCGTCTCCCAGTTGCGGCTGATGAGCCCTTTCGAATAGGCGCCGACGAAATCGTACGACGCCATTGCCGAGATGTCGGCGCCGGCGGCGAACGCCTTGTCTCCGCCGGTGAGGACCATGCAGCCGATCGTGTCGTCGGCGTCGAACGCCTGGAGCGCCGCGCCGAGCTCGTCCATCAGCGTGTCGTTGAGGGCGTTGAACTGCTTCGGTCGGTTGAGGGTGACGATGCCGACGCGGCGCGGGCCGTTTCCGCGCACGTCGGTGAGGATGCATTCGTAGGTCATGGCGTCTTTCCTGATGAAGCCGAGGCGACCGGCGGAGCCGCCGCGATCTCGGGCTTCTTCGAGATCATGAGATCGATGAAGGTGGACGGATCCTGCTCGATCCGGATCCGCACCGGAAGATAGCGCAGCTCGGGCGCGATCCACATCTCGACCGCGAGCTCGTTGCTCTTTCGCACGCCCCGCGGCCGCGGCTCGAGGTGGAAGGCCTGCAGCGTGCCGAACGTCGTCGACAGCGGCTCCTCGGCGACGACGTCGTAGGCGTAGCGGTGCATCGTGCGCGGCAGCGCCAGCGGAAAGCCGACCGTGCTGCCGACCCGCAGGAGCCCGGGACGGGTCGAGAAGAGGTAGATGAGCTGGATGAACTGGCTCGCCGTGTCCTGCACGCCGTCGAGCCGCTCGCGCCGGTCGCCGTTGGCGAGCACGACCGCGTCGGGCTCGAAGCTCACGGTGACGCGGCGCCGATCGCGAAACACCACCTGCGTGTCCTCGTCGTAGCGCGCGGGAACGAGGCCGCTCGCATCGATCCGGCCCTCGCTCGTCATGCGTCGCGTGATGAGGGGCGCGAACTCCGGACCGACGACGAGGTCGAGGTTGACCTGGTAGCGGTCGTCGAGGTGGATCCACTCGACCTGCGCCTGACCTCTGACCTCGCCGCGATAGTTGCCGGTGAGCGAGTAGCTGACGCGGGTGGAGGCCGGCCACTCGAACGCGGGCGCGTCGGGATCGCCTTCAGCCACGATGGGCGACGACGCCGGCTGCGCGGCTGCCGCGGTGCTGGCCGCCGGCGCCGGCTCCGGGGTGGTTTCCGGCGCCGCGGCGACGACATCGTCCGGCGCGCTGACCGGCGCGTCGCTTGCCGGCGTCGCGACTGCCGCCACCTCGCTCGCCGATGCCGGAACCTGCGCGGCCGAAGCGGCGCGCGCGACGCGTCTGGGCGCGCGTGGCGACCGCTTCACCGGCGGCGGCACAGCCCGGGCCGCGATCGGCGGCGGCGCGGTCGGCTCGATCGTGCGGACGTAGGTCACCGCGATCCGCTCGGGCATCGCGCGCGCGAGCTCGAAGTCGCTCATCCGTGCGGCGAGCTCGCGGGTGACGACGGCGTGCACCAGCAGCACCGCGACGACGACGCCGACCCAGGCCAGCCGACGCCGGCCGCTCTTGGAGCGGGCTGCGCTGGCCGGGCCGGTCAACCGGCGAGCCATGCCTCGTACAGCCGGCGCGTGTCGCCGGCCGCGCCGTCGACCGGCCGAAGCTGGACGGCGCCCCCGTGGGCGGCGAGCGACGCCGCCGGCAGCGCGATCTCGAGGACGCGCTGGTCACGGCCGACGAGAAGCGCCGTGTCGCCCACGGGTGCGAGCGCCCGCAGGGCGTCGTCGAGCCGGCGCACGCGCCAGCCGCCGGCGGCCAGGATCTCGTCGCCCGGCGCCAGGCCGGCGCGCTCTGCCGCGCCGTCGCGCAGGACGTGTGTGAGCTTCACGCCCGTGAGCGCGCTCTCGGCGACGCGCACGCCGAGCCGCTGCGCCAGCGTGGCGGGCTGGCTCTCGACCTCGACGCCGAAGCGGCGCAAAAGCGCGGCGAGCGGCAGCTCCTCGGTGCCGTGCACCCAATCGGTGAGCTCGTGCTCGTACGAGCGGCCGCCGACTGCCTCGAGCGCGGCCGCGATGTCGGCCTCGTCGATCGGCCCGCCGCCGGCCGAGTGCCAGAGATGGCGCATCACCTCGTCGAGCGTTCCGTGGCCTTCGCTGCGCAGGCTCAGGTCGAGGGCGAGCGCGACCAGCGACCCCTTGCCGTAGTAGCTGATCGTGGCGTTCGGCGTGTTCTCGTCGGCGCGGTAGTACTTGACCCAGGCGTCGAAGCTGGCCGCGGCGACGCTCTGCACGGCACGCCCCGGCGAGCCCTGCACCGCAGTCATCGTCGTCGCCAGCAGTTTCAGGTAGCGCGCCGAATCGATCAGTCCGCTGCGAACGACGAAGAGGTCGTCGTAGTACGAAGTGAAGCCCTCGAAGAACCAGAGCAACTCGGTGTAGTTCTCGCGGCCGTAGTCGAAGGTGGCGAACTCGCGCGGCTTCAGGCGCTTCACGTTCCAGGCGTGGAAGTACTCGTGCGCGATCAGGCCCAGGACGCCAACGTAGCCGTCGCTCGACTCGGGCCTGGGAGCTGCACCGGAGCCTGGCTCGACCTGTGCGCGTCGCGGCAGGTCGCGGCGTGCTGCGACGAGCGCCGTGCTCGATCGATGCTCGAGCCCGCCGCGGCCGTCCTCGAGGGCGTTGAGCATGAAGACGTAGCGCTCGAACGGCGCACTCTCGGCGCCGTGCCAGAACCGGGTCTCGGCCTCGCACAGGCGCTTGGTGTCGGCGAGCAGCCGCTCGCCGTCGAAGTCGGGCAGCGCACCGGCGACGACGAACTCGTGGATCGCGCCGGCAGCATCGAAGCGCCCGCGCCAGAAACGGCCGAGCTCGAATGGATGGTCGACAAGCTCGTCGTAGTCCGCGGCAACGTATTCGTGCTTCGCCTCGGCGCCGGGCCGCCGCTCGAGCGAGGTCGCGACGTCCCATCCCTCGGCCAGGCCGGCGACGGCGAGCTCGTGCGGCTCGGCCTGGC
>JBBSBZ010000362.1:0-3228 GCA_038250795.1 Burkholderiales bacterium | reverse complement strand
TGCCGGCCGGAATCGACCGGCACGGTCGAGATCGCGAGCGCCGACCCGTTTGCGCTGCCGAGCATCCGCGCGGGCTACCTGACGCATCCGCTCGATGCGAAGGTGCTCGTCGCCGGCCTCGAGATGCTGCGCGAGATCTATGCGCAGCCGGCGTTTCGCGACCTCGTCACCGGCGAGGAATATCTGCCCGGAAGCGGCATCTCCACCGCGGCGCAGCTCGAGCAGTTCGCGCGCGCCAAGGGCGGCACCGTCTTCCACCCGACCAGCACCTGTCGCATGGGCGGCGACGCGCGCTCGGTGCTCGACGAGCGGCTGCGCGTGCGCGGCGTCGAGCGGCTGCGCGTGGTCGACGCGTCGGCGATGCCGCGGATCGTCTCGACCAACACCAACGCGGCGGCGATCCTGATCGGTGAGAAGGGCGCGGCGCTGGTGATCGAAGACGCGGCCGGCGCGGCTTCGATCGCGGCGCAGCATGCGCGAGCCGACGCAGGCGTGGCGACGTGACGATCCTCAGCAACGCGCAGGTTCCGCTCTACGTGCAGCTCGCCGAGCTGTTCCGCCAGCGCATCGGCAAGGGCGTGTGGCGGCATGGCGAGAAGCTGCCGTCGCTGGAGCAGCTCGTCGCCGAGTTCGAGGTCGCGCGCGTGACGGTGCGACAGGCGATCGACCAGCTCGCGCGCGACGGCCTGGTCTCGCCGCAGCGCGGCCGGGGCACCTTCGTCACCGGCGCGCCGCACGAGGACCGGTGGCTGCGCGTGGAGACGTCGCTGCGCAACCTTGCCGACGTCTATCGAGACACCCACCCGACCATCCTCAACATCGACGAGTCGACGGCGCGCATGCCGCTGCTCGCGCCGGCCGACGGCGTGGCCGCAGAGCGCTATGTCTACATGCGCCGCGTCCACTCGCTCGAAGGGCGTCCGTACTGCGTGATCGGCATCTGGCTCGACGCGGAGGTCTTCGCCCGCCACCCGACCCGCTTCCGGCGCGAGACGGTGATCCCGCTGCTCACGACGATGCCCGGCCTGAAGATCGCCACGGCGCGCCAGGTGCTCACCATCGGCACCGCCGACCTCGAGGTGGCGCGCCATCTCGGCATCGCCGTGAATGCGCCGGTGGCGGAGGTCAGGCGCGTGTTCACGGGGGCGAAGCGGCGCGTGGTGTATCTCGGCGAGGTCACCTACCGCGGCGACTTCGTGCACGTGGAGTTCGACCTCAAGGCCTGAGCGGCCCGCCGCTCGATCGGGCGGCCGCAGGGCTAACGCAAGGTGTAGAGGTAGGCAGCGAGGTCGCGCGCATCGGCCTCCGTCACTCCCATGTTGGGCATCGCGTTGCCCGGCACGACCCCCTGCGGATCGCGGATCCACCGGATCAGGTTCGCCGGCGAGTTGCGCAGCATGCCGGCGACGTAGGTCCGGTCGCCGAAGCGGGTGAGCGGCGGCCCGACGTTGCCGCGTGCCCCTTTGACGCCGGGCACCGTGTGGCAGCCGCCGCAGCCGTAGGCCGTGACGAGCGCGGGGCCGCGCTCGGGGTGGCCACCGACGACCAGCCAGGCCGGGTTTGCAGCGAGGCAGGCGAGCGGCGTGAGCAGCACGCCTGCGCAGAGGCAAACGCGCCATCTCGCCGTGACGGCCGCGATCCCTGCCGGAGAGTGCTGCGGTCGTGGCATCGTGCTCATCCGCCGCACGGCGACACCGTCGCCAGGCCGAGTGCCGCGAGCGCGGTCGCGATCAGGAACAGCACGCTCGTGATGATCCCGGCCATTGCCATGAACCGGGTGCGACCGTCGCCGCTGCCGAGAAGCTGGTGGGCATCGCCGGGCTTTTCCTCGCGGCTCTTGCGCCAGCTCGCCCAGGCCACCAGGCTGGCCGCGACGCAGACGACGACGGCGCCGGCCTCGATCCAGGCGGCGATGCTGCCGAGCGCGGGCCAGAGCGGCAGCGCCAGCGGCACGTCGTGCGGGTAGCAGGCGTAGCCGGCGAGGCCGACGTTGACGAGCTCCTGCAGGCTCCAGGCCGTGGGCGCGCCGAGCAGCCCGAACCAGATCGCCCAGCGACCGACGCGATGCCGGTGCGGGGAAGGGTGCGGCTGGCGCTCGGTGGCGGAGTCGCCGCGCGGTGCGGTGGTGGCGTTCATCGGGCGAGATAGGGGGAGACGTAGAAGGTCAGGAACACCGCGACCCAGACCGCGGTGACGAAGTGCCAGTACATCACGGCGATCGAGATCGTCGAGTGGCGACGCACGCCGAAGTAGCCGAGCAGCGTCCACACGAACAGCATGATCAGCATCACCACGCCGACCAGCACGTGGGTGAGGTGAAAGCCCGTCACCGTGAAGTAGAGCGAGCCGTAGACGTCGGTCCGGGGCGTGAAGCCCTTGTGGCTCCACTCGATGCCCTCGAGCACGACGAAGGCCAGGCCGAGCAGCACCGAGGCGGCCAGGCCGATCAGCAACTGCGACTGCCGGCCCGCACGGATGCCCTTCTCGCCCCACCACATGGTCACGCTGCCGAGCATCAGCATGACCGTGCCTGCGATCGCGAGATCGAGCTTCGGCGGGCCCGACGGAGGCCAGGCGCCGCCGTTCTGCGAGGCGATGTAGAAGTAGCTGAAGAGCAGGTAGGCGAACAGCGCCGTCTCGGTGGCGATGACGGTGATCATTCCCCACCAGCCCGACGACAGCCGGCCCTTGCTGCCGACCGGCAGCGCCTCGCCGCGGTAGAGCGCTTCGGCTTCGCTCATGGCTGGACGTCCACAGTCTGCCCGAGCCGGGCCTCGGGCCACAGCCACACGATCGTCGCCAACAGCGAGGCCGCCATCGCGACGCCGAAGATCCACCACGAGTGCAGCAGCATGCCGGCGAAGACGACCAGCAGCGCGAGCGACAGCAGCAGCGGCGCCAGCGAATCGCCCGGCATTCGCAGGATCACGTCGGGCACGGCATCGAGCGGCGTGGTGCCGATGGTCTCGCGGCCGTCGTCGAGCAGGAATCCTTCGGTGGTCGTGCTCTCGCCGGTCTGTCCGACCATGCGGCCCTCCCAGAGCGGATAGCGGCTGCCGACCGTGGGAATGACGGCGAAGTTGTAGAGCGGCGGCGGCGAGGACGTGGCCCATTCGAGCGAGGGCGCATTCCAGGGGTTCGGGCCGGCCCGCTCGCCATGGCGCCAGCTGCGCCAGACGTTGATGAGAAAGAGCAGCACGCCGAAGGCGAACAGGTAGGCGCCGAGCG
>JBBSBZ010000361.1:0-3229 GCA_038250795.1 Burkholderiales bacterium | reverse complement strand
GAGACCAGGTCGATCAGCGTCTTCAGTTTTCTGAGGTCCATCGGCTACCCGTCAAGGTTCGCACACCGACTTCGCAGGGCTGCGAAGCATCGGCGCGATACAACGAGATCAAGGAAGTTTACGCCGGTTGCGATGTGATTCCGAACAGATGACTCCAGGAGCGCCGAGCGACTACCGGGAAAATCCTACCCACGCGGCGAGCAGCGCCGGGCTCACCGCTCCGAGGTTGCGGGCAAAGGCCTGTCCGGCCGAATCGAAGACCACGGAGAAGGGCAGACCGCCGAGCCGGTTGCCGAGGGAACGCGAGAGGTCGACGCCTTCGGCCCCCGCAAGCGCGACCGGCAGGTGCAGCGAGCGCTCGGCGAGGAAGCGTTTGACAGGATCGATACCATCGATCGCCAGAGCGAGCACTTGCCAACCAGACTCTGCCCGTTCGCGTGCGAACTGATCGAGGAGGGGCATCTCGGAGACGCAAGGGGCGCACCACGTTGCCCAAAAATTGAGCAGCAAGGGCCGTCCGCGGAGTTCGGCCATGGCCAGCGTGCCGCCCTGCGGCTTGGGAAAGCTCAGGCTCCAGACGTCCTTCGGCGGCGCGGCTTCGTCCTCCTCGGGTGTCCGTCCTCGCCACCACGCCGTGCCGCCGCCGGCGATCGCCGCCAGCGCGGCCGCTGCGGCCATCGTCGCGGCCCGGCGGCGATTCATGCCTGCGCCTCGCGGGCTCGCAGCGCCGCCAGATCGCCGCGATCGCTCATGCCGCGTCCGTCCTGACGCAACGCACCGCGCAGGTCGTCGTAGTCGCGCACCGTCAGCGCCAGATGCACCCGGCCGCCCAGCGCGGCGCTCGGGACCTCGATGTTGAGGACGTCGAGGATCCTGCCGCGCGGTCCGTCGACGCTCGACACGTCGTAGTCGACTCGCATGTCGATGAGGGCGATCTCGGCGGCCTTCGAGTCGTCGCAGAAGAGGTCGAGAAAGATGCTGTTGAGGCGCGTCGCGGTGCCGCGCCACACGGCGCCCGCCAGATACGGCCGAAAGGGCGCCAGCTTCTCCATCCACCGTGCGGCGATCGACCGCAACTCGGCCAGTTCGTGGGGCTGCGTGTCGGCGTGGAAGAGATCGATGTAGGTGCGGACCTCGTTCTCGATCACGTCGTTGCCGGGAAGGTTGGCCGGCCGCTGGCCCAGGCCCAGATCGCGAGCGGCACGGCGCTTGGCCGCGCCGTACTCCATTCCTTCCTCGACGATCAGCCGCGCCGCTGCGGCGGCGATCGCGGCGCTGTGCGTGCCTGCCATCGAACGATTCTAGGCAGCGATTCGCGCCAGGCGTCGCCGCTCACGGCACATCGATCTGGCCCATTCGCGCGGCCACCGTCGCTGCGCGGCCGACGACGTAGGGCGATCCCGGCCGCTTCTCGAAGCGCTTGGGCGCCGGCAGCATGACCGCCAGCTGGGCCGCCTGCTGCGGCCCGAGCCGGGCGGCGTCGATGGCGAAGTACCGGTGCGCGGCGGCGTCGGCGCCGAACACGCCTTCGCCCCATTCGACGCTGTTCAGGTAGATCGCGAGGATGCGCTGCTTGCCGAGGATCGCTTCGAGCTCGTACGACAGCACGAGCTCCTGCCCCTTGCGGACGAAGTTGCGCTCGCCGGAGAGGAAGAGGTTCTTCGCCAGCTGCTGCGTGATCGTCGAGCCGCCGACGACCTTGGGCACCGGCGGCGGCCGCGGCGGCGCTCCCGACTTCGCGCGCGCCGCCTCGCGGCGTCTGGCCTGGGCCGCGGCCCGGGCGTCGGCACGCTCGTTGCGTCCCCAGGCCTTCTCGAGCGCATCCCACTCGACACCGCCGTGCTCGGTGAAGCCGCTGTCCTCGGATGCGATGACGGCACGCTTCAGGTTCACCGGCAGCGTCGCGTAGTCGACCCAGCGCTGGTGCCACGGGTGCGGGCCCGGCTGGAGCGCGAGCCGCCACGCCTCCGACCGCTGAAAGGTCGTCGACTGCGGATCGACGACCGCCATCAACGCGATCCGCGCCAGGAAATAGAGCTGCAGAGCGAGCGTGCAGACGGCGAGCAGTGCCACGAAGCGCCAGATCGAGCGAACGCGCGCACCGCTCATGCGGGATCGAGCCGGCGCCGCAGCGCGCGCAGCACATCCGCGGTCTGCGGCTCGACGCCGCGCCAAAACAGGAACGCCTCCGCGGCTTGCTCCACGAGCATGCCCAGGCCGTCGCGGCCGACGCCGCCGTGGCGGTTCGCCCAGCCCACGAAGCCCTGCGCGAGCGGGCCGTACATCATGTCGAGCGCCAGGGTGCCGGGTCGCAGCACCTGCGCAGACACCGGCACCGGCGCCCCGGTGGCACTGCTCGCGCTGGCGTTGACGACGATGTCGAAGGCGCTGCCGCAATCGTCGAGACCGGCCGCTCGCATCGGCGCAGGGGCTGGCTCGCCGGCGCGCTCGCGCAGTCGTTCGGCCATGCGCCCGACCAGATGTTTCGCGCGCTCGAGGTGCCGGTTCGCGACCACGATCTCGGCCGCGCCGGCGATCGCGAGCGCACCGAGGGCGCCGGCCGCGCCTCCGCCTGCCCCCACCAGCAGGACGCGCGCGTCGCGGATCGCGATGCCGGCATTGCGTTCGATATCGCGCACCAGCCCGGCGCCATCGGTGTTGTCGCCGATCCAGCCGTCGTCCCCGAAGGTGAGGGTGTTGCACGCCCCGGCAAGCAGGGCGCGAGGGGTCTTGCGCGCCGCCAGCGCGAAGGCCTCGAACTTGAACGGCATCGTCACGTTGCAGCCGTTCGCGCCGGCGGCCGCGAAGGCACGAACCGATGCTTCGAAGCCGTCCATCGGGCAGAGCAGACGCTCGTAGGCGATCGCCTCGCCGGTCTGGCTCGCGAACGCCGCGTGGATGACCGGCGACTGGCTGTGCTCGACCGGGTTGCCGATCACCGCGTAGCGGCCCGCCTGGCCGCTCATGGGTTGCCGCCGCTCAGCGTCGTCTCGAGGTTTTCCTCGCGCGTGAAGCGAAAGCGCGAGGGGATCGCGATCTGGTCGGCCTGCTTTCTCATCGCGGGGGTGAAGCGGCCGTAGGGCGCGGCGGCGAGGACGATCGCGACGGCGCGCCGGTCGAGGATCTTCGAGCCCGAGCCGCGCACGATCTCGGTGTCGACGACGCGCCCCGCAGCGTCGACCGTGATGATCATCGTCAGCTCGCCGTAGAGCTTCTTGCCCTGGTTCTC
>JBBSBZ010000360.1:0-3235 GCA_038250795.1 Burkholderiales bacterium | reverse complement strand
TCGGGCCGGCCCCAGGCGACGCCGGCGTCGGCGTAGAGGCGCAGCCCCGCACCGCCGGCGCGGTGGCCGAAGCCGATGCCCAGATACGGCGTCACCGTCGGGAAGTCGGCATCGAAGTCGAGCGTGTCGCTTGCCGAGACCGGATACGTCACGCCGTTGAGCATGATCGTGCCGCCCGAGCTGCGCGCGACGCCGTGCACCTTGCGCGGGCCGACGAGCGCACCGGCCGTGACGCGCAGGCCGCCGACGACGAAGCCGTCGACGTACATGCCGAAGTTCGACGCCTTGAACCTGGCGTCGTAGTCGACGTTGCTGGTGGTGAAGTTGCGCGTGACGCGCAGCCAGTTGACATCCAGCCGCGCCGAGAAGTCGTTCGAGAGCGGCTGCGCCACGCCGACCTCGAGGCCGGTCGTGCCGACGCCGCCGTAGAGCTCGGCCGCACCCGCCGGCAGGGCCGCCAGGACGATCAGGAAGGGAAGGGAAAGAGGCAGCAGTTTCAAGGTCGAGCTCCGGCGGTCCTGGGATGGGCGCGCGGCAAAGGCGTCGCGCGCGTTCCTCTCTTCGGCAGCCTGGGCCCCCGCTTGCGGTCCCGGCTTCGCTCGGCCGTGATTTCCGCACGCCGCAGCCTCTCGGGGAACGCGGCCTTGCAGCGATCATCGTCGCGATGAGGCCGCTCTGCGATGCGCTCGACGACCGCGTCCCGCTGCGCGAGCGCCTCCTGCTCGTCCCCGACGACGTGCCGCGCATGGCCTGGTACGGCCGCCTGGGGGCGTTCCTCGCCTGTTTCGTGTGGGGCGTGGGCATCGTGCTCGGCCGCATGACCGACACGCCGACCGTCCTGCACCTGACGGTCATCCTCTTCCACGAAGCGGGCCACGTCGTCTTCACGCCGCTCGGCCGCACGATGGGCGTCGCCGGCGGCACGCTCGGCCAGCTGCTGATCCCGCTCGTCTGCGCCGTCGCGCTGCACCGCCGCGACGACAACTTCGGTGCCGCGCTGTGCATGGCCTGGCTGGCGCTCAGCCTGATCGATTCCTCGGTCTACGCCTACGACGCCTTCGACCCGGTGCTGCCGCTGATCGGCGGCGGCACGGGCGCCGACCGCTTCCACGACTTCATCTTCCTCTTCGACCGCTTCGGCCAGCTCGACCATGCCCGCGGCTGGGCGATGGCGATGAAAGCGCTGGGCAGCGCCCTGCTGCTCGCCTCGCTGGCGTGGGCGGCCGTGCTCCTCTTCCTGCAGAGCGAGCAGCTCGAGTCGCGCTGAGCCGCGCGCCGCTCACCGACGCTCGGCCTCGCGCTCCATCTCCTTCAGCATCCGCTCGAGCCGGTCCTTCAGCTTTTCGGTCGAGAGCTTCTCGCGGAAGCGCTCGACCATCAGCGGCAGCGCGAACGGGCTCGGCACGGCGAGGTCGACGAAGACGACGCGCTGCTCGCGCATGCGCCTCAGCACCTGGGCGAGGCGCTTGATGTCGAGCTCCTGGCTCAGCACCTCGCTCTCGGCCTGGCCGAGCAGCATGTTGGCGCCGTCGTACTTGCGAAACACCTCGTAGAAGAGCGAGCTCGACGCCTGCAGCTGGCGGTTCGACTTCGGCTGGCCCGGAAAGCCCTGGCTGATCAGGCCGGAGACGCGCGCGATCTCGCGAAAGCGCCGGCGCGCGAGCTCACTGGAATTGAGGCTCGCGAGCACGTCGTGGAGCAGGTCGCCCTCGTCGAACAGGCTCTGGTCGACGAGCGATGCCGGATCGACCGGCTTGGCCGAGAGCAGCTCGAGCCCGTAGTCGTTGATGACGATGGAGAAGGTGTTCGGCTCGTCCTTCGAGAGCCGCCAGGCGAGCAGGCTGCCGAGGCCGATGTGGGCGTTGCGGCCCGCGAACGGATAGAGAAAGAGATGCTGCCCTTCGCGCGAGACGAGGCGCTCGATCAGCAGTGTCTTCGGCGTCGGGATGCGCGAGAGCTGCGCCTGCGTCTCGAGCATCGGCCGCGCCGCCTCCATCTCGGGCTCGAAGAAGTCGCCCTGAGCGGCATCGGCGAGCACGTCCATCACCGAGTCGGCGAGCTCGCTCGAGAGCGGCATCTTGGCGCCGGACCAGCTGATCATGGCCGCCTTCTTCCCGTCGGCGCGCCTGACGTAGGCCGTCATCTCCTCGGCGCGCACGAACTCGAGCGTACGGCCGGCGAAGACGAAGCAGTCGCCCTTCCTCAGGCGCGCGACGAAGCCTTCCTCGACGACGCCGATCCGGCCGCCGGTGAGGTACTTCACCTGCATCGACGCGTCGCTCACGATGGTGCCGACGTTGAGCTTGTGGCGCCGCGCGATGACGCGGTTCGGAACGCGATAGACGCCGTCGACGTCGACGACACGGTGATATTCCGGATACGCCGTCAGGCTGTCGCCGCCCTTGACGACGAAGTCGAGTGCCCACTGGAACTCGTCGCGCGTCAGCTTGCGGTAGGCCCAGGCGCCCTTCACTTCGTCGTACATCGCCTCGGCCGTGAAGCCACCGCCGATCGCGATCGTCACCAGATGCTGGACCAGCACGTCGAACGGCTTGTCGGGGGTCGAGCGCTTCTCGATCCTGCCGGCAAGCGCGGCGCGCCGCGCGGCGACGGCCTCGACCAGCTCGAGCGTGTTGGTCGGCACCAGCGTGATCCGGCTCGCCCGCCCGGGCGCGTGGCCGCTCCGGCCGGCGCGCTGCAGGAGGCGCGCGACGCCCTTGGCCGAGCCGATCTGCAGCACCCGCTCGACCGGCAGGAAGTCGACGCCGAGGTCGAGCGACGAGGTCGCGACCACGGCCTTCAGCCGCCCTTCCTTCAGTCCGAGCTCGACCCAGTCTCGCACCTCCTTGTCGAGCGAGCCGTGATGGAGCGCAACGACGCCGGCCCAGTCGGGACGCTGCTCGAGGATCAGCTGGTACCAGGCCTCGGCCTGCGAGCGCATGTTGACGAAGACCAGCGTCGTCGCCGAGCGGTCGATCTCGGCGACGACCGGATGCTGCATCTGCTTGCCGAGGTGGCCGCCCCAGGAGAATCGGCCCGGGTTGTCCGGCAGCAGCGTGTCGATGACGAGGTTCTTCTCGATCCGGCCGCGCACGGCGATGCCGCGCTCGTGGCCGAGGAGGACGTGCATCGCCTCGTCGAGGTTGCCGAGCGTGGCCGACAGACCCCAGACGACGAGGCCGGGATTCCAGTGCTTCAGGCGGGCCAGCGCGAGCTGCACCTGCACGCCGCGCTT
>JBBSBZ010000359.1:0-3243 GCA_038250795.1 Burkholderiales bacterium | reverse complement strand
TCGGCGAGTTCGCGGCCGAGCATCGCCTCGCCGGGAGCCAGACTCGCGACGCCTTCGACAACCTTCGATCGCAGGTGGACGATGCGGTCGTAGCGGTCGAGGTCGACGCCGACCAGCGCGATTGCCTTGGTCGCCTCGCCGCGTGTCGCCAGGCCGCCGCCCGACACATTGGCCGAGACCGCGGCGACCCCGGGAATCGCCTCGAGGATCGGGACCAGCTGCTGCCAGTTAGCGATCGAGCGCAGACGCTGGGCGCGCGCCTGCGTCTGTGCCAGCACCGTCGAGCCCGGGGCCGGGACCAGCGACGGCGTGACCGTGTCGTCGCGCTCGCTCAGCGTCACGTGCGCCTGGGCGCCGAGCGTCTTGCTGAGGGTGTTGTCCTGCAGGCCGGTGATCAGGGCCGAGATGTAGGCGACCACGGCCACGCCCGCGGCGACGCCGACGATGATGAGCAGCGTCTGCATGCGGCCTTCGCGCAGGAAGCGCGTCGCGACGCGGCGTTCGAAACCGAAGCCGAAGCCGTCGAACATGGCCCTAGCGACCCATGGCGTTGGTCATTGCCGAGCCCGCATCCTCGACGGTGCGCCGTTCGCCCGACGCGCGCCGGAACTGCAGCGGTTGCACCTCGGCAAGCACCCTGCTGCCCGGCGCCGGCGCGGGCCCGAGCAGGACGGTGTCGCCGGCCGACAGCCCCTCGACCACCTCGGCGGCGTCGAGGGTGCGCAGGCCGACGCGCACCGCGCGTTGCTCGACGCGGCCGTCGCGGTCGATCAGCACGGTGGCGTCGGCGCCCGGGGTCGCGCCGCGCAGGGCGCTCGCCGGCACCACCAGCGCGGCGTCGCGATGCGCCGTCTCGACCTCGACCGAGAGCGTCATGTCCTCGCGCAGGAACGGCGGCGGGCCCTGCGGCAGCGAGAACTTGACCTCGACCGCGCCGCGCTGTGCATCGACCAGGGGTGCGATCGACAACACGCGCGCCGCGAACGGCTGGCCCGGGAACGCATCGGCGACGACGCTGGCCGGCTGGCCGACGCGCAGTTGCGCGAGGAAGCGCTCGTCGGCCTGCGCCACGAGTTGCGGCGGGCCGCTCAGCGCCAGCGTCAGCAGCGCCCTGCCCGGCTGGACGATCTGGCCCGGCTCGACCAGACGTGCCAAGACACGAGCGTCGGCCGGTGCGGTGATGGCCGTCTGCTCGAGGCGGGCGTGGGCGGCTGCCGTCGCCGACGTCGCCAGCGCGAGCTGCGACCGGGCCTGTGCGATGTCGGTGCCCTCGTCGGCAGTGGCGGCGTACTGCGATCGCGCGCCGGCCTGCTGTGCCTCGGCCACCGCGAACGCGCGCCGCACCTCGTCGAGACGGGCCGGGCTCAGGAACCCTTGCGCGACCAGCGCCTCGGTGCGCTGCAGGTCGGCCTTCGCTGCCGCGAGCACGGACTCGGTCTGCGACAACGCGGCGCGGGCGCTCGTGCGGCCGGTGCCACGCAAGCCCGCCAGGTGTGCGGTCGCCTGGCGCTCGCTCGCCTGCGCCTGCCCGAGCGCGGCCCGCAGCTCCTCGCTTTCCAGCCGCACCAGCAGCTGGCCCTGGTGCACCTGCACGCCTTCGACGACCGCCACCTCGAGCACGCGGCCGGTGATCGTGCTGCCCACGTCGACGCGCGACGCGGTCGCGACCCGCGCCGAGAACTGCAGCGTGCGAACGAGCGGCGCCACGGCCACCGTCACAGCGGCCGCCGTGGGCGTGCGCAGCGTCCACCAGCCGACCAGCGCCGCGATCGCGACGACGCCGACCGTCAACGCGGCGATCGTGCGGCGTTGCATGCGAAGAGGCGACTGCGCGTCGGGCCAAGAAATGTTCGAGCGACGCGCGCTCGGCCGGCGCAGCAGCCCGGCCCGGGCCTCGCGGCGGCGAAACCGGCGCTGTGGATCGTGCACGAGGCAACCGGCGTCATTCGCGCAGGATAGGCCCGAGCCGAAATGGACCGACGCGGATGCAGGACATTGCGAATCCGGAAGGCTCGCTCGACGGCGAACATCCAGGCCACGCAGACGATCTCAATACAACGGCGCCTCGCCCGGCGGCCGGGTCTTGAAGCGGCGATGGACCCAGAGGTACTGCGCCGGATCGCGCCGGATCTCGCTCTCGATCCATCGGTTCATGCGCGCGCTGTCGGCCACCGGGTCGTCGGTCGGGAAATCGGCCCACGGCTCGCCGTAGCGGACGACATAGCCGCGGCCGCCGGGCAGGATCTCGGCGACGACCGGCTGCACGATCATGTCGAGCGCCTTCGCGAGGCGCGAGGGCGCGAGCAGCGTCGCCGCCGGTATGCCGAAGAACGGCACGAACGCGGCGTCGCGCAGGCCGAAGTCCATGTCGGGCAGGTTGAAGAAGCCGTCGCCCTTCCTGATCGCCCGCAGCAGCGCCTTGCCGGCCTCGTCGCGCGAAAAGATCTCGGCGTTGCCGAGGCGAAGCCGCCCGCGTCGCAGAGCCTTGTCGAGCACCGGGTCGCTCTGGCGCTGATAGATCGAGATGCCCTTTCGCTTCTGGAACAGCAGCACCGAGGCGCCGGCGACGTCGAGGCCCATGAAGTGCGGGGCGAGCCACATCACGGGCCTGCTGCTGCGCTCGGCGAGACCGACGTCACCCTCGACGCGGATCAGTCGGCGCAACCGCTCCGGCGACGCGTACCAGAGGAGGCCGCGCTCGAGCAGGCTGCGGCCGAGCCAGCGGAAGTGCTCGCGCGCGAGGCGCTCGCGCGCCGCTTCGTCCATCGCCGGAAAGCAGAGTTCGAGATTGCGCAGCGCGACGCGACGACGCGACGCGACGACGCGCCAGCCGATCGCGCCGAGCCCGCGCCCGAGCAGCGCCTGCGCGCCGAGCGGCAGGAGCTGCACGAGCCAGAGCAGCGACAGCAGAACCCGAGAACCCAACCCCGCCCTTCCGGCCTGCGCCCGATCGGCGCAGGCGGAAGTATCGGCGTCGGGCTATGGGAGAGTGAGCAGCAGGAGCTGCGTCCCACCCGAGATCAGGATTCGCTTCGGATCGAGCACCGCGATCGACCGCACCACCGGCAGCGACGGGTTGACGCTGCCGAGGTGGATCTGCTGATCGGTGCCGGCGATGATCAGTCGCGTGCTGGTGCCGGTGGCCGGGTCGTATGCAAAGAGCCCGCCCGGCAGCACGAGGTCCGCGGCGACCATGTAGTAGACGATGCCGGCGGAGTCCGAGGCGAGCGCGCTGATTCCGCT
>JBBSBZ010000358.1:0-3248 GCA_038250795.1 Burkholderiales bacterium | reverse complement strand
CGCGCTCGCGTTGCTGAGCGCGGTCATCGACCTCGTCGACGCGGCCCGGCGCGGCCTGCCGGCTCGCGCGATGGCGCGCGGCCTCGTGCGAACGCTGGCAGGGCCGGCGATCGTCGCCGCGATCACCGTGTGGGCGGCGCCGCTGATGCTTCCGCTGCTCGTGCAGAGCGCCCTCACGCTGGCGATCGTCACGATGCTCGGGCCCTTCGTCTACCGGCTCGCGTACCAGCGCCTGGCCGACGCGTCGGTGCTGGTGCTGCTGATCGTCTCGGTCGGCGTTCACTTCGTCCTCACCGGCCTCGGACTCGTCTTCTTCGGGGCCGAGGGCTTTCGCAACCCGAGCTTCTGGGACGTCCGCTTCGCGGCCGGCCCGCTCACGCTGACCGGCCAGACCCTCTTCATCTTCCTCGCCTCGATCGTGCTGATCGTCGCGCTCTTCCTCTTCTTCGAGCGGACGCTGCGCGGCAAGGCGCTGCGCGCCACGGCCGTGAACCGGCTCGGCGCTCGCCTGATGGGCATCTCGACCTCGGGCGCAGGCAAGCTCAGCTTCGGGGTGGCCGCCTTCATCGGCGCGCTCTCGGGCCTGCTGATCGGGCCGACGACGACCATCTTCTACGACTCGGGCTTCCTGATCGGCCTGAAAGGCTTCGTCGCTGCGATCTTCGGCGGCCTCGCGAGCTATCCGGCGGCTGCGCTCGGCGCGCTCCTCGTCGGCATCCTCGAGAGCTTCAGCTCGTTCTACGCGAGCGCGTTCAAGGAGGTGATCGTCTTCACCCTGATCATCCCCGTGCTCCTCTGGCGCTCGTTCCAGCACGGCCCGGACGACGACGAAGAGTAGCCATGGCTTTCCGTCGCATCGCCCTCCTGCTCTTCGTGCTGGCGCTCGTCGCCATGCCGCTCGCGCCCGTGCCGGAGTTCTGGATCACGCAGGCCAACTACATCGGCCTGTACACGCTCGTCGTCATCGGCCTGGTGCTGCTCACCGGCATCGCCGGCCTCACCTCGTTCGGCCAGGCGGCGTTCGTCGGCATCGGCGCGTACACCGCCGCCTATCTCACGCTCACCTACGGCATCTCGCCCTGGCTCACGGTCTGGATCGGCCTGGCGCTCACCGCCATCGCCGCGCTGCTGCTGGCCTGGGTGACGCTGCGCATGTCGGGCCACTACCTGCCGCTCGCCACCATCGCCTGGGGCCTGAGCCTCTTCTACCTGCTCGGCAACCTCGACTTCCTCGGCAAGTACGACGGCCTGCTCGGCATCCCGGCGCTGTCCTTCTTCGGCATCCGGCTCGGCACCGGGCGCACGTTCTTCTACCTGCTCTGGGTCATCGTCCTGCTCGCCGCGATCGCCGTCATCCGGCTGCTCGACTCGCGCATCGGCCGGGCATTGCGCGCCGTCAAGGGCGGCACGACGATGGCCGAGGCGATGGGCGTCGACACCTTCCGCGTCAAGGTCACCGCCTTCGTGCTCGCAGCCCTGCTGGCAAGCGTGTCGGGCTGGCTCTTCGCGCACTTCCAGCGCACCGTGAATCCCTCGCCCTTCGGCCTGAACATGGGCATCGAGTACCTGTTCATGGCCGTGCTCGGCGGGGTCGGCCACGTGTGGGGCGCGCTCGTCGGCGCCGGCGTCGTCCAGATCCTGAAGGACCAGCTCCAGGTCTGGCTGCCCCGGCTCATGGGCACGAGCGGCAACTACGAGGTCATCGTCTTCGGCATCCTGCTCGTCCTCGTCCTGCAGTACGCCCGCGACGGCATCTGGGCCTTCGTCGACGCCGCCCTGCCGCGCGTGCATCGCAAGGTCGACTGGGCCGACGCGGCACCGCTGCCGGAGCGGGCGCGCCCGCCGCACGGCGAGGTCGTTCTCGACGTGCGCGCGGCGAGGAAGGAATTCGGTGGCCTGGTCGCCGTCAACGATGTCAGCTTCCAGGTGCGGGCCGGCGAGATCCTCGGCCTGATCGGGCCGAACGGCGCCGGCAAGTCGACCACCTTCAACCTCGTCACCGGCGTGCTGCCGGCGACGCGCGGCGAGGTCGTCCTGCTCGGCCGGCGCATCGAGGCGCTGCGCTCGCGCGAGATCGCCCGGCTCGGCGTCTCGCGTACCTTCCAGCACGTCAAGATGATCGCCGGCATGACGGTTCTCGAGAACGTCGCCCTCGGCGCGCACCTGCGCGGCCGGCACCGGGTGGCGGCGGCGATGCTGCGCACCGACCGGTCCGAGGAGCGTCGCCTGATGAAGGAGGCCGAGCGGCAGCTCGAGCGCATCGGCATCGGCGCGCTGATGCACGAGCAGGCCGACAACCTGGCCCTCGGCCAGCAGCGGCTGATGGAGATCGCGCGCGCGCTGTGCGCCGACCCGATCCTCCTGCTTCTCGACGAGCCGGCGGCCGGCCTGCGCCTGAAGGAGAAGGAGGGCCTGGCCGACGTGCTGCGCCAGTTGCGCGGCGAGGGCCTCTCGATCCTGCTCGTCGAGCACGACATGGACCTGGTGATGGGGCTCGTCGATCGCGTCGTCGTGATGGAGTTCGGCACCAAGCTCATCGAAGGCACGCCCGATGTAGTGCAGGCGTCGCCGGCGGTGCGCGCCGCCTATCTCGGCACCGAGCACTAGGGCACAGGCATGGCCGAACTGCTCCTCAACGTCAAGAACCTGCACGCCGGCTACGGCCGTGCCGAGGTCCTGCACGGCCTCACCCTCACCGCGCGCGCCGGCAAGGTGATCACGGTGATCGGGCCGAACGGCGCAGGCAAGTCGACGCTTCTCAACGCGCTGATGGGCGTGCTGCCGGCGCGCGGCGCGGTCGAGTACGACGGCCGGCCGATCGGCCTGCTTTCGCTCGAGGAGCGGGTGATGCTCGGGATGGCGCTGGTGCCCGAGACCCGGGCCCTTTTTTCGACGATGTCGGTCGAGGACAACCTCCTGCTCGGCGCCTACCGACAGGTGCGCCTGGGCAGGAAGGACAGCGCGAAGGCGCTCGACGAGGTCTTCATGCTGTTCCCGAGACTGCGCGAGCGTCGGGAGCAGCTCGCGGGCACCCTCTCGGGCGGCGAGCGCCAGATGCTCGCCGTCGGCCGCGCCCTGATGGGCAGGCCCGCGCTCCTGATGCTCGACGAGCCGAGCCTCGGCCTTGCGCCGCTCGTCGTGCGCGACATCTTCGCCACCATCACGGCCCTGCGCGCCACGGGCGTGACGATCCTGCTGGTCGAGCAGAACGCCCGCGCCGCGCTCGAGGTCGCCGACTACGGCTACGT
>JBBSBZ010000357.1:0-3253 GCA_038250795.1 Burkholderiales bacterium | reverse complement strand
GACGGCATCCCGGTGATGCTCGAGGGCGAGGCGCGTCCGCTCGGCCATGAGACCGGCCCCACGGCGCCTGCCTGATGCCGGTGTGAGCTTCACGGTTCTCGTCCCCGCGCGGCTGGCCTCGACCCGCCTGCCGCGCAAGATGCTGGCCGATCTCGGCGGCGTGCCGATGGTGGTCCGGGTCGCGCAGCGGGCCGCCGGGTCACGCGCTTCCCGCGTGGTGGTCGCAGCCGACGACGCAGAGATCGTCGGCGCATGCGCGGCGCACGGCGTCGCCAGCGTCCTGACCTCCCCGGACCACGCCAGCGGCAGTGATCGACTGGCCGAAGCGTGCGCGATCCTCTCGATCGGTGACGACGAGATCGTCGTCAACGTGCAGGGCGACGAGCCGATGATCGAGCCTGCGCTCATCGACGCCTGTGCGGCGCTGCTCGCGGAGCGGGCCGACTGCGTCATGAGCACGGCAGCGCATCCGATCGACGAGCGCATCGACTTCGAGAACCCGAACATCGTCAAGGTCGTCCTCGACGCGAGCGGGCGAGCCCTGTATTTCTCGCGCGCGATGATTCCGTGGCCGCGCGACGGCGTCGGGTTCGGCGACCCGGCCTCGCCGGACGCCGCACCGCTTCGTCACGTCGGCCTCTATGCCTATCGGGCGCGATTCCTGCGCCGATTTCCGCTCCTCGCCGCGAGCCCGCTGGAGCAGATCGAGCGCCTGGAGCAGCTGCGCGTCCTCTGGCACGGCGAGCGAATCGCCGTGCACGTCAGCGAAGCACGACCCGGCATCGGCATCGACACGCCCGAGGATCTCGCGCGGGCGCAGGCGATGTTCGCGGCGCGCCCCGGGGCGGGTTTTGCCTGAGCGCAGGCCGGCTGGGCGGGCGACATGCGCCGCCTATGATTCCGGCCTCTCCCACCAGCATCGAGCGCACACGCCATGAGATTGATCCTGCTAGGGGCGCCGGGAGCGGGCAAGGGGACACAGGCCGCCTTCATCTGCAAGCGCTTCGGCATCCCGCAGATCTCCACCGGCGACATGCTGCGCGCCGCCGTGAAGGCGGGCACACCGCTCGGGCTGGCAGCGAAGAAGGTGATGGACTCCGGTCTCCTGGTGAGCGACGACATCATCATCGGCCTGGTCAAGGAGCGGATCACCCAGCCCGACTGCGCCTCCGGCTTCCTCTTCGACGGATTTCCTCGCACGATCGTCCAGGCCGACGCGCTGAAGAGCGCCGGCGTCGCCCTCGACTACGTGCTCGAGATCGACGTCCCCGACTCGGCGATCGTCGAGCGCATGAGCGGCAGGCGCGTCCACGTCGCGTCGGGCCGCACCTATCACGTCCGCTTCAATCCTCCCAAGGCCGAGGGCCTCGACGACGCGACCGGCGAGCCGTTGATCCAGCGCGTCGACGACCTCGAGGAGACCGTGAAGAAGCGGCTCTCGGTGTACGCAGAGCAGACGCGCCCCTTGGTCGAGTACTACGCCAGATGGGCAGCCTCGGGCGAGCCGGGCGCGCCGGTGTATCGCAAGATCGACGGAACCGGCGGCGTCGACGACATCACCGCGCGCGCGCTGGCTGCGCTCAGCTGAAGGAGACTCCAGTGGAGATCAAGGGCAAGGTATTCATCGTCACCGGCGGCGCGTCGGGGCTTGGCGAAGGCACCGCGCGCATGCTCGCGCGCGAGGGCGCGTCGGTGGTCGTCGCCGACCTGCAGGAAGAGCGCGGCGCCGCCGTCGCCGCCGAGATCGGCGGGCGATTCGTTCGCTGCGACGTGAGCCAGGAGGCCGACGCAAAGCGGGTCGTCGCGGAAGCGACCAGCTGGGGCAGGCTCTTCGGCCTGGTCAACTGCGCCGGGATCGGGCCTGCGGCGCGCACCGTCGGCAAGGACGGCGCCCATGCCATCGGTCTCTTCACCAAGGTCATCACGGTCAACCTGATCGGCAGCTTCAACATGATCCGCCTCGCGGCCGAGGCGATGAGCCGCAACGATCCGGAAACGACCGGCGAGCGCGGCGTGCTGATCTCGACCGCGAGCGTCGCGGCCTACGACGGACAGATCGGCCAGGCGGCCTATTCGGCGTCGAAGGGCGGCATCGTCGGCATGACCTTGCCGATCGCGCGTGACCTGTCGCGCAACGGCATCCGCAACATGACGATCGCGCCGGGCATCTTCGGCACGCCGATGCTCTTCACGATGCCGGTCGAAGTGCAGCAGGCGCTGGCAGCGAACGTTCCCTTCCCGAGCCGGCTCGGCACGCCCGAGGACTTCGCCAAGCTCGTCCAGCAGATCGTCACCAACGAGATGCTCAACGGCGAGGTGATCCGCCTCGACGGCGCAATCCGCCTCGCCCCGAAGTAGCGGCCGTCAGGTGGCTCCGCGCCGGGCGTAGAGCGACCACAGGCGAGCGAGATCCGTGGTGCCGTCGGCACCCTGGACCGATTTGAAGGTGGCCTGCGCCTTCGCCTTCTCGCCGGCCGCGAGCTGGGCGATGCCGAGATGGAGCTTGGCGTCCTCGGGGCGCTTGAGTCCACCCTTGGCGATCCCTTGCTGGATGAGCTGCACGCCCTTGGCGGCCTGGCCCGCGTAGACGAGCTTCATGCCGACGCCGACCAGCGCGTCGCCGGTCTTCGCCGCCAGGGCGTCGGTCTCGTCCTGAGCCCGCGACGCGGCATCCTCGGCCAGCCGCTTGTCGACCAGCACCTGGAGCCGCTTGGCGCGCTCCGCCTGGGCGCCGGTGCTCAAGGCACCGCTGCCCATGCCCTTGGCGATCACCTGCTTGCCTTCGCTGGCGAGATCGGCCTGCAGCGCGAGTTGCGCCATCTCCATGTAGTCGGCCGCCGCGGTCATGCTGCCGGTGGCCAGGGAAAGCCGATAGGCGTCGAGCGACAGGCGATCGGAGAAATGGGGCTTGCGCTGCAGGCGGCTCAGCAGGTCGACCCAGTACTCCTTCTTCGGGTAGTAGGTGACCAGCTTTTCCATCGCGAAGACATAGGTGTTGTTGTCACCCTGCTTCGACGCGGCATTGAGGAGCAGCTTGAGGCGATCTTCCGCCGGCGCCGTGCCGGCGCGCTCGGCGCCCTGGACCTCGACCGTCAGTTCTTTCGCGGCGCCAGCGAAATCGCCGCTCAGGTACTGGCTCTGGATCAGCATGGTGCGGATCGCCGCGCTGGTGCCGCCCTCGCGGAAGTAGCGCTGGCTCCACTGCATCGACTTCGCGTACTGCTGCGCGCGATAGTAGTTTCCGGCGATCGAT
>JBBSBZ010000356.1:0-3259 GCA_038250795.1 Burkholderiales bacterium | reverse complement strand
GGATGCTTCGCGTTGGCGCGCCTCGCCTGGTCGTTGGTCCACCGCGCCGAGATCGCCGTGTGCCTGTCGAGCAAGGTCTGCGGCGGGTAGAGACACCCGCCGGCATCGGCCCGCCGAAGAATGGCGCATCGCCGACGCATCCCGATCAACCCCGGACACAGCGCGGCGCGCGGCCCTCGTTGCCGGCGGCTCACTCGTAGAATCGACGTCGATGCAGCCCCGCCGGCCCTTCGCCCTGTTGCTCGGGGCCCTTCTCGCCGCGGCCGCTGCCTCGTCCGGCGCCGCGCCTTTGCCCTCGCCGGCCACGCCACCGCCCACGGTGGCAGGCCCGCCGCCGACGGCCGCGGAGACAGCGAGCGCGCAGCCACCCGCGCCCGCCCCGGTGTCCCTGTCGGCGCGCAAGATCTACGAGCAGGCGCGCTCGCAACTGGTCCAGATCCGCACGGTGCTGAAAGGCCGCGCCAGCCAGACCTCGGTCGGCTCGGGCTTCTTCGTGAGCAGCCAGGGTCACATCATCACCAACTTCCACGTCGTCAGCGAAGCGGCGCTCAAGCCCGAGCGGCACGACCTCGTCTACGTCACGGCCGATGGCCGCGAGGCGCCGGTGCAGATCCTGCAGATCGACGTGCTGCACGACCTGGCACTGCTGCGCGCCGGCGACGCGAAGACCAGCGCTGCCGGCAGCGCCGGCAAGACCTTCGACGCGCTGCCGTTTCGCCCCCTCGACGCGCCGCTCGCGCAAGGCGAGCGGATCTACTCGCTCGGCAACCCCCTCGACGTCGGCTTCACCATCACGCAGGGCACCTACAACGGGCTCGTCAAGCGCAGCTTCTATCCGCAGATCTTCTTCGGCGGTGCGCTCTCGGCCGGCATGAGCGGCGGGCCGGCGCTCGACGACGAAGGCCACGTCGTCGGCGTCAACGTCGCGCGCCGTGTCGACGGCGAGCAGGTGAGCTTTCTCGTCCCGGCCGAGTTCGCGATCGCGCTACTGGCGCGCGGCAAGGACGCCGCCCCGCTCGCCGGCCCGGCCTACGCGATCGTCGACGAGCAGCTGCAGAAGCACCAGCAGGCGCTCACCGACCGCTTCATCCAGCAAGGCTGGAAGGAGGACACCCATCCGCGCTACCACGTGCCGGTGCCGCCCGACAACTTCATGCGCTGCTGGGGCTCGAGCGAGGTCTCGCGCACCGGCGGCCTCGACTTCGAGCGCTCCGACTGCGTCATGGACACGCGCATCTTCGTCGGCGACTTCACGACCGGCACGATCTCGCTGCGCCACGAGAGCTACGACGGCTCCAAGCTCGGCCCGCTGCGCTTCGCGTCGCGCTACTCGCAGAGCTTTCGCAACGAGGCGTTCGTGCGCCTGGGCGCTCAATTCCAGACCAAGCCGCGCTGCAACGAGGACTTCATCGACCGCGCCGGCCTGCCGCTGCGCGCCGTCGTCTGCATGCGCGCGTACAAGAAGCTGCCGCAGCTCTACGACGTCGCCGTCCTCGTCGCCACGCTCGATCAGAACCAGGCGGGCGTGCAGGGCCGCTTCGACGCGCAGGGCGTGAGCTTCGCCAACGCGCAGCGCCTCGCACAGCACTATCTCGACGCCTACCGATGGATGCATCCGCCAGCCCCGGCGCACTAGCCGCGCCCGGCCCGGCGCTCGCGCTGCTCGAGGCGATCGACCGCGACGGCCTCGTGCGCCAGGCCTGGCGAATCGACCGCTGGCCGGTGACGATCGGCCGCGCGCTCGACAACACCGTCGTGCTGAGCGACGTCCACGTCGCGGCGCATCACGCCACGATCGATCTCGTCGCGCCGGCGCAGCCGCTCGACGCCGATGCGCCTTCCGACGTCGTGCCCGCCCAGGATGCGGCACGCATCGCGGTCACCGCCGGCACCACCCGCAACGGCGTCGCCCTCGGCCGCGATCGCCTGAAGGCGGGCGAGAGCCGGATCGTCGTCGACGCCGGCAGCGACCTCGACCTGCACGTCGGCCGCACCCAGCTGCGCCTGCGGCTGGCCGGCCAGACCCTCGAACCCGAGCTCGCGATGGCGCCGACGGTGACGGCCGATCGCCACTGGCTGCCGACGCTGGCGATCGCGCTCGTCGTCCTCCTCTTCGTGCTCGCCGTCACCTGGATCGATACCGATCCCGACAACTTCTCGCGTGCCGCCGGCACGATCGCGCTCACGACGATCGCCGCCGGCGCGATCTGGTGCGGGCTCTGGGCGCTCCTGTCGAAGACCTTCACCCGCCAGGGCCACTTCGGCTGGCACGTGCGCGTCTTCGTCATCGCCAGCCTGACGACGATGATCCTGGGCGCGCTGCCGCCGCTGGTCGCTTTCGCGTTCTCGTGGCCCTGGGTCACCGACTTCAGCTTCGTCGCGGTCTACGCAACCGTCGCCGCGGCGATCTACTTCCATCTCCTCGCCGTCGAGCCTGCACGCGTTCGCCTGATGCGCGCGGTGGCGATCACCGGCTTCGTCGCCGGCGTCGCGCTGTCGCTCTGGTTCAATGTCCAGCGCACCGGCCGGCCGGGCGAGGAGCTCTACATGAGCCATCTCTTTCCACCGCAGCTGCGGGTCGCCAGGCCCGTGGCCGTCGATCGCTTCGTGCAGCAGCTCGGGCCCATGCAGGCGATCCTCGATCGCAAGGCCCGGGAGCCGGCCAGCGGCGACAGCGACCCACGCGCAGGAGACGACGACGATGAATGAAGCGACGCGATCTGGCCGGACGGTGCTCGTCACCGGCGGCAGCCGAGGCATCGGCGCCTCGGCCTGCCGGCTCGCGGCCGCGCAAGGCTGGGCCGTGGCGGTGAACTACGCGAAGGACCGCGCCGCGGCCGACGCCGTCGTCGCCGGGATCGTCGCCGCCGGCGGCCAGGCGAAGGCGTTCCAGGGCGACGTCGCAAGCGATGCCGACGTGCGCGCGATGTTCGCGGCGATCGACGCCGCGCTGCCGCCGCTCGGCGGACTCGTCAACAACGCCGGCGTCGTCGACCTGGGTGCGCGCGTCGACGCGATGAGCGTCGAGCGGCTGCAGCGCATGTTCGCGATCAACGTCTTCGGCAGCTTCTACTGCGCGCGCGAGGCGATCCTGCGCATGACGACGAAGCCGGCCGGCGCCAGTCGAGGCGCGCACGCCGGCGGCGCGATCGTCAACGTGTCGTCGGCAGCGGCCAAGCTCGGCGGCCCCGGCCAGTACGTCGACTACGCCGCGGCCAAGGGCGGCATCGAGACCTTCACGATCGGCCTGGCCAAGGAG
>JBBSBZ010000355.1:0-3278 GCA_038250795.1 Burkholderiales bacterium | reverse complement strand
TCGGTCGCCGTCGCCGGCTCCACGCTCGCGGTCGCCGCCGAGTCGGCCCAGGCGCGTCGCGTCACCCTCGGCGTCCGGCCCGCCGACCTGCGCCTGGGCGAAGGCGGTCTCGCCGCGACGGTCGAGCGCATCGAGGACCTCGGCGACAGCGCGCTCGTCAACCTGCGCGCCGGCGACACGCCGCTGAAGCTCAAGACCGATCGCATTCCGGCGGTCGACGAGGGCGACCTCGTCTACGTCGCGTTCGAGCCGGCGGCGGCGCATCTCTTCGACGCGACCACGGGCCAGCGGCTCGCCTGATCCAACCCATTGACCGCCAGCACCCCATGAATGCCAAACCGAACGTCGTCCTGATCCTCAACGACGACATGGGCTACTCCGACATCGGCTGCTACGGCGGCGAGATCGAGACGCCGAACCTCGATCGGCTCGCGAAGAACGGCCTGCGCTTCAGCTCGTTCTACAACACCGCGCGCTGCAGCCCGAGCCGCGCCTCGATGCTCACCGGCCTGCACCCGCACCAGACCGGCGTCGGCATCCTCACATACGACTCGGGGCCCGAGGGCTACGCCGGCAACCTCAACCACCGCTGCGTGACGATCCCGCAGGTGCTGAAGGCGAACGGCTACCGCACCTACATGAGCGGCAAGTGGCACGTCGCGTCGAGCCTGACGAAGCCCACCGACACCTGGCCGCTGCAGCGCGGCTTCGACGAGTTCTACGGCACCATCATCGGCGCCGGCAGCTTCTACGACCCCAACACGCTGACGCGCGGCAACGAGAACGTCGAGCAGGAGGCGCACGCGCCGGGCTTCTTCTATACCGACGCGATCAGCGATCAGGCGGTCGCCTACATCGACCAGCACGCCAAGCAGCACGCCGGCACGCCGTTCTTCGAATACGTCGCCTACACCGCGCCGCACTGGCCGCTGCACGCGCACGATGACGACATCGCCAAGTACAAGGGAAGGTTCGACGCCGGCTGGGACGCGCTGCGCGAAGCGCGTCTCGAGAAGCTCGTGGCGTCGGGCCTGCTGAAGCCGCACTGGAAGCTCACCGAGCGCGACCCGACGCAGCCGCCCTGGAGCGAAGCGCAGAAGGACGAGCAGTTCCGCGCCTGGACGCTGCGCTGCATGGAGGTCTACGCTGCGCAGATCGACCGCATGGACCAGGGCATCGGCCGCATCCTCGCCGCACTCGAGAAGAACGGCCAGCTCGACGACACGCTGGTCATCTTCCTCGCCGACAACGGCGCCTGCGCCGAGGACATTCCGCAAGACGTGACCATCGACGAGCTGGTCGACAAGCTCATGATCGCGCGCCGCACCACGCGCAGCGGCGAGCCCGTGCACTTCGGCAACGACGTCCACCGCATGCCGGGCCCCGAGAACACCTACCAGAGCTACGGCACCGCCTGGGCCAATCTCTCGAACGCGCCGTTCCGGCTCTACAAGCACTGGATCCACGAGGGCGGCATCTCGACGCCGCTGATCGCGCACTGGCCGAACGGGATCGCGAAGTCGGAGAACGGCGGGCTGCGTCACGCGCCGGGGTATCTGCCCGACATCATGGCCACGATCGTTGAGGCGACCGGGTCGACGTATCCGCAGAGCTTCGAAGGCCGCGCCGTCGATCCCATCGAAGGGCAGTCGCTGCTGCCGACATTCGCCAGCGACCGCGAAGCCGTTGCGAATCGGAAGCCCATGTTCTGGGAGCACGAGGGCAACGCCGCGGTGCGCATCGGGAAGTGGAAGCTCGTGAAGCGCTACCCGCGCGACTGGGAGCTCTACGACATGGAGTCCGACCGGACGGAGCTGAGCGATCTCGCGCCGAAGGAGCCCGCGCGCGTAAAGGACATGGCGTCGCAGTACGACGCTTGGGCCCAGCGATGCGGTGTGATCGACCGCGAGAAGATCGTCACTCTGATGAAGAGCCAGGGAGTGACGCGTGCGTTCTGGGAAAAGGATGGGGGCTGAGGGAGTAGACCGCTTTCGACCGATTCTGTTGAAAAACTCCGTTTGGTCGCTTGAGCGCACGGCGCTACAAATTCGACCTCTCCGATCGGGGTCGATTGCCGCGAGCGATACGTCTATCCAAAGCAGACGCTGCAGTGCAGTGCGGTCGCATCTCCCGGCAAAGCAGGCGTCTGTAGAGCCCTGCGTTGGCGCGCCGGCAAACGCCGCGTGATCCTCGGCAGATAGATGCGCCGGGCGGGATACATTCACAGAATGCGCCCTTTGCCTCTTTCCGCCTCCCAGTAGGATCGTCGGTGAGTCAGGCGGTGCGCAAGAACCTAGCGCTGACGCACCCCGCCGCAACCGGAGCGGACGACCATGAAGAAGCCGACTCGCCCTTCCGCCAAGCAGACCGCAGTCAAGCGCACGAAGAGATCGGTTGGCGGCGCCCGGGCCATGCCCGGCCGATCGCGCTCAAAGGCGGCTGAAATTAAGAACACTGCCATCGCGACTGAACTCGCGCCCGCGGTAGCGATTGCCGTGCTTGAGAAGTCAGAGCAAGCGCCGGGCAAACCACCGGCGGCGCTGGAGGTCTTGGCCGCAGGCGCTTCTCCATCGGAAGTTGATGGGAACGTGCGCGTGCAACTCATGTTCGAAGGCGGAGCGGTCCTACCCGTAGAGATGAGTGCTGCGGCTGGGGCCGCACTATCGGCGGGGCTTTCCAGCGAACTTCCAGCGGCGAGGAAGTCGAAATCGCGGCGCTGATCGAGCAATCGCCCCCGGCCACGGTTGACAGAACAGCGGCCAGAAGGTCAGGCCAGGACGATTGACCGTAAAGCTGTCCGGTCGCCAGCGTCCGGAAGTGGCCCGTAAGCGGACGTCGCACCCATCTCTGCTTGTCAGACCGGCAGCCTACCGGTGTGTATAAGTCGATCTCCCGCAGCGCCGAGCCCCGCCGCTGCCCCGCCCTAGGAGTCTCCCGCCATGCCCTCTTCCACCATCTCCCTCACCGCCGCCGACGGCTTCAAGTCATCCGCCTACGTCTCCGAGCCCTCCGGCAAGGCGAAGGGCGCGGTCGTCGTGCTGCAGGAGATCTTCGGCGTCAACTCGCACATCCGCGAGGTCACCGACGGCTACGCCGCGGCCGGCTACCTCGCGATCGCGCCTTCGACGTTCGCCCGCGTCGAGCGCGGCGTCGATCTCGGCTACGCGCCGGGCGACATCACCGAGGGCGCGCGCCTGAAGGCCGCGGTGGAGGCGCTGCCGGCGCCCGGGGTGCTGCAGGACATCCAGGCCGCGGTCGACCACGTCGCGCGTGCCGGC
>JBBSBZ010000354.1:0-3285 GCA_038250795.1 Burkholderiales bacterium | reverse complement strand
GAGCCGTCGCAGGAACAACGTTCGCGGCTGTCTCCTCTCGGGACAGAAGCCGCCGGTGGCGACCGACCGCTCTTTGGTCCAACGAATCGCGACAATGAAGCGGCTCGGGCCCACCTGACCGTGATGGGTGGAACGCCTTAGCTGCCCGCGTCTAGTGGAATCGTGGAATCTGAACACCGTCGCGTCCTTGTGGCCCGAGCAGGGCCTGCTTAGAACTATGGCCGACCAGCTAGAGGAACGCCACAAGAGCTTCAGTCCTCATCACAAATCGCCTTGAGCCACGGCGAGCTTCGCATGAGCCAGCCATTCCTACTCCGAACGTCTCGTTGATCGCCTTCGCTCAAGGCCCGTGCAGATAGGGATGTATTGAGCGGAAGCCGAGTGGAGATCGCCAGTCTCATGAGTGGAAGTTGCGGGTCCACGCTCGTCGACCCGCGCTCCACACCCGCAGTGATAAGAGATCTCGTGTTGTGCTGAGTGAGCGGATCAAATGCACCCAGAGTGATCGGACTCGAGCCCTTCGCCCCGTGAACGTCAACTGGGTCAGGCGCTCGATGTTCGGTGGCAATCTGCCGCGCTGCGGCACCCACCGGCGGCCTCTGATCCCGAGGACGGACCCGTATGGCTGGAGCCAGCAGGCCCGGAACACGTAGCCGAGCGGGGTCGCGGCGAAAATGAGCTGACCCGCGCCCGCTCACCAGGCGCGCACGCGGCCGGTATCTAGGTGCACGAACCGCTCGCGCGGATAGAAGCCGACGCCGCCGGCGCCCAGCGACAGTCCCGCGTCGCGCAGGTCGGCCAGTGGCACGCCGGGCAGGCGCACGTCGATCGCACGGCCTTCCATGTGCAAGCTGTGCTTGGCCACGCCGCCGCCGCCCGTCTCGCGCAGTCGCGCGTTGGTGACGGGGCAGCGATAGCCGGAGATGACCTCGAACGAGCGCCCGGCGCCGAGCAGGCGCTGCACGTCGTGCAAAAGGTCGAACACCCGAGGGTCGATCGACCCCACGTCGCCGGTGTAGTGATCGCGCAGGAAATGGTTGAGCGACTCCAGCGCCTCCGGAACGTACCGGTCGTCGACGGAATAGACGAGCTCGATCCGCTCCTGGGTGTGCGTGTGCAGGAGCGCAAGCGCGCGCGGACCCGCCGCCGAGGCCCTGGCCGGTGCAGACAGCATCGGCAAGGCGCCGGCGGCCACAAGGTGGGTGGTATGGCGCAGAAAACGACGGCGCGTGGAAGCAGCGGTGTCGGTCATGGCTGGAGGCCGATTCTCCGCCGATCCGCCGAAACTTGGCGCAACGCGGCATCGAGCAGACGGTCTTGTCGATAGATGTCGGCGAAAAAGTGGACGCGGCCGTCCTTCACGAGGGCCGTTCCGTACGCGATCAGCACCCGCACCGGCTCGGTCAAGCGCAGCGCGGTCGATTCGCCCCGGCCCATGGCCTGGCGAATCCGCTCATCGGTCCACTCCGGCATGTCGCGCAGGACGAACTTCGCGAGCGCCACCGGATGCTCGACGCGGATGCAGCCGTGACTGAAGTCGCGGCGGTCGCGCTCGAAAAGCTGTGTCGCTGGCGTGTGGTGGAGATAGATGTTGTCGCTGTTCGGAAACACGAACTTGATGTCACCGAGCGCATTGCGCGGCCCCGGCCGCTGGCGGATACGCAGCTGGCCGGCGTTCACCGCGTCGAGCTTCGACGCCGAGAGCGAGGCATCGACCCGACCGTCTGGCGCCACGAACTCGAAGCCCTCGCTCACGAAATAGCCGGGGTCACGCCGCAGGCGCGGTACGGTCTCGGCGCGCGCGATCGAGGGCGGCACGTTCCAGTAGGGGCTGAACTCGATGAAGCGCATGTCTGCATCGAACAGCGGCGTGCGCGTGTCCAGGGCCTTGCCGACGATGACCTTCATCTCCTGCTGCACGCTGATGCGGCCATCGCGCACGTCGTAGGCGCGCAGCACGAACTCGGGGATGTTGATCACGATCATCCGCGGCCCCTGCAACAGCGGCGTCCAGCGCAAGCGCTCCAGCGTCAGCTCGATCTGGCGCACCCGCGCGGCCGGGGTCACCTGCAGATGCGCCAGGGTGTCTCTGCCGATCGTGCCGTCTGCGGCCAGGGCATGGCGGGCCTGAAAGGCCTTGACCGCCTCGACCAGCGGTCCTTCGAAGAGCATTGGCGCGGGCGTATCGGGAGCGAGGTCGCCGAGCGCGAGGAGTCGTTGCGTCAAGAGCGCTAGGCCCGTGTAGGCGCCACCGGGCTGCAGTTTGCCGGCCCTGCCGCGCTGCCCAGGCGGCAACGGCGGCAGCGGCTCGCGCCACGCCGGGTGCTCGACGAGAGTGCGATAACGTGCCAGCGCCACGCGCAGGCGCTCGTAGAGCGGCATGCGCGGAGCCGCCTCTGCTGCGGCGTCGGGCAGGCGGCGCGCTGCCAGCGCTGCCTGCAGGTAGGCCGCGGCGTCGAACCCGTCTCGGCGCGGCGGGCTGACGCTGTGCTGGAATTGCCGTGGGTCGATGCGGCCCCAGTGCACGTCCGACAGATAGCGTTGCGTCGCCAGGGTCAATGCCTGCTCGAGCCGCGCGATCGTCGCGGGTTCCGGCATTGCGCCGTGCGACGCCTGTGTGATCGCCCGCTGAAGCGCCCCTGCCGCGTAGTCCTGAGGCTCGAGGCCGTGGCTGGCCGCCGCAGCGAGCAGCTCCACGGCCTGGCGGGACTGGGGGCTGGGGCGACCGTCGTCAAACCAAGGCAGCCCATCTCCCGCAGTCGCAGTCCCGACGCACACCAATAGCGTCAGTGCCGCACAGTGAACCATCCGTGAAGCCGCACGCGCCATTCGCGCCGCGACATTGTTGACCATGCGACCTCTACTGAACACTCTTCCACATTCGCCGAGTTGAGCATCGCCCGAACAGCGCTGGCCGCGTCCGGCGGAACGCGTGCTTCCGCTGGTTGCCGACGCCACGCCGATCGCCGTGCTGCCAGCCTACCTCAGCGCCGTCGCCGTGCTCGCCCCGACAGGCGACGCGGTGGCGGTCGATGCGGTGTCCAAGGCAAGTTGCCGTTGTGTGCCAACACGTGCAATCGCCCACCAAGTTCGCGGGCGAAGGGTTGGGTATTGGCGAGCGTGATTGCCCCGCGCGTGGCATGGCGGATGTGCGAGATCGCCAGTTGCGTGCTCGGCCCGTGGGATTCGAGGAACCGCACGAGGTCACTGTCGCCGGCGGCGAACGGTTCCCGGAACAGAGCGACATCGACACCTTGATAGAAGGCAACCCCCCAGCCGTCACGG
>JBBSBZ010000353.1:0-3292 GCA_038250795.1 Burkholderiales bacterium | reverse complement strand
GGCGACATGGCCGAGTTGATGCGCGAGGAGCACGACGCGATCCGCGAGGTCGCGGCGGAAGTGTTGCCGCTCGCGCGCAGCGCCGCCGCCGGCAGCCTCGATCGGGCCGGCTTCGATGCGCTGCGCCGTGGCGCATCCGAGTTGATCGAGCGACAGGTCGCGCACATCCAGAAAGAGACGATGGCCTTGTTGCCGCTTCTCGACGACCTTCTGGACGAGGATCTCGATCGGGATCTCGCCTTCGCGTACGCGACAGGCTCATGACCGGACACCAGGGGAATGCGATGCACGCCGTTGCCGACCAAGCGATCACGATCCGGCCGCTGACTCCGGCCGACCTGCCTGGAGTGGTCGCCATCGATGCGACGATCGAGGACCACTCCCGCCACAACTACATCGAGCGGCGCCTTCGTTCGGCACTGCGCGACCCTCGCCTGCATGCGCAGTTCGCGGCGGTCGATTCGCAGGGGCTTGCCGGCTACCTGCTCGGCCGGGTCCTGCAGGGCGAATTCGGCCGCGACGAGCGCACGCTGCGCATCGAGCTGGTCGGTGTGCGAGGCGACTTGCGCGGGCGCGGCGTCGGCTCGCAGTTGTTCGGCGCACTCGCCGGCTGGGCGGCGCGCCATCGGATCGGCGCGCTGCGCACGCAGGCATCGTGGCGCGATCACGCCATGCTCCGGTGGCTCGACGCGATGGGCTTCGAGCTCGGCCCGGGCCACATCTTCGAGTGCGCCGTCGAGGCGAGTGCATGGTTTCCGGAACGCGACGACGGAGTCGGCGCTGGCAACGACCACGAGATCAGCTTCGCCGACACCGAGAAGAACGATTTCGAGCGCGGCCTGCGCGGCGGCGCAGAGGTGCGTTCGATGACGCCGTCCGATGTCGACGCCATCGTCTGCATCGACCGCCGCCTGACCGGCCGGGACCGGCGTGACTACATCGAAGGACGGCTCGGGGAAGCGCTCGAGCCGTCTGCCCTGCGAATCTCGCTGGTGGCGTGCCGCGACGATGCACCGGTGGGCTACGCCATGGCGCGCGCCGACCGAGGTGACTTCGGCCGCACCGAGCCGACCGCCGTGCTCGACACCATCGGCGTCGATCCGCAACACACGCAGCACGGTGTCGGCCGCGCACTGCTGTCGCAGCTGTTCACGAATCTCGGGGCGTTGCGTGTCGAGCGGATCGAGACGGTGATCGAAGCCGACGACGATGCGCTGCAGGGCTTCCTCCGGGCAGCCGGCTTCACTCCCTCGCAGCGAATCCCCTTCGTGCGCCGGACCGCACTGCCGTGAAACGTCCGCTGTCGATGCCCGACGACGAAGCGGTGCGCGAGGCGCTGCGCGGCGTCGACGACCCCGAGGCCGGCATGAACATCGTCGACCTGGGACTGGTGTACGAAGTCCGCGTCGAAGACGATGTTTGCGTGGAGATGACGATGACGAGCGCCGCCTGCCCGATGGCCGACATGATCGTCGAGCAGGCGCGCGCCGCGATCGACGCCGTCGTTCCTGCCGAAACGGAGATCGACGTGCGCCTGGTCTGGGATCCTCCCTGGACGCCGGAGCTGATGACCGGAGTCGCCCGCGAACATTTCGGCTGGGGTTGCTGATGGGGCGGGCCGCGCGGCTTCGCCGCCGCGCCTTCCAGCCCGTCGCGCCGGCTCCCGTACCGGCTTCGCGCGGTCTTCCGCCGCGTGCCCGGCTGCCGCTGCTCGCGCTCGGCTTCATCGCGCTCGCGGCTGGCAGCGCAGCCGGGCTGGTTCGCAGCGGCTGGTCGCTCGGAGCCCCCGCGGCCGGGCTGGTGTCATTGCACGGACCACTGATGGTGTGCGGCTTCTTCGGCTTGCTGATCGCCCTCGAGCGTGCCGTCGCGGTCGGTCGCTCGTGGCCCTATCTCGGTCCCGTGCTGGCGGCGGCAGCGGTGGTCTGCCTGCTGTCGGCGAACGTCGTCGCCGCGGCGTGGCTCTTCGTCGCCTCGAGTGCCGTGCTGCTCGCAGCGACGGCCGATGTCATGCGGCGCCAGCCGGCGCTCTTCACCCTCACTCTCACGCTCGGCGCCGCGGGTCTCGTCGCCGGCAGCGTGCTCTGGGCACTCGGCGCCGCGGTGGCGGACGCGCTGCCGTGGTGGCTCGCATTTCTCGTCCTGACCATCGCCGGCGAGCGCCTCGAGCTGTCACGCTTCCTGCCGCCGTCACGCACCGCGCACGCCGCGTTCGCGGCTCTGCTGGCGCTGGTGGCGTTCGGCCTGGCAGCGACGCACCTGACGAGCTGGGGCGAAGCACCGTTCGGCGCTGCGCTGCTCGGCCTCGCGGCGTGGCTCTTCAAGCAGGACATTGCCCGGCGCACGGTGCACGGCCGCGGTCTGACGCGATTCATCGCCGTGTGCCTGCTCGCCGGCTACGTGTGGCTGGCGATCGGCGCCGCGCTGTTTCTCGCAGACGGCACGGCGCCCCCGGGTTCGCCTGTCCACGACGCTGCGCTGCACGCGATCACCCTCGGCTTTGTCTTCTCGATGGTGTTCGGCCACGCCCCGATCATCCTGCCAGCGGTGACCCGGTTTGCGCTGCCGTACCGCTCGGCGTTCTATGCGCCGCTTGCGCTGCTGCAGTTTTCGCTCGTCGTGCGGCTCGGTGGCGATGCCGCCGGCAGCGCCGACTGGATGCGCGCAGGCGCGCTGCTCAACGCGATCGCGCTGGCCGCGTTCGTCGCCGTCACCGCGTTCTCTATCGTCCGCGGCCGGCACTCACCGCCTGCGCAGGTGGCCGGCTCGGCCTGATTCACTTCGCGTACTTGCGAAACTCCGGCTTTCGCTTTTCCTGGAAGGCACGAACGCCTTCGCGCGACTCCTCGGTGTCGTAGTAGAGCTTGAGGGCATACAGGCCCATGCCCGCGATGCCCGCCTGGTGCGCCGTGTCCATGTTGAACGAGCGCTTGGCGATCGCGATCGCCGTCGGGCTCTTCTCCATGATCTCGCCGCACCACTTCGCGACCTCGGCGTCGAGCTCGTCGTGCGGCACGACGGTGTTGACCAGCCCCATGGCAAGCGCCTCGCGCGCCGGGTAACGCCGGCACAGATACCACATCTCGCGCGCCTTCTTCTCACCGACGACACGCGCCAGCAAGGCGGTGCCGAACCCGGGGTCGACCGAGCCGACGCGCGGCCCGACCTGACCGAACTGCGCCCGCTCGGAGGCGATCGTCAGATCGCACAAGGTGCACAGGACATTGCCGCCGCCGATCGCGAAGCCCTGGACACGAGCGATCACCGGCTTGGGCACATCCCGGATCAAGGC
>JBBSBZ010000352.1:0-3292 GCA_038250795.1 Burkholderiales bacterium | reverse complement strand
TGCCGCCCCGCGGACGTAGAGGCCAGGCACGTCGACCAACGCGTCGCCGAGCCGGGCCGGCTTGAGCAGCTCGAGATCTTTTGTGGTGATCACGCTGACGCTCGCCGGAGCGCCGAGAACCGCGGTCGAAGACCGCGTCGCAGTGACGACGACACTTTCGAGCACGACCTCGGGCGTCCCGAGAGCCGCAGCCGCCTGTGCCGATACGACCGGGGGCAGCAAGCCAAGAGCAGCTGAAAGAACGAAAGTGCGGTGCAGGGGAATTCGAGGAGGCATTCGTGGCAGCGTGCGTGTTTGCGCAAGCGGCGCACTCTATCGGCGCCGCCGGGCCGGAGGGTTTTCTTTTTTAGTCCGGCCGGAACTTGAAGCAGATCAAATCGGCCGGTGAGTCGGCCGTTCATCATTTGAGGGGAGCAATAAGCGAAGCACGGACAAGAAAGCAACGAATGACCCTACCTGCACGAATCCTGTTGAACATCGGCCGTGTTGCGGCACTGACCACCGGCTTGCTTGCCGCCGTTGCGGCTACGGCACAGACGCCGGCGCCGTCAGTGCAGCCGCCTGCTTCGTCCGCGGCCGCCGATTCACTGACTCCGCACCGCGACCTGCCCAAGGCCGAGATGGAGTACCAGGCCGGCGGCTCGCCAATGGCCAATGTGCCGATGCACCAGGACGTCAACGCAAAGGCTCCGAAGATGACGGAGACGGAGTTCGAGAAGTCGAAGCAGATCTACTTCGAGCGCTGCGCCGGCTGCCACGGCGTGCTGCGCAAGGGCGCCACCGGCAAGCCGCTGACGCCCGACATCACGCTGCAGCGCGGAACCGAAATCCTGAAGACGTTCATCACCTATGGATCGCCTGCGGGCATGCCGAACTGGGGAACCTCCGGCGAGCTCACCGCCGCCGAGGTCGACATGATGGCGCGCTACATCCAGCAGTCGCCGCCGACGCCGCCCGAGTTCGGGATGGCCGACATGAAGAAGACCTGGAAGGTGCTGGTCGCGCCCGACAAGCGGCCGACGAAGAAGATGAACGACTGGGACATCTCCAACCTGTTCTCGGTCACGCTGCGCGACAGCGGCGAGGTCGCACTGATCGACGGCGCATCGAAGAAGATCATCAACATCGTCAAGACCGGCTACGCCGTGCACATCACGCGCACGTCGGCATCCGGGCGCTACCTCTACGTGATCGGCCGCGACGCCCGGATCAATCTGATCGACCTGTGGATGAAGACGCCAGACAACGTCGCCGAGATCAAGATCGGCCTCGAGGCGCGCTCGGTCGACACCTCGAAGAACAAGAAGTTCGAGGACGTCTACGCCATCGCCGGCGCTTACTGGCCGCCGCAGTACGTGATCATGAAGGGCGACACGCTCGAGCCGCTCAAGATCGAGAGCACGCGCGGCATGACGGTCGACAAGCAGGAGTACCACCCCGAGCCGCGCGTCGCCGCGATCGTCGCGGTGCACGACAAGCCTGAGTTCATCGTCAACGTCAAGGAAACGGGCAAGGTGATCGTGGTCGATTACAGCGACCTCGAGAACCTGAAGACGACCGAGATCGGCGCGGCGCGCTTCCTCCACGATGGCGGCTGGGACGCCACCAAGCGCTACTTCATGGTGGCAGCGAACCAGTCGAACAAGGTCGCCGTCATCGACAGCAAGCTGACCAAGCTGACCGCGCTGGTCGACGTCGGCGCGATCCCGCATCCGGGACGCGGCGCCAACTTCGTCCACCCGAAGTTCGGTCCGGTGTGGGCCACGGGGCACCTGGGCGAGGATTCGATCGCACTGATCGGCACCGATCCCGCAAAGCACCCGAAGAGCGCATGGAAGGTCGTCCAGTCGCTCAAGGGCCAGGGCGGCGGAAACCTGTTCATCAAGACGCATCCGAAATCACGCAACCTGTGGGTGGATACGCCGCTCAACCCTGATCCGAAGATCGCCCACTCGGTCGCGGTGTTCGATATCAACAACCTCGACAAGCCCGCCGAGGTGCTGCCGATCGGCGAATGGGCCGGCGTCTCCGACGGAGCCAAGCGCATCACCCAGCCCGAGTACAACAAGGCGGGCGACGAAGTCTGGTTCTCGGTGTGGAGCGCCAAGAACCAGCAGTCGGCGATCGTGATCGTCGACGACAAGACGCGCAAGCTGAAGGCCGTCATCAAGGACCCGCGCCTGATCACGCCGACCGGAAAATTCAATGTCTACAACACCCAGCACGACGTCTACTGAGCCAAGGAGCGAGCGAATGACCCATTCCCTGCTGATTCGCGCCGCGCTGGCGGCCGCCGCTGCGGGCCTCGCTTTTCCGGTCCTCGCCGACGAGGCGATGGCCAAGAAATACAACTGCACGGCCTGCCATTCGATCGACAAGAAGTTGATCGGCCCCGCCTACAAGGACGTCGCCGCCAAGTACGCAGGCGACGCGGGGGCCGCGGCAAAGCTGGTGGCGAAGGTCAAGGCCGGAGGTTCCGGGGTCTGGGGTCCGGTGCCGATGCCACCCAACGCTGCTGTTCCCGAAGCCGACGTCAACGCGCTCGTCGGGTGGATCCTCGCCGGCGCGAAGTAGCGGCGTGGCGGATTCGCCCGCGGCCATCGGCCGACCAAGGCACTGTGAGGTCGCCGTCGTGGTCGGACACCACTGCGTCGCGGTAGATTCAAAGCCCGTCAGCCAGCAAGCGCCAGCGGGATCTGCAGCGCCAGGTGGTCGATCAAGGCCCGCACCGACGGCAGCATGCCGCGCCGGCTGACGAACACGAAATAGATGTCTCGCTCGGGCGAGCTCCAGTCCCTGGCCACGCGCACCAGCGCGCCGCTGCTCAGACCGCGCCAGGCGATGAGCAGCGGCAGCAGCGCGACTCCCTTCCCGGCGGCGGCCGCTTCGTATTGCACCGTGAAGTCGGAACACAGCAGACGCGGCTTGTGATGCCACTGCAGGGTTCGGCCACTCGACGACACCAGGTTCCACACGGCCTCACCGCTGCCGCGCAGTGCGCTGATCGTGTCCAGCGGGTCGAGCGGGTCGGGCTCGTCGATGCCCGGTTTCGACGCGACGTATGCCGGGCTCGCCACCAGCACCATGCGTCCCGTGGCAATGCGCCGTGTGATCAGGCCGCGCAAGTTTCTCGCAGTCGGGTTCGCCTCTTTGGCCGCGTTCGGCGCGCTCCTCACGCGCATCGACAGCGGCGCCGACCTGTGGCTTCACGTTTTGCCCGCGCTGGCCTTCAACAGCATCTTCCTGTTGACCGTGCTACCAGTGACGGCGATGCAGACCTTCCGCGAGATGG
>JBBSBZ010000351.1:0-3301 GCA_038250795.1 Burkholderiales bacterium | reverse complement strand
GGTGGCGCGAGGTGATAGGCGAGCTGGTAGTCCGTGCCGAGCTTGCCTTCGAACTGCGCACCGATCTTCGCCAGGAACTTCGGATCCGACTGCAGGCGCGCGACCTCGTACTCGTCCTTGTAGGCCATCAGCTTGAAAAGATAGCGTGCCACTGCCTCGGTGAGCTTCGTGCTCGGCCGGGCGGCGTCGGGGCGAGTGGCCGTGCGAGAAAAGATGACCTCGGCCTCGGCGGCGCGGACCTTGTCGACGAACGACTTGTACGTCGCCGCGTAGGCCGCGTTCTGGTAGTCGGCGAGGAACTCGACGCGCTTGGCGATCAGGTCGTCGACGTTGGTCGAGCGCTTGACGAGCTCGATCACCTGGCCGGTCTTGACGAGGGCCTTCACCGCCTGCGGGTCGCTCGCGGCGCGGCGACCCCACTCGAACGCCGCCTTGTTGTTGTCGACCTGCACGCCGTTGAGCTCGATCGCCCGCATCAGCGCCGCGTGGCCGAGCGGCACGCGGCCCCGCTGCCAGGCGTAGCCAAGCATCAGCGGGTTGGTGTAGATCGAGTCGCCGAGCAGCTGCACGGCGAGCGCGTCGGCATCGACGGTGCCAAGCTGGTCGGGGCCGGCTGCGGCGGCGATCTGCGCCTCGCAGTTTCGGCCCGGAAACTGCCAGTCCGGGTTGGTGACGAAGGCGGCGGTCGGCGTCGCGTGGGTGTTCAGCGCAACGTAGGTGCGGCCTTCGCGCATCACCGCGAGCGTCGTCTTGTTGGCGGCGACGATCGGATCGCAGCCGATGACGAGGTCGGCCTCGGCCGTGCCGACCTTCGTCGAGAAGATCGCATCGGCGCGGTTGGCGATCTGGACGTGGCTCCAGGTCGCGCCGCCCTTTTGCGCCAGTCCGGCCGCGTCCTGGGTGACGATGCCCTTGCCTTCGAGATGCGCGGCCATGCCGAGCAACTGGCCGATGGTGATGACGCCGGTGCCGCCGACGCCGGCGACGACGATGCCCCACGGCTTTTCCGCCAAGGGCAGCGAGGGCTCCGGCGGCGCGGCGACGCTCGAGAGCTTGGGCCGCGAGGGCGCCGCCTTCTTGCCGCTCTTCAGCTGCCCGCCCTCGACCGTGACGAAGCTCGGGCAGAAGCCCTTCACGCAGGAGTAGTCCTTGTTGCAGGTGTTCTGGTTGATGCGGCGCTTCCTGCCGAACTCGGTCTCGACGGGCTCGACCGAGAGGCAGTTCGACTGCACCGAGCAGTCGCCGCAGCCTTCGCACACCAGTTCGTTGATGATCACGCGCTTGGCGGGATCCTCCATCGTGCCGCGCTTCCTGCGCCGGCGCTTCTCGGTCGCGCAGGTCTGGTCGTAGACGATGACCGTGCAGCCGGCAATCTCCCTGAGCTGCTTCTGGATGTCGTCGAGCTCGTCGCGGTGATGCACCGTGACGTTCGGCGCGAGCCGCGACGCGATGTCGTGCTCCTCGTACTTGTCGGGCTCGTCGGTGACGACCACGATCCTGGCCGCGCCCTCGGCGTCGAGCTCGCGCGTCATCTCGGGCACCTTCATCGTGCCGTCGACCGGCTGGCCGCCGGTCATCGCGACGGCGTCGTTGAAGAGGATCTTGTAGGTGATGTTCACCTTGGCGGCGATCGACTGGCGCACCGCCAGCAGGCCCGAGTGGTAGTAGGTGCCGTCGCCCAGGTTGGCGAAGATGTGGTTCTCGGTCGTGAACGGCGCCTGACCCACCCACGACACGCCTTCGCCACCCATCTGGCTGAAGGTGACCGTCGAGCGGTCCATCCAGACCGCCATGTAGTGGCAGCCGATGCCGGCGACGGCGCGCGAGCCCTCGGGCACCTTGGTCGAGGTGTTGTGCGGGCAGCCGCTGCAGAACCACGGCGCGCGCTCGCCGGTCGCGCCGGCGCCGACCTGCGGCACCTCGGCGAGGCTGCGTTCCTTCGCGTCGATCAGGGCAATGCGCATCGTCATGCCGGCGGCGATGTCGGCGTCGACGCCGAGCTTGGCGAGCCGCCTGGCGATCGCGCGGGCGATGATTGCCGGCGTCAGGTCGGCCTGCGCGCGCAGCAGCCAGTGCTGCGACGGATTGGCCTGGCTCCACTCGCCTCCCGACTGGTCGTCTGCCGACTCGTCGAACTTGCCGAGCACGTTCGGGCGCACGTCGGGGCGCCAGCCGTAGAGCTCTTCCTTCAGCTGGTACTCGATGACCTGGCGCTTCTCCTCGACGACCAGGATCTCCTGCAGCCCTTCGGCGAACTCGCGCGTGATGGTGGCCTCGAGCGGCCAGACGACGTTGACCTTGTGCAGGCGCAGGCCGATGCGCCGGCAGGTGTCGTCGTCGAGGCCGAGGTCGTGCAGCGCCTGACGCGTGTCGTTGTAGGCCTTGCCGCTGGCGATGATGCCGAAGCGGTCGTTCTTGCCCTCGATGACGTTGTGGTTCAGGCGATTCGCGCGCACGTAGGCGAGTGCGGCGTACCACTTGTAGTCCATCAGCCGCGACTCCTGCTCGAGCGGCGCGTCGGGCCAGCGGATGTGCAGGCCGCCCTCGGGCATCCGGAAGTCCTCGGGCAGGATGATGTCGACGCGGTCGGGGTCGACCGAGATGCTGGACGACGACTCGACGATCTCCTGGATCGTCTTCATCGACGACCACACGCCGGCGAAGCGGCTCATCGCGAACGCGTGCAGGCCCATGTCGAGGATGTCCTGGACGCTCGACGGGAAGAAGACCGGCAGGCCGCAGGCCTTGAAGATGTGGTCGCTCTGGTGCGCCGCGGTCGAGCTCTTGGCGATGTGGTCGTCGCCGGCGATCGCGATCACGCCGCCGTGCTTCGAGGTGCCCGCCATGTTGGCGTGCTTGAAGACGTCGGAGCAGCGGTCGACGCCTGGGCCCTTGCCGTACCAGATGCCGAAGACGCCGTCGAACTTGTTGGTCTGCGGGTAGAGGTCGAGCTGCTGCGAGCCCCATACCGCCGTGGCGGCGAGCTCCTCGTTGACGCCCGGCTGGAAGACGATGTTCTGGGCCGCGAGGTGCTTCTTCGCCTGCCAGAGCGACTGGTCGTAGCCGCCGAGCGGCGAGCCGCGGTAGCCGCTGATGAAGCCGGCCGTGTTGATGCCGAAGATCGCGTCGCGCTTTCTCTGCAGCATCGGCAGGCGCACGAGCGCCTGGACGCCGCTCATGAAGGCACGGCCGCTCTCGAGCGCGTACTTGTCGTCGAGCGTGACGCTCTCGAGCGCCTTGCGGACGGCATCGGGCAGGGGGGCATTCATCGGTTCGCTCCGGTAAGAGGACTGGCGCACGG
>JBBSBZ010000350.1:0-3349 GCA_038250795.1 Burkholderiales bacterium | reverse complement strand
GTCTGCCAGGTCGCGCTGCCGATGTGCGGCGTGAGCACGACGTTGTCGAGCCCGAGGAGGGCACTCGGCACGTCGGGCTCGCTCTCGAACACGTCGAGCCCGGCGCCCGCGATCGTGCCGTTCTGCAGCGCCGCGACGAGTGCCTGCTCGTCGACGACCGAGCCGCGGGCGACGTTGATCAGGTAGCCCTTCGCGCCGAGCGCGGCGAGCACCTTCGCGTCGATCAGTTTTCTCGTGCCCGCGCCGCCCGGCGTGATGACGACGAGGAAGTCGACCTTGGCCGCCAGCGCCTCGGCACTCGGAAAGTATGGATAGGGCGTGTCGGCCTTCGCGCTGCGCGAGGTGTAGGCGATCGACATGCCGAAGGCCTCGGCACGCTTGGCGATCGCCAGGCCGATCCGCCCGAGACCGACGATGCCCAGACGCGCGCCGCTCACCTTGCGGGCGAGCGGCATCGGCCCCTTCGCCCACTGGCCGCTGCGCACGTAGCGGTCGGCCTCGACCAGGCGGCGCGAGACGGCGAGCATGAGCGCCATCGCCAGGTCGGCGACCTCGTCGTTCAGGACGTTGGGCGTGTGGGTGACCGCGATGCCGCGCTCGCGCGCCGCCGCGACGTCGACGCCGTCGTAGCCGACGCCGAAGACCGAGATGATCTCGAGCGCCGGAAGCTGCGCGATGAGCTCGCGCGACACCTTCGATTCGCCGCTGGCCGAGATGGCCCGGATGCGTGGCGCGACCGCCGCGAACGCCGCCGGATCCTCCAGGTGGGTGCGGTCGTGCACCCGGTAGGCGCCGCGCAACGCCTCCATCATCCGGGGCCAGAGGCGCGCCGCGGTCAGCACCTCGGGTGCGTCTGCCGGGGGAGTCGGGGAAGGGGTCGATGAAGCTTCAGGCATTTCAGGGGCTCGGGGTCACATGCCGACGTAGTTCGGCCCGCCGCCGCCTTCGGGCGGAATCCAGACGATGTTCTGGGTGGGGTCCTTGATGTCGCAGGTCTTGCAGTGCACGCAGTTCTGCGCGTTGATCTGCAGCCGCTCGGCGCCGTTGTCGGCGACGAACTCGTAGACCCCGGCCGGGCAGTAGCGGCTCTCGGGGCCGGCGAACTTCGCGAGGTTGATCCGCACCGGCACGGTCGCGTCCTTCAGCGTCAGGTGCGGCGGCTGGTTCTCGGCATGGTTGGTGTTGCTGACGAAGACGCTCGAGAGCCGGTCGAAGCTGAGCTTGCCGTCGGGCTTCGGATAGTCGATCGGCTGGCACTCGGCGGCCGGTTTCAGGTAGAGATGGTCGGCCTTCTCGAGATGCAAGGTCCACGGCGGCGACTTGATGCCGAGCCGCGGCAGCAGCCACTGCTCGATGCCGGTCATCAGCGAGGCGATCAGGAAACCCTTCTTGAACCACTGCTTGAAGTTGCGTGAGCGATCGAGCTCGGTGCGCAACCAGCTTTTCTCGAATGCGGCCGGATAGGCGGCGAGCTCGTCGTGCTGCCGCCCGGCGACGAGCGCGTCGAACGCCGCCTCGGCCGCCAGCATGCCGGTCTTGATCGCGGCGTGGCTGCCCTTGATGCGGCTGGCGTTGAGGTAGCCGGCCTCGCAGCCGACGAACACGCCGCCCGGGAACACCGTCTTCGGCAGGCTGAGGATCCCGCCGGCCGTGATCGAGCGGGCCCCATAGCCGAGGCGCTTGCCGCCTTCGAGCGTCTTCCTGATCTCGGGGTGCGTCTTCCAGCGCTGGAACTCCTCGAACGGGCTCAGGTAGGGGTTGGTGTAGTCCAGGCCGACCACGAGGCCGAGCGCCACCTGGCCGTTGCCCAGGTGATAGAGGAACGAGCCGCCGTAGGTCGAGGTGTCGAGCGGCCAGCCGGCGGTGTGAAGCGCGAGGCCCGGCTTCGCCTGGTCGGGCGCCACTTCCCAGAGCTCCTTCAGGCCGATGCCGTAGCTCTGCGGATCGCGGCCCTCGTCGAGCTTGAAGCGGGCGATCAGCTGGCGGCCGAGGCTGCCGCGCGAGCCTTCGGCGAAGACGGTGTACTTCGCGTGCAGCTCCATGCCGAGCTGGAAGTCCGCGGTCGGCTCGCCGTCCTTGCCGATGCCGAGATTGCCGGTTGCCACGCCTTTGACGGAGCCGTCGTCGTTGTAAAGCACTTCCGCCGCGGGAAAGCCGGGGAAGATCTCGACGCCGAGCGCCTCGGCCTGCGGTGCCATCCAGCGCACGACGTTGCCCAGGCTGACGATGTAGTTGCCGTGGTTGCGGAAGCAGTCGGGCAGCAACGCGTCGGGTGTTGCCGTCGCCCCGGTCTCGGTGAGGAAGAGAAATCGGTCGGCCGTCACCGGCTGGTCGAGCGGGGCGCCTTTCTCCTTCCAGTCGGGCATCAGCTCGGTGATCGCGGCCGGGTCCATGATCGCGCCCGACAGGATGTGCGCGCCGGGCTCCGAGCCCTTCTCGAGGACGCAGACCGAGATCTCGTGGTTGCGCTCCGCGGCGAGCTGCTTCAGGCGGATCGCCGTCGCGAGGCCGGCCGGGCCCGCGCCGACGATGACCACGTCGTACTCCATCGCTTCGCGCGGCCCGTGCTGGGCGAGGATCTCTTCTGGGGTCATGTCGTCTCGGTTGCGGGCCCGACGTGGGCCGCGTCTAAACTCGTGGACGATTCTACGGAGCGCAGGTCACCGCGCGAATTCATGAGCTACGAGATCGATCTGTCGGGCCGCGTGGCCCTTGTCACCGGGGCGTCGAGCGGTCTCGGTGCCCAGTTCGCGCGCGTCCTTGCGCGCGCCGGAGCCGGCGTCGCACTTGCCGGCCGGCGAGTCGAGCGGCTGAAGAGCCTGCGTGCGGAGATCGAGGCCGACGGCGGCGATGCCCATGTCGTGCCGATGGACGTCACCGACCACGACAGCATCAAGGCCGCCGTCGCCCGCACCGAGACCGACGTCGGCACGATCGACATCCTGGTCAACAACTCCGGCGTCGCGACCACCCAGAAGCTCGTCGACGTGACACCCGAGGACTTCGACTACGTCTTCGACGTGAACGTGCGCGGCGCGTTCTTCGTCGCCCAGGAAGTCGGCAAGCGGATGATCGCGCGCTCGCAGGGCGCCGCGCCGGGCACGTTCACGGGCGGCAGGATCGTCAACATCGCCTCGATGGCAGGCCTGCGCCCCTTGAGCCGGATCGGCGCCTACGCGATGAGCAAGGCCGCCGTGATCCACATGACGAAGGCAATGGCCCTCGAGTGGGGGCGCTTTCGCATCAACGTGAACGCGATCTGCCCGGGCTACATCGACACCGAGATCAACCATCACCAGTGGCAGACCGACTCCGGGAAGAAGCTGATCGAGAGCATGCCGAGGAAGCG
>JBBSBZ010000349.1:0-3353 GCA_038250795.1 Burkholderiales bacterium | reverse complement strand
GGCCTCGCGGGCACGCTCGCCGGGCTCACCGCAGAGGCGCTCGCCGCGGCGTTGCGCGACTCGTGGAAGCGCGCCGAAGAGGGGCTGCGCGCCAACCTCGCGGCGCTCGACGCCGGCATCGCCGCGGCCGCCAGCGTCGCCGCCGCGCATCCGACCCGATGCCTGCCCGAATCAGCCGTCACGGCGACGGCCATCGGTCGCCGCTGGCTGATCAGCGGCAACGAGGCGGCCGGCTACGGCGCGATACGCGGCGGCGTGCGCTTCGTCGCCGCCTATCCGATCACGCCGGCCACCGAGATGCTCGAATGGATGGCGCCGGCACTGACGAAGGTCGGCGGCACGCTGCTCCAGGCCGAAGACGAGCTGGCGTCGATCAACATGGCGATCGGCGGCTCGTATGGCGGTGTCCCCTCGCTCACCGCCACGGCAGGTCCCGGCCTGGCGCTGATGACCGAGGCGATCGGGCTGGCAGTCGCCGCCGAGGTGCCGGTGGTCATCGTCGACGTCATGCGCGGCGGTCCGTCGACCGGCATCCCCGCCAAGAGCGAGCAGAGCGACCTGTCGTTCGCCGTCAGCGGCCTGCCCGGCGACGCACCGCGACTGGTGGTCGCGCCCAATTCGATCGCCGATTGCCTGACCACGACGCAGTGGGCGGTGCATCTCGCCGAGGCCCTGCAGGCGCCGGCGATCGTCCTCTCCGACCAGTTCATGGGCCAGTCGCGCGCGGTCATCGACCGGCCGGACGATGCCGGGTTCGTCACCAAGCGGCTGACCGCTTCGGCCCACACGCCCGACTACAAGCGATATCGCGACACGCCTTCGGGCGTCTCGCCGATGGCGATCCCCGGGATGCCGGGCCTGGCGTATACCGCCGACGGCCTCGAGCACACCGAGGTCGGCGTTCCGAGCAGCCAGTCGCGCGACCACCAGCTGCAACTCGCCAAGCGCGAGCGCAAGCTCGCAACGTTCGACTACGGCCCGATGTGGGCCGACGTCGAGGGCGACGGCGACGCGGCCGTGATCACCTTCGGCTCGGTGACCGGCGCCGTGCGCGAGGCGATCGGCCGCGCCGGCGCAGAAGGCGTCGAGTTGCGCCTCGTCTCCCTGCGGCTGCTGGCGCCGGCACTGCCCGAGTCATTGGCGGCCGCGCTCGAAGGCGTCGAGCGAGTCATCGTCGTCGAGCAGAACCACGGTGCGCAGCTCTACCGATGGTTGCGAGCCATGTACGACCTGCCCGGACGTCCGGCAAGCTTTCATCGCGCCGGCCCGCTGCCCCTGCGTCCGGCCGAGCTCACGGCCGCGCTCGTCGAATGGCATCGCGGCGCCGGTCAGCGCCTTTCACCCGTCGCCGAGGAAACACTTTCATGAACGACGTCGCCACTGCGCCGGCGGTGCGCACCGCTTCCGACTACAAGTCGGCGACCAAGCCCGTGTGGTGTCCCGGTTGCGGCGACTTCACCGTGCTCGGCGCCATCACCCGCGCGCTCGCCTCGCTGCAGCTGGCGCCACACGACGTGGCGGTCGTCTCGGGCATCGGCTGCTCGTCGCGGATTCCCGCCTACACGACGTGCTATGGCTTTCACGGCGTGCACGGCCGGGCGCTCGCCGCGGGCACGGGCCTCAAGGTCGCGCGGCCCGACATGACGGTGCTTGTCACCGGTGGCGACGGCGATGGCTACTCGATCGGCGGCAACCACTTCATGCACGCCTGCCGGCGCAACGTCGACCTCACCTACATCGTCATGGACAACCACGTGTACGGCATGACCAAGGGCCAGGCGTCGCCGACGACAGAGCCCGACTGGGACAACAAGCTGACGCCGGGCGGCACCGGCATACGTTCATTTCATCCGCTGGTGATCGCCCTCGCCTCCGGCGCCAACTTCGTCGCCCGCGCGTTCTCCGGCGATCCCGGCGGAACGGCCGAGACGATCGCGCGCGCGATCCGCCATCCCGGCTTCTCGTTCGTCGAAATCCTGAGCCCCTGCGTGACGTTTCGCCCGGAGCAGCGCGGCTGGAAGCAGCAGGTGCATCCGGCCGCCGTCGCGCCGACCGACGATCCGGCGCGGGCTGCGCGCCGCATCATGACCGACGACGGCTTCAACATCGGCGTGCTCTACGAAGGCAGTCGCACCCCCTACCCGCTGCAGCGTGCCGGCCGCGCCGTCGCCGCCGACCTCGAAGCGGAGTTCGCGCTGTGAGCGCCGTTCGCACCGCTCCGGCCGCCCTCGTCGACCTCATGGTGCAGGCGCTGGCGATGGAGCGCGCGGCCGTGAGCCGCTACATCGCGCTCGCCGACGTCATGGAGGTGCACAACAACCGTCCGGTCGAAACCCTGTTTCGCAAGATGGCAGCCATCGAGGAGCGTCACGCGCAGGAGATCATGGACGAGATGGGCTGGAAGAACGACGCCGCCGTGCCGGAGGCGGCCGCCGGCTCGGGCGGCTCCGACGCTCCGGAAAGCGTGCCGGAGGACCAGGTGCACTACCTGATGTGGCCCTGGCATGCGCTGCAGCTCGCCCTGGCGGCCGAGCAGCGCGCCGAAGCGTTCTTCTCGCAGTTGGCGCGAGACGCTGCCGACGATCGCGTGCGCGCGGCAGCGACGCGGCTGCGCGACGAGGAGCGCGAGCACGTCGCGCTGGTGATGGCGTGGCTCGACAAGACGCCCGAGCCCGGCACCGGCTGGGACGACGATCCGGATCAGCCGCGCTACGTCGACTAGTTCGCAGGCACCGACCGACGCGAACGCGACACACGATGCGGCAGGTTCTTCTTCCCGAAGGCTGGGCGCCGCCGATCGGCTACGCCAACGGCGTTGTCGTCGATGCAGGTCGCATCGTCTTCGTCGCCGGCCAGGTCGGCTGGAACGCGAAGCAGCAGTTCGAGAGCGAAGACGTTGCGCCGCAGTTCGATCAGGCGCTTCGAAACGTCCTCGCCGTCCTCGCCGAGGCGGGCGGCGGGCCCGAGCACATCGCGCGGATGACCGCCTACTGCTGCGACAAGCCGGCGTATCTGGCGGCACGTCGCGAGCTCGGCGCGATCTGGCGGCGTCACGTGGGCGGCCACTACCCGGCCATGAGCATGATCTTCGTCTCCGACCTGCTCGACAGCCCCGGCAAGATCGAACTCGAGGTGACCGCGGTGCTGCCGGCGCACGACCGGGAAGATGGCAACCGCGCGAAGCCCACATCGCTCCGGCCCGAATAGCCCCGCCGCTCGACGGACATCCTCGGGTTGCACATCCGGCTTAAACATGCATACAATATATATCTATTGAGAACAGGGGCGAAGGCGCACACGGATGCTGCCGTCAGCTCAGGTTTTCTACCGAGTCAGAACGACCAACATCCGCG
>JBBSBZ010000348.1:0-3381 GCA_038250795.1 Burkholderiales bacterium | reverse complement strand
GTCGTCGCCTCGGGCGGAGGGTTCCTGGTCGAGGGCGACACCGTCCGCGTCGTCGACACGCCGCCGGCAATGGCCGCCGCCTCGGCGACGGCGCCCCGCCCATGATCAACGTCTCGTCCTGGTCGATCAGGAATCCCATTCCGGGAGTCTTGCTCTTCATCATGCTCACGGCCATCGGCCTGATGAGCTTTCGGGCGATGAAGATCCAGAACTTCCCCGACATCGACCTGCCGACCGTGACGGTCACGGCGTCGCTGCCGGGCGCGTCGCCCTCGCAGCTCGAGACCGACGTCGCCCGAAAGCTCGAGAACCAGATCGCGACGCTGCAGGGCGTCAAGCACATCTACACCGCGGTGCAGGACGGCGTGTCGCGCACGACGGTCGAGTTCCGGCTCGAGAAGCCGACGCAGGAAGCGGTCGACGACGTGCGCGACGCGGTCGCGCGCGTGCGCTCCGACCTGCCCGCCGACCTGCGCGATCCGGTCATCTCGCGGTTCGACCTCGCCGGCTCGCCGATCCTCACCTACACGGTCGCGTCGAGCCGGATGGACGACGAGGCGCTCTCCTGGTTCGTCGACGACACCGTCACACGCACGCTGCTCGCCGTGCGCGGCGTCGGTGCCGTGACGCGGGTCGGCGGCGCGACGCGCGAAGTCCGCGTCGAGCTCGACCCGGCGCGCCTGCTCGCGCTCCACGCCACCGCCGCCGACATCTCGCGCCAGCTGCGCCAGAACCAGCGCGAGAGTTCGGGCGGTCGCACCGACGTCGGCGGCGCCGAGCAATCCGTGCGCACGATCGCCACCGTGCAGACGGCCGCCGAACTGGCGCAGATGGAGATCAACCTGAGCGACGGCCGGCGCATCCGCCTCGACCAGGTCGCGCGCGTCCTCGACACCGTCGGCGAGAAGCGCTCGGCCGCCTATCTCGACGGCAAGCCGGTCGTCGGCTTCGAGGTCGTTCGCACGCGCGGCGCGGGCGAGGTCGAGGTCGCCGACGGCGTGCGCGCGGCGCTCGAGACCCTGAAGAAGAGCGATCCGAGCATCACCATCACCGAGGCCTTCAACTTCGTCGAGCCGGTCGAGCAGAACTACGAAGGCTCGATGATGCTGCTCTACGAAGGTGCGGCCCTCGCCGTTCTCGTCGTCTTCCTCTTCCTGCGCGACTGGCGCGCGACGCTCGTCGCCACGACCGCCCTGCCGCTCTCGATCATTCCCGCGTTCTGGGTGATGTCGCTGCTCGGCTTCTCGCTCAACGGCGTGACCTTGCTCGCCCTGTCGCTCGTCGTCGGCATCCTGGTCGACGACGCGATCGTGGAGATCGAGAACATCATGCGCCACCTGGGCATGGGCAAGAAGCCCTTCCAGGCATCGATGGAGGCGGCCGACGAGATCGGCCTGGCGGTGATCGCGACGACCTTCACGCTGATCGCCGTGTTCCTGCCGACGGCCTTCATGAGCGGGGTGCCGGGCAAGTTCTTCGTCCAGTTCGGCTGGACCGCGGCGATCGCCGTCTTCTTCTCGCTGGTCGTCGCCCGGATGCTGACGCCCATGATGTCGGCCTACGTGCTGCGGCCGCCGAAAAAGGCGCATGTCGAAGGCCGCTGGATCGCCATCTACATGCGCTGGATGCGCTGGTGCCTGCGCCACCGGATCGTCACGACGATCGGCGCGCTCGTCTTCTTCTTCGGTGGCCTCGCCCTCGTGTCGCTGCTGCCGACCGGCTTCATCCCACCCGACGATCTCTCGCAGACGCAGGTGCAGATCGCGCTGCCGCCCGGCTCGACCTTCGCGCAGACCGACGCGACCGCCGAAGCGGCGCGAGTGATCGTCGCCAAGAACCCCTACGTCAAGCTGATCTACACGACGGTGGGCGGCGGCGCGACCGGTGCCGATCCGTTCCAGGGCGGTGGCTCGGCCGACGTGCGCAAGGCCGCGCTCACCCTCAATCTCACGCCACGCGCCGAGCGGCACGGCGTGCGCAAGCAGGAGATCGAGAAGGAGCTGCGCGACGCGCTCGTCGCGGTGCCGGGCGCGCGCATCAACGTCGGCTTCGGCGGCTCGAACGAGAAGTACACGCTCGTCCTCGCCGGCGAGGACGGCACCGTGCTCGCCGACGCGGCACGCCGCGTCGAGCAGGAGCTGCGCACGCTCAAGGGCATCGGCACCGTCACCTCGTCGTCGAGCCTGGTGCGGCCGGAGCTGATCGTGCGGCCCGACTCCGCGCGTGCCGCCGATCTCGGCGTCACCACGACGGCAATCGGCGAGACGCTGCGCGTCGCGACCGCGGGCGACTACGACCAGAGCCTCGCCAAGCTCAATCTCTCGAAGCGCCAGGTGCCGATCGTCGTCAGGCTGCCCGAGGACGCGCGCACCGATCTCGGCCTGATCTCGCGACTGGCCGTGCCGGGCGCACGCGGCCCGGTGATGCTCGGCAACGTCGCGACGCTCGCGATCGACAGCGGCCCGGCGCGGATCGACCGCTACGACCGCCTGCGCAACATCAACTTCGACATCGAGCTCAACGGCCAGCCGCTCGGCGCGGTGCAGGCCGAGGCACTCGCGCTGCCGAGCCTGCAGCACCTGCCGCCGGGGGTGCAGCGCGCGAGCGTCGGCGACGCCGAGGCGATGACCGAGCTCTTCGACAGCTTCGGCCTGGCGATGCTCACGGGCGTGGCGTGCATCTACGTCGTCCTCGTGCTGCTCTTCAAGGACTTCGTCCAGCCGGCGACGATCCTGGTCGCGCTCGTGCTCTCGATCCCGGGCGCGTTCCTCGCTCTCTTCCTCACGAATACCGCCCTGTCGATGCCTTCGATGATCGGCCTGATCATGCTGATGGGCATCGCCACCAAGAACTCGATCCTGCTCGTCGAGTACGCCATCATGGCCCGGCGCGACCTCGGCATGTCGCGCTTCGACGCGCTCATGGACGCCTGCCACAAGCGGGCGCGGCCGATCGTGATGACGACGATCGCAATGGGCGCCGGCATGATGCCGATCGCGCTCGGCATCGGCACCGACCCGAGCTTTCGCGCGCCGATGGCGATCGTCGTCATCGGCGGCCTGATCACCTCGACCTTCCTGAGCCTGCTCGTCATCCCGGTCGTGTTCACGTTCGTCGACGACGCGATCCTGGGCGCGAAGCGGCTGCTGCGCCTGGGCGCACCGGCGCCTGCGGCGCCAACGCTCGACTCTCCCGCGGCCTCGCACGCGCCCTGAGCACGGCGCCCGGGCGAAGGCGATCCCGCCAGCGTCGCCGACCGCGATGTCCCTGCCCGTCTACGCCATCGCCGCCACCGCGCTCGTCGGCCTCGTCGTGCGGCCCTGGCGCTCGCCGGAAGTCGCCTGGGCGGTTGCCGGCGCGGCGGCGCTCGTCGCCTTCGGC
>JBBSBZ010000347.1:0-3409 GCA_038250795.1 Burkholderiales bacterium | reverse complement strand
GGTCATCGGTGCGGGCGTGACCCTGAAAGCAACCCAGGCCGCCGAGTCGGCGGTCAGGATCCCGGCGCCCGCCGCGGACGCGACCGTGAACGACACGGGCCCGCAAACCGCCGTCTTCGCCGGCGGCTGCTTCTGGGGCGTACAAGGCGTGTTCCAGCGGGTCGACGGCGTGACCCAGGCGGTGTCGGGCTATTCCGGCGGCAGCAAGGACACGGCGCAGTACGAGACGGTCAGCACCGGCCTCACGGGACATGCCGAGTCGGTGAAGATCACCTACGACCCGAAGAAGGTGAGCTACGGCACGCTGCTGCAGATCTACTTCTCGGTGGCGCACGACCCGACGCAGCTCAACCGCCAGGACCCCGACAGCGGCACGCAGTACCGTTCCGCCGTCTTCTACACCGACCCGGCGCAGAGGGAGACGACGGAGAAGTACATCGCCCAGCTCGATGCGGCCAAGGTTTATCCGAAGAAGATCGTCACGCAGGTCGCGCCGCTGGCGGCGTTCTATCCCGCCGAGGCCTATCACCAAGACTACCTGACGCTGCACCCGACCCAGGGCTACATCGCGCGCTTCGACATCCCGAAGATCGCGAACCTGAAGACCCTGTTCCCCAAGCAGTTCCGCGCCGAGCCCGCCCTCGTCATGGCCAAGGCCAAGCTCCAGTAGCCCGCAAGCGCAAGGCTGCCCCGCAGGCAACGACGCTGTCCCGTCAGGGACAGCAAGAAGCGGTCGCCGTAAGGCGACCGCGGGCGAGTTGACGGACGCCGCGCCTGCGGCGCGGTGATCCGTCGAACGAGCCCACCGCGGCCGACGCGCGCAGCGCAGTCGAGCTGGGTCAGAAATGGATGCCGCGCATCATCTGCGCCATCGCCACCGCCTCCGCCGAGGGCTGGTATTTCTTCTCCTTGTCGCCCTTGGCCGCGGCGCTGTCCGGGAACATCCGGAACGTCGAGTTCATGACGATCTGCGCGACCCGCGGCGCCAGCGCATGCATCAGCTCGCCCGTGATCCCGAGCCGCGTCGCGATCCGCACCGGCTTGTCGACGCAGGCCTCGGCGATCATGTTCGCGGCGTCCTCCGGCGCCAGCACCGGCACGTTGTCGTAGATCCTGGTCGGGCCGATCATCGGCGTACGCACGAGCGGCATGTTGATCGTCGTGAAGGTGATCCCCATGTCGGCGTACTCGCTCGACGCGCAGCGCGTCCACGCATCGAGCGCCGCCTTCGACGCGACATACGCCGAGAAGCGCGGCGCGTTGGTCAGCACGCCGATCGAGCTGATGTTGACGATGTGGCCCTTCTTCTTCGCGACCATCCCGGGCAGGAAGCCCATCGTCACGCGCAGGCAGCCGAAGTAGTTGAGCTGCATCGTCCGCTCGAAGTCGTGGAAGCGCTCGTAGCTCGCCTCGATCGCACGGCGGATCGAGCGGCCGGCGTTGTTGATCAGGAAGTCGACGCCGCCGTGCTTGTCGACGAGCCAGTCGACGAGCGACTTGCAGCTGGCTTCGTCGGCGATGTCGGCCGAGAAGGTCTCGACGACGGCCGCCTTGCCGGCGAATTCGACGATCTCCTTCTTCGCCTCGGCGAGCTTGGCCTCGTCGCGCGCACAGATGACGGTGATCGCCCCGGCCTCGGCGAACTTGCACGCCGCCGCCAGGCCGATGCCCGAGGAGCCGCCGGTGACGAGCACGACCTTGCCGCCGACCGTGCCACGCAGCGAGCGATCGATGAACAGCGCCGGGTCGAGGTGGCGTTCCCAGTAGTCCCACAGGCGCCACGCGTAGTCGGGCAGCGGCGGGCAGGCGATGCCCGAGCCCTTCAGCGCAGCGATCGCCTCCCGGCAGTCGTAGCGAGTCGGGAAGTTGACGAAGGTGAGCATGTCCTCGGGCAGGCCGAGATCCTTCAGCACCGCGGTCTTGACACGCCGGACCGGCGCGATCGCCATCAGCCCCTTCTTGACGCTCTTCGGGATGAAGCCGAGCAGCGCCGCGTTGACGAAGAGGTTCATCTTCGGCGCGTGGGCGGCCTTGCTGAAGATGTCGAGCACGTCGCCGACGCGGTAGCCGAGCGGGTCGACGAGGTGGAAGCACCGCTTGTCGAGACCCGTCTTCAGGTGGCTGATGTGATCGAGCGCGGCGACGACGAAATCGACCGGGACGATGTTGATCCGCCCGCCCTCGAGGCCGATCGACGGCATCCAGGGCGGCAGCAGCTGGCGCATGCGCTGGATGAGCTTGAAGAAGTAGTACGGCCCGTCGACCTTGTCCATCTCGCCCGTCTTCGAATCGCCGACGACCAGGGCCGGGCGATAGACCGTCCACGGCACCTTCGACTCGTTGCGCACGATCTTCTCGCTCTCGTGCTTGGTCATGAAGTACGGATGGTCGAGGCCTTCTGCCTCGTCGAACATGTCCTCGCGGAACACGCCCTCGTAGAGGCCCGCGGCCGCGATCGAGCTCACGTGATGCAGGTGACCCGCGTCGACCGCCTTGCAGAACTCGACGACCGCTCGCGTGCCTTCGATGTTGACGGCGATCTGCGAGTCGGCGTCGGCCGAGAGGTCGTACACGGCGGCAAGGTGATAGACGTGGTCGACGTGGCCCTTCAGCTTCTTGATGTCGTCGGCCGAGACGCCGAGCTTCTTCGCCGTGAGGTCGCCGTGGACCGGCACGGCACGGGCGCGCGCCGCCTTGTTGTCAAGACCCCAGTACGCGTAGAGCGCCTCGAGCTTGTCGGCGCTGCCGGTGCGCAGGAGGAAGTGGACGACCGCGCCACGGCGAGCGAGCAACGTCTTGACCAGCCGCTTGCCGATGAATCCGGTGGCGCCGGTGACGAAATAGCGCATGGCATGAACTCCCGTGTGCGCGCGGTTGCCGCGTCGCTTGGGGGATTCTTGTTCACGGCCGCCCGTTATTCGCGCGGGGCAAACCCGACTTCGGTCCCGCTCCCTTCGGCCGGCGCGGCGACGATTAGGGTGCGCTCTCGAACGCGTGTCCTTACATTGCCATCAGCCGCTGCGAAAGTGCAGCCGCAGCACTCTCAGGAGAACCACATCATGGTCAAGAAACTCAAGGCGATGGCCGACAAGAAGAACGCTTCCGCCAAGGGCATGTTCGACAGCGCGCTCGCCGGCTCGGTCCGGGAATCGGCACAGCAGATCTGGCTCGCCGGCATGGGCGCCTTCGCCAAGGCGCAGGCCGAAGGCAAGCAGGTGTTCGATGCGCTGGTCAAGGAAGGCACCGCCCTGCAGAAGCGCACGCAGAACGTGGCCGAGGAGAAGTTCGGCGACGTCACCACCAGGATGACCAGCATGGCCGACGACGTGACGGCCAAGGCCGGCAAGCAGTGGGACAAGCTCGAGTCGATCTTCGAGGAGCGCACCGCCAAGGCGATGAAGAAGCTCGG
>JBBSBZ010000346.1:0-3420 GCA_038250795.1 Burkholderiales bacterium | reverse complement strand
GTAGTCGGACGCCTGCACGCCGGCGCTGATCGAGACGAAGAGCCCGAGCGAGCGCATGCGCGTGGCGAAGGCGACGTTGTCGACGTCGAAGCGATGCATGACGTAGAAGAAGTCGTTCGCCGCCAGCCACTCGACGATGGGCTCGTCGACGACCGTCTTCATGTTCGCCGGCACCACTGGCAAGGCGAAGCGGCGCGGCCCGAAATCCTGCGACGTGTCGCACTCCGAGCGGCTCTCGACGCGGCATTTGCGCGGCAGCAGCAGGACGTTGTCGTAGTCGAAGATTTCCATGGGCGGCGCCTGCGCAAAAACGGGCGTCTCGACGAGCGCCCGTGGCGGCATTCTACGGAAGGGCATCGCCGTGCGCGGCGCGTCGGCGCGAACGCCGAACCTAGAATCCACTGATGGAATCCCCAGTGCCGCGCGAGCGGCCGTCCCGGCTGCTCGAAGGACTCAACCCCGAACAGCTCGCCGCCGTCACCCTGCCGCCCGAGCCGGCGCTGATCCTTGCCGGCGCGGGCTCGGGCAAGACCCGCGTGCTGACGACGCGCATCGCCTGGCTGATCCAGACCGGCCAGCTCTCGCCCGGCGGCGTTCTCGCCGTCACCTTCACCAACAAGGCCGCGAAGGAGATGCTGACCCGCCTCGACGCCATGCTCGCGATCCCGGTGCGCGGCATGTGGGTCGGCACCTTCCACGGCCTGTGCAACCGCTTCCTGCGCGCCCACTGGAAGCTCGCCGCTCTGCCGCAGGGCTTCCAGATCCTCGATTCGAGCGACCAGCTCTCGGCCGTCAAGCGGGTGATGAAGGCGATGAACCTCGACGAGGAACGCCACGTGCCCAAGCAGGTGACGTGGGCGATCGCCGCCGCGAAGGACGACGGGATGCGGGCCAGGGACATCGAGGTGCGGGACGAGCAGAGCCGGGTGCTGGCCCAGGTCTACGAGGCCTACGACGCACAGTGCCAGCGCGAAGGCGTGGTCGACTTCGCCGAGCTGATGCTGCGAAGCTACGAGCTGATGCGCGACAACGGGCCGCTGAGAGAGCACTACCAGAGGCGCTTTCGCCACATCCTGGTCGACGAGTTCCAGGACACCAACCGGCTCCAGTACGCCTGGCTGAAGATGTTCGCCGGCCCGCCCGAGCAGGGCTGCGCGGTCTTCGCCGTCGGCGACGATGACCAGAGCATCTATGCGTTTCGCGGCGCTCAGGTCGGCAACATGGCCGCGTTCGAGCGCGAGTACCGCGTCAGGACAGTGATCAAGCTCGAGCGCAACTACCGCTCGTACGGCAACATCCTCGACGCCGCCAACGAGCTGATCTCGAAGAACTCGCGCCGTCTCGGCAAGAACCTGCGCACCGAGGCCGGCCCGGGCGAACCGGTGCGGGTGCACGAGGCGCCTTCCGACTTCGCCGAGGCGCAGTGGTTCATCGAGGAGGCGCAGTCGCTCCACCGCGACGGCGTCGCGCGCCACGAGATCGCGCTGCTCTATCGCAGCAACGCGCAGAGCCGGGTCATGGAAAGCGCGCTCTTCAACGCGCACATCCCGTACAAGGTCTACGGCGGCCTGCGCTTCTTCGAGCGCGCCGAGGTCAAGCACGCGCTCTCGTACCTGCGCCTGATCGAGAATCCGAACGACGACACCAGCTTCCTGCGCGTCGTCAATTTCCCGGCGCGCGGCATCGGCGCGCGCACGATCGAGCAGCTCCAGGACGCTGCGCGGGCGAGCGGCCGCAGCCTGTGGCAGAGCGTCGGCTCCCTGGCGGGCAAAGGTGGCCACAACCTGGTCGCGTTCACCGCCAAGGTCGACGCGATGCGCGAGCGAACGCGCGGCCAGACGCTGCGCGAGATCATCGTCCACATGCTCGATGCCTCCGGGCTGGTCGACTTCTACAAGGCCGACCGCGAGGGCAAGGAGCGACTCGAGAACCTCGAGGAGCTGGTCAACGCGGCCGAGGCCTTCGTCACCCAGGAGGGTTTCGGCAAGGACGCGGTCGCTCTGCCGATGGACGAGGCCGGCGCCGGCGGACCGGGGCTCTATCGCGGCGAGACCGGCAAGGCCGAGTTCAGCACACCGGGTGCCGAAGTCGTGACGACGGGCGAGATCATCGCGCCGCCGCGGCTCCTGCCCGACGCCGAGACCGGCGAGATCATGTCGCCGCTCGCCGCCTTCCTCACCCATGCCTCGCTCGAAGCGGGCGACAACCAGGCGCAGGCCGGACAGGACGCGGTCCAGCTGATGACGATCCACTCGGCCAAGGGCCTCGAGTTCGATTGCGTCTTCATCTCCGGGCTCGAGGAAGGGCTCTTTCCGCACGACAACTCGGCGAGCGACCTCGACGGGCTCGAGGAGGAGCGGCGCCTGATGTACGTGGCGATCACGCGCGCGCGAAGGCGCCTGTACCTGAGCTTCGCGCAGACGCGCATGCTGCACGGGCAGACGCGCTACAACGTCAAGAGCCGCTTCCTCGACGAGCTGCCCGAGTCGGCGCTGCGCTGGATCACGCCGCGCAACCAGTCGTTCGGCTCGGGCTTCGCCCGCGAGTACAGCGCCGCCTGGTCGCGCGGCTCGGGGCTGCACTCCATCGTCGGCACCGGCCGCAGCGAGCCGCGCTACGGCGCAGCGGCGCCGATCGTGCCGAAGGCGCCGTCGCACGGGTTGCGGTCGGGGCAGGGCGTGTTCCACACCAAATTCGGCGAAGGCGTCGTCGTTACCATCGAAGGCCACGGCGAGGACGCCCGCGCCCAGGTCAATTTCGGCCGACACGGCATGAAGTGGCTGGCGCTCAGCGTGGCCAAGCTGACGCCGGTGGATTGAGGCCGATGCTTCTGTCGACTCGAGGAGACACCATGGATACGAAACGCAATCTCTTTGCCCTCGCAGTGCTGGCCGTAGCCGGCTGCGCCTCCGGGCCGCAGCTCGACGCCTCGTGGAGCGATCCGCAGCTCGGTGCGGGCTACCTGCACGGTGCGCGCGTGCTCGTCGCGTGCGATGCCGCCGAGCTCGTCGTGCGCCAGATCTGCCAGGACCAGCTCGCGAGCGAGGTCGTCGCCCGCGGCGCATCGCCGGTGTTCGTCGCCCCGGGCTTCGCGATCGCGACCGATCGCGCCCTCGACGGCCAGCTCCTGCCGTCGGCGCGCCAGGCCGGTGCGAAGGCGGTGATGGTGATGACCGTCGCGGTCGCCGTGAGCGACGTCAGTCCCGGCTTCTCGATCGGCATCGGCGGCTTCGGCTTCGGCGGCCACAGCGGCGGCGGCGTCGGCGTGTCGGCGCCGATCGGCGGCGGCAAGGTGACCTCGGGCTATGCCGCCAACGGCCGCGTCACCGACGTCGCCAGCGGGCGCCTCCTCTGGACCGCGAAGGCGACGGCGTCGCCGTCGAGCGACGTTGCCGCGCAGATGGCCGACCTGTCGAAGGC
>JBBSBZ010000345.1:0-3470 GCA_038250795.1 Burkholderiales bacterium | reverse complement strand
GGTTGCTGGATCGGGCGGGTCGTGGTCGAGCGGCTGTCGACCGGCCGGAGCGAAACCACGACCCGATTGCTCCTTCAGCTGGAACTCGTCGGCCTGTCCCGGCTCGGATCCAATCCGCTCAAGGTGTTGAAGGACAATGTTCCAGGCTACCAATTGCTGCGCGACGAGCGCACGACGTCTTCCCCGTTCACGCCCAATGACTGATTCGCGCCTTCCCTGGCGCCGCGCGCTTGCCGTGGCGGTGCTGCTTTCCGCCAGCCTGCACGCAGTGGCGCAGACCGGCGACTACATCGCCGCCGTGGTCAACCAGGAGCTCGTCACCGCCGGCGAGGTGCAGCAGCGGCTCGACCGGATCCGCGACGACGCCCAGCGCAATCACACGCCACTGCCGCCGCCGGCGACGCTGCGCAAGCAGGTCCTCGACAGCCTGATCGACGAGCGCGTGCTGGTGACCCATGCGCGCGAGGACGGCACCCGCGTCGACGAGCCCGAGCTCGACCGGGCCGTGGCCAACGTCGCGGCCCAGAACCAGCTGACCGTCGCGCAGCTGCGCGAGCGCCTTCGCAAGGAAGGGCAGCCGTATGCCAAGTTCCGCTCCAACATCCGCGACCAGATGATGGTCGAGCGGGTGCGCGAGCGCGAGGTGTCCAACCGCATCCGGATCACCGACGCCGAGATCGACGATCTGCTCGACAAGCGCCGAGCCGCTGCGGGATCGTCGCAGGAGATCGACATCGCCCAGATCCTGGTCGCCGTCCCCGAAGGCGCGACCGCCGCGGTGGTCGAGGAGCGGCGCGCCCGCGCAGCGGCCGCGCTCGCCCGCGTCCGGGGTGGCGAGGATTTCGCCACCGTCGCGCGCGAGATCTCCGACGACAACAACCGCGCCCAGGGCGGCGAGATCGGCCTGCGTCCCGCCGATCGCCTGCCCGACATCTTCGTGAAGACGGTGAGGCCGCTGAAGCCCGGCGAGATCGCGCCCGAACTGCTGCGCAGCGGCGCGGGCTTCCATGTCCTGAAGCTGGTCGACCGCAAGGAGGCGGGCGCGTTCACGGTGGCGCAGTCGCGCGTACGGCACATCCTGCTGCGACCTTCGAGCCAGCTCACGCCCGAAGCGGCTGCGCGCCGACTGCTCCAGTTCAAGAGCGAGATCCTGAGCGGAAAGCGGAGCTTCGAGCAGCTCGCGCGGGAGAATTCCGAGGACAGCAGCGCGGCGCAAGGCGGCGATCTCGGCTGGGCTTCGCCCGGCACGTTCGTCCCGGAATTCGAGGAGGCGATGAACGCTCTGCCGGTCGGCGGCATCTCCGATCCGGTGACGACGCGCTTCGGCCTGCACCTGATCCAGGTGGTCGATCGTCGCGAGAGCACCCTCGACGCACGTCAGCAGCGCGAGCAGGCGCGCAACATCCTGCGCGAGCAGAAGTTCGGCGAGGCTTTCGCCGAATGGCTGCGCGACCTGCGTGGCAGGGCGTACATCGAGCTGCGCGACCCGCCGCAGGCGCAGTAGCGGCCTGCACGCAGCGATTGCCGGCACTTCCTTGCAGCGCGCCAAGAAGCGGTTCGGCCAGCATTTCCTCACCGACCGGTCGGTGATCGACCGGATCGTCGACGGCATCGATCCGCGGCCGGGACAGGCCCTGGTCGAGATCGGGCCGGGCCGCGGCGCCCTCACCTTCGCGCTCCTGGAGCGCACGCCGACGCTCACGGTGATCGAGCTCGACCGCGACCTCGCGGCACGTCTGCGCCGCACGCCCGGGCTCGAGGTCGTCGAGGCCGACGTGCTCGGGGTCGACTTCGCCGTGCTGGCGCCGGCCGGGGGCGCCGGCAGGCTGCGCATCGTCGGCAACCTGCCGTACAACATCTCGACGCCCATCCTCTTTCACCTGCTGGAGGCCGCCGACCGGATCGAGGACCAGCACTTCATGCTGCAGAAGGAAGTGGTCGCCCGGATGGCTGCCGGCGCGGGCGGCAAGGACTACGGACGGCTCAGCGTGATGCTGCAGTGGCGCTACGAGATCGAGTCGCTGCTCGATGTGCCGCCGGAGGCGTTCGATCCGCCGCCGCGCGTCGAGTCGGCCGTCGTGCGGATGAGGCCACGGGCCGAGCCGGCGTCGATCGCGCCGGCGTTGTTGCGAGAGATCGTCACCTCGGCGTTCTCGCAACGGCGAAAGCTCCTGCGCCACACGCTCGGTCGCTGGCTCGACGAGCGCGGCATCGACGCGCCGTTCGACACCCAGCGGCGCGCCGAGGAGGTGCCGGTCGAGGAATACCTCAGGCTCGCGGCGCTCGTGGGCGCCAGGCCTCGCGCTTGATGCCCCTGCGGGCGTCGCCGATCGGACGCTGGCCCGGTCTCAGGCGGCCGACAGCCACATCGCCGTGTCGAACGCGCTGCTCATGAGCGGCATGTTCGCGCCGAAGCTGCTGTTCGCGGCGGTCTTCGGTGTCTTCACCGGCTTGTCGGCGCTGCCGACGGTGTTCGCTCCGGGCACCACTTCGGTCGCCCGCTCCCAGGAACCTGATTCCTGTGAGCGGGCTACTGAAAAGAATAGAAGCACCTGAAGGGCACCTTGCGCTCGGCCCAGAAATCGGCCGCGTCGCGAAACACGTCGAGCAGCTGCTCGCGCGCTTCGCGATCGAACCGCGGGTTGTCGGGCAACTGCTCGAGCACGACCACGAAGCCCGGCTGCGGGCCGGCCTTGTGGACGAGATCCGTCATGCAGTCGAACAGCGCATCGAGGTTCTTGCCGAAATGCGAGGGGAACACGAAGGCCTCGGCGATCGCCTCCAGAACGTCCTGCTTGGATTGCGCAGCAGAGAGATTGGCGTAGAGGAAGTGCTGGCGGGCGTGATTCGCCGCGTGCATGAGATCGTCGACGCGATAGGCTCGAATCGACTGCACGATGTTGGGACGGACGGTCTGCAAGAGCATGTCGCGTTCCTCCTGTTCGAAAAAGATGGCTGCTGCGCTCATGGTGTGATGCGGTGGAAACTCGCGTAGTGATCGTTGCTGTAATAACAGGCGACTGGCGCCGTCGGGGGATGGCCGCCGCAGACAATCCGTCGCGCGCCGCGGTCTCGCGCGCCTGGCGTGGCGACGGTGTACTCGTGATAGAAGCCGCGCCGTTGCGGAGGAAGGAGCCTTTCCCGGTTCGCGAACACGATGCCGTCCTTCGGATAGTCGAACGGCCCTCCTGCCCGGATCGCGCGGTCCACCGACCGGGCTTCCGCGGGGAGCTGGGCCAGGGACACCGACGTGAGTGATTGCTCGCGTGCCGCCGCGGTGCCGAACGCCAGCAATGTGGCGACGCCGAGGCCTGCTCCCCACCTGAACAGTGACCGCCACCGCTGCAGTCGACCCGACAAAACCACGGGATATCCCCGAACTGAGAAGCTCCCGATGTTACCGACTCAGGGCATAAACCTCAAGCCGGTGCCACATATTTAGGCAGCCAGGATAGGAATTAAGTAGGTGC
>JBBSBZ010000344.1:0-3484 GCA_038250795.1 Burkholderiales bacterium | reverse complement strand
GTCTTCGCGAGCGCGGCGTCGACCTTGCCGGCGCCGACGAAGAGCGTCGTCGCCTCGGGGGCGACCAGCACGTGGGCGAGGAATACCGGGTTGAAGCCGACGTCGCTGCCGCGCAGGTTGAGCAGCCACGCGATGTCGTCGACGGTCGAGATCAGGTGGTGCGTCGCGCCCGCATCGGCTATCGCCGCGCGCACCTGCGCGAGCTTGGACGCGCGCGAATGCGGCGCCTCGGCGCCGGCGTGCTCGTAGACGGCGCCGGCCGGCATCGCCGGCCGCTCCGGCCAGGCGGTCTCGATGACGTCGAGGTCGCTGCGCAGGGCGATGCCGCAGCGCGCGAGCGTCTCGCGCATCTGGCGCGCCGCCGCGAGGCCGAGGACGCTGCCGTCGACCGCGACGGTGGCGCCGGCGCGGACGTTCGCGCACAGCCAGTCGAGGTGCTGCGATGCCGCCGGCGTCGGGATGCGGACGAGCTCGATGCCGCTGCCGGCGAGCTGCGCCTCGGCCTGGACCCAGTAGCGGCTGTCGGCGAAGAGCGCGGCGCGATCGGTCGTCACCACCAGCGTCGCCATCGAGCCGGTGAAGCCGGACGCCCACTGCCGCGCCTGCCAGCGCTCGGGCAGGTATTCGGACAGATGCGGGTCGCTCGACGGTATGACGACGGCAGCAACGCCTTGCGCGCGCAGCGCGTCCTGGATGCTCTCGATGCGAAGGCGCGCGGGCGCGGTGCGGGTGTCCATGTCGGGATCCTTTGGTCGTCAGTCTAGGACGGCGGCGCGGCCCGCGCCTTGTCCGGCTCGGCGACGACGCGGGCGCCGCGTTCGTACGTGAAATACGCCCACGCCCAGTCGACCATCACGATCAGGCGGTTGCGAAAACCGATCAGGAAGTAGATGTGGGCGAACAGCCAGAAGAGCCACGCGGGAAGGCCGCTGAAGCGCAGCGCGCCGAAGACCGGCACGGCGAGGTCGACGATCGCCGCCTTGCGGCCGATGGTCGCCAGGTTGCCGTAGTCCTTGTAGCGAAACGGCTCGGTCGGCTGGCCGGAGATCCGGCGCAGGACATTCCCGGCGGCCCGGCGGCCCATCTGCTTGGCGGCCGGGCTCACGCCGGGCACCGGTTTCGGCCCGTCCTTCGTCGGCGTGGTGGCCGCGGCGAGATCGCCGATCACGAAGATCTCGGGGTGGCCGGCGAGGCTGAGGTCGGGCTCGACGACGACGCGGCCGGACCGGTCGAGCGTCGCCCCCGCGCGCGCGAGCTCGGCGCCGAGCGGCGAGCCGGCGACGCCGGCGGCCCAGACGACGGTCTTTGCCGCGATCCGGCCGGAACTCGGCGCGCCGTCGACGGTGGTCTCGAAGATCACGCCCTCGGCGTCGATCGAGGTGACCTTCGAGCCTGTCCGGACGATCACGCCGAGCCGCTCGAGCTGCTGGCGCGCCCGCGCCGACTGTGCCGCCACGAAGGCGCCGAGGATGTGATCGGAGCCCTCGAGCAGGATCACGCGTGCGCGCGTCGGGTCGATGCGCCGGAACTCGCGCCGCAAGGTGTGCTGCGCGATCTCGGTCAGCGTGCCCGCCATCTCGACGCCCGTCGGGCCCCCGCCGATGACGACGAAGGTGAGCCACCGGTCGCGCTCGTCGTCGCTCTCGGCCAGCTCGGCGTTCTCGAAGGCGTCGATGACGCGGGCGCGGATCCGAAAGGCGTCGGCGAGCGTCTTCAGGCCGGGCGCGAAGCGGCTCCACTCGTCGTGGCCGAAGTAGCTGTGCGTCGAGCCGGCAGCGACGACGAGATGGTCCCAGGCGACGGTCTCGTCACCCTCGATCGTCGCCGTCCTGGAGGCGACGTCGATCGTGCGGACCTCGCCCTTGAGGATCGTCAGCCGGCCACGCTTCATCTCCCGTCGCAGCACGTGGCGGATCGGTGCGCTCACCGCCGGTGCGCTCAGCCCGGCGGTGGCGACCTGGTAGAGCAGGGGCTGGAAGAGGTGATGGTTGGTGCGGTCGACGAGGATGACCTCGACCTCGGCCCGGGCGAGCGCGCGCACTGCCGTGAGGCCGCCGAAGCCGCATCCGATCACCAGCACGCGGGGCAGGGCGCTCATGCCGGCACCGCCGGCGGCGGCAGGGGGTCCACCAGCCGCTCCGCGACCATGTGGATGTGCGCGCGCAGCGCGTAGAGCTCTTCGGTGTAGCTGAGCGGCACGTGGACGTGCTCGACCCGGCGCTCGATCTCCTCGAGATCGCGCAGCAGCTCGCCGTTGGGTCGGCGGCCGATCGCGCTCTCGACCTCGCGCAGCTGCCGGTACCAGCGAAAGATGCGCGAGCGGACGCGGAAGGTGTAGAGCGGCGGCAGCATGCGCGAGAGCGGCAGCAGCGCCGCCAGGATCGTCACCAGCACCGGCCACATCCGGTCGACCAGGTTGGCGAGCCAGAAGGGCAGGTAGCGCTGCAGCACCGGCGGGCCGCTCGTGTAGAAGCGCTGCGCCTCGCGCGCGAGCGGACGCTCGGTGTTGCGCGGATTCGGGAAGTCGCCCTTCTTCTGGAACCAGCCCGCGCTGCCGTGCACCTGCTGCGCGGCCTGGATGAAGAGCTGGATCAAGGCCGGATGGGCCCGTGTCCGTGCCACCAGCGTCGCCGTCGGGGCGACCAGATGAACGTCGGCCGGCGGGATGTCGCGGGCGAGGTCGACCACGCCGCGCGGCAGCGTCACCGCGCTCAGGAACGGGAAGCGGCGGGCGTAGGCCTCGGACTGCGCGAAGTCGAACAGGGCGATGCCCGGCGTCTCCAGCAGCATCTGCACGAGCAGCGACTCGGGCGCCGAGGCGAACACGATCACATCGATGCTGCCGTCGAGCAGGCCGACGACGGCGGGGGTCTGCGGCTCGCGCACGAGGGTGAGGGTCGCCGGATCGATGCGGTTGGCCTCGAGCAGCTTGGCCATCAGGTTGGGCACGCCGCTGCCCGGCGCGCCGATGTTGACGCGCCAGCCCGGAAGCTGCGTCAGGCTCGTCAGCGTGTCTTCCTTGCGCAGTCGCTGCGCCGACTCGGTGCGATAGAAGAGCCAGACTGGCTCGTAGAAGAGGCTTCCGAGCGAGACCAGGCCGTCGTCGGGAGACTCGCCCTCGTCGCGCGCCGCCGTCGTCGGGGTCTCGTCGGCGCCACCCTGCACGAAGGCGATGTCGACGTCGCCGCCGGGCTCCTTCAGGAGCGCGAGGTTTTCGGCCGCACCGGCGGTCTTCCTGAGCCGCACGTCGATGCCGTTGGCCTTCAGGAGTTGCGCATACCGCTTGCCGAACTCGGCATATGCGCCCTGGTCCTGGCCGGTGGCGAGCACGACCTGTTTCGGCGGCGTCGGATCGAGCAGCCAGTAGGCGAGTGCAAGCAGCGCGAAGGCGAGCAGTACGAAGGGGGCCGCGGTGAGGAAGAGGTCGCGCAGCGAGAGCAGGGTGACTCGCAAGCCATGGTGCATGGTCCATTGTCCCTTGCGC
>JBBSBZ010000343.1:0-3489 GCA_038250795.1 Burkholderiales bacterium | reverse complement strand
TAGATGGGCTTGGAGAAGTCGATGACCTCCTGACGGACCGGGGTGATGTACATCGCCGCGGCGATGATGTCGATCTTGTTGCTCGTCAGCGAGGGAATCAGCGCCGAGAACGGCGTGGCCTCGACCTCGATCCTGAGGCCGGCGTCGGTCGCGATCTCGTGGATCAGGTCGACCATAATCCCCTGGATCGTGTTGGTCTTCGTGTCCAGGAAGGTGAAGGGCACGCCGCTCGGCGTCGAGCCCACCTTCAGCACCTTGTCCTGGGCCCAGGCGGCGCCGTGCGCGCAGATCGAAGCGAGGACGGTGAATGCGGCGGCAACGTGCTTGAGTTTCATGGCGGGCTCGGGTAGGTGGCGGGAAGACGGCAGCGCCGGTCAGACGGCAATCTCATGCACGTCAAATGTAGTCGGTCGCCATGCTCGACCTCGCAACCCGCGTCTCTTCAGATGCCGCCGTACCACTCGTAGCCCTCGTCTTCCCAGTAGCCTCCCTTGCCGCCGCGGATATCGGAAAAGCTGCTGACCAGCTCGATCGCGCGCACGTACTTGGCCTGCTTGTAGCCGAGCTGGCGCTCGACCCGGCAGCGCAGCGGCGCGCCGTTGCTGACCGGCAGCGCCTTGTCGTTGAGGTCGTAGGCCAGGATCGTCTGCGGATGGCGGGCCTCGTGCAGATCGATGCTCTCGTAGTAGCGCGAATCCGCGGCGCCGGCCGAATGGGCGTCCATCGAGTCGAAGCACCGAAAGAGCACGAACTTCGCTTCCGGCTTCGGCTGCACGAGGTCGAGGATCGCGGCCAGCGGCACGCCCTTCCATTTGCCGATGCAGCTCCAGCCCTCGACGCAGTCGTGGCGCGTGATCTGCGTGCGCGCCGGCATCGCCTTCAGCTCGTCGAGCGTGTATTGCGCGGGCTTCTCGACGAGGCCGCCGACCTCGAGCTTGTAGCCCGCGAAGCCGGCGCCGCGAAGCGCGACGTAATCGGCGTCGACCGGACTGAGGGTGCCGTTGCTTCGAAACACCGGCGCGACATCGGCCTGCGCGAACTCCTGCGCCAGGGCGCTTCCCGGAGCGACCACGGCGGCAGCGGCGTGGCTGAGGCGCTGCGCGCTCTTCAGGGTGTCGACGAAGGCCCGGTTGTTCGAGAGCCGGTCGCAGCCCGCGAGTGCCGCGGCGCCGGCCGCGGAGAGCACGCCACGCAACAGGCGGCGCCGATCGCGCTGGCGCCGACGCATCAAGGTGTAGTTCTGGGTCATGGGTTCACCTCCTCGGCCGGGTGGGCGGCGGGCACCTTGTACCAGCCGGTGATCATCGAGCGCATCTCGTTCCAGACGCCGGCGACGATGACCTCGAAGACGTGGATGAAGACGAACAGCAGCAGGCCCGCGGCCGCGAGAAAGTGCAGCGAGCGCGCCGACTGGCGGCCGCCGAGCAGGTCGACCCAGCCGGTGAAGACGGTGTCGATGCGCGGCGACAGTGCCATGCCCGCGAGCACGATGAGGGGCAGCAGCACGAAGATGACGATCAGGTAGGCGAGGCTTTGCAGCACGTTGTAGCGCGTCGCCGCGGCGCCGGTCGGGTGCTTGAACTTGAGGTGATCGACGATCGAGCGACCGATGCGGCGCAGCTCGTCGCGGGTCGGCACGAGGTCACGGACCAGATGCCTGCTGAAGATCGTGTAGAGCAGGTAGAGCAGGCCGTTGACGACGAAGATCCAGGCGAAGAAGAAGTGCCAGTGGCGCGCCATCGCCAGCCACTGGGGGCCGGGAATCGTCGCCCAGCTGGGGAAGGCGCGCGCCGTGACGGTGCCGTTCACCTTCGAGACGCCGAGCACGCCGGTGGTGTCGAAATCGGTGCTGCCCAGGCGGATCTTGCCGGCCGGGCCGGCGGGCGTGTTCTCGCCGCGGATCGAGAGCCACGGCGTGCCGGTGACCGAGTCGTGGCCCCAGTAGAGGGTCGGATGGGCGTTGAAGATGTTGAGGCCGCTGCCGAGCAGGATCGTCATGCAGACGACGTTGATCCAGTGCATCACGCGCACCGGCAGGCGATGGCGATAGATGCTGGTGCCGCCGACCGTGTCGATCGGCCGCGCCACCGGCGTCGCGATCCTGTCTGCTTCGATGTCCATGCGCGTCTGCTCCCGATCTGCTGTTCCGGATGTCGACGCGACGGCGCGCTTCTTACAGCGGGCAGGTCGTCGCCGCCCTAAGGCAGCGGCGTCATCCGCGCATCGGGCCGCAACAGAATACGCGCCTCGCCGGCCACCGAGGCGATCACGCCGTTGGCGACGTAGCTCGACGGCGACTCGGGCTCCAACGCCGCGACGATCAGGTTGGCGAGCGGCTGGTCGAGCCCGACGTAGTAGCCGCCGGCCGAGATGTCGAGCAGCGCCGGCATGGTCTGCACCTTCACGCGGGTGGTCGCGCCGGCGTGGAGCGTGGCGTCCTGGGGCGTTGCACCGCCGATCGGCTCGCGACCGGTCTCGCGGTAGGCCTCGCCGCGCAGCTCGCCGAGCTCTTCCAGCCGGGAGACCTCGACGCCGAGCAGGCGCAGCCGGGCGACCGCATCGGTCTCGCCCGGCGCGAGCCAGTAGCCGCACGGGCGCGGCCGGCTCTTCAGCGTGCGCAGCTGCAGCGCCGACTCCCAGGAGACGGTGACGTTGCGGATCGCGCCGGTGACGCTGTCGATCATGGAGGTGGCGTATTCGCTCGGTGTCGGCGCCGCTTCCACCACGATCTCGCCGCGGCAGGCGAGCGACGCGATCTCGCGATCGACGTACTGGCGCAGCTTGACCAGGTCGCCGGCATGGATCGCTGCGCTCGCGAGGACGCTGGCCACTGCGACGGTCTGGGTCTGCACCCTGCGCTTCAGGTCGACGCGGCCGAGGCCGCCGCCGCGCGATTCCACCAGCAGGCTGACGGCGTTGCGCAGGCCCCAGGCGTTGCGCCCGACCTGCGCGCCGATGCCGCCCATCGAGAGCGTCTTGTCGGACAGGTCCGGCAAGGTCGTCGAATACCAGTCGCTCGTCAGTCCCGCGCCGCGCAGGCTGGCCCCGAGCGGCTGGCGGAACCACTCCTCGGCGGCCCGCGTGACGAACGGCGGCAGGTTCGCAGCGGTCGCGTACTGGAGCATCGCGTCGAAGCGCTGCACCGCGCCGAACTTGGCGGTGAAGATGCCGCCGACCGGGTACTCGTGCAGGTCGAGGACGACGATCGGCTCGAAGCGGTCGACGAGCTGGGTGACGGCGCGCGCCTCGGGCGTGCGCAGCAGCAGATGGTCACGATTGACGTCGGTGCCGTCCGCGGCGGCGCGGCTGAATGCGAAGGCACCGTCGGGATTGGCCCGAGGCAGGACAACGACGTCGACCTTGCTGAGCACGTTGGCGAAGCGGCCGCTGGCCAGGCCCTGGGCGACGACGATCAGCGCTTCGGCGCCCGCCGGCTCGTCGCCGTGCTGGCCGGCGACGATGACGACCGTCGGCCGGTGCGTCGGCGCG
>JBBSBZ010000342.1:0-3501 GCA_038250795.1 Burkholderiales bacterium | reverse complement strand
CGGCGACGACGTGCCCGGGGTGCTGCGCAAGATGGCCAAGCTGATGGGCTACCGATCGATGATCTTCGCGCCGATGCTGTGGGAGGGCCGCGGCATCGGCGCCATCGGCGTCGCGCGATCGACCGGCCCCTTCACGCCGAAGGAACTCGCGCTGGCGCAGACCTTCGCCGACCAGGCGGTGATCGCGATCCAGAACGCGCGCCTCTTCAACGAGACGAGGGAGGCGCTCGAGCGTCAGACCGCGACGACCGAGGTGCTGCAGGTCATCAATGCTTCGCCGGGCGAGCTCACGCCGGTGTTCAACGCGATCATCGAGCGGGCGGCGCGCCTGTGCGATGCCGACGGCGGCGGACTGTGGCTGGTGGAGGGCGATCTGGCGCGCTACAGCGGCGGTCAGGCCAACCTGCCCCAGGCCTTCCTGGACTATGGCGGAGCCCTGACCGGCGTTCCCGTCTCCTATCTGCTGGGCCGCAATCCGGACGCCGGCAGCGTTCTGCACATCACCGACATCCGGGAGACCGAGGGCTATCGCAAGCGCGTGCCGTTCCCGGTGGCCTGCGCAGAACTGGGCGGGATCCGCACCCATCTGGGCGTGCCGTTGACCGAGGCCAACGGCGTGGTCCTCGGCGTGTTCACCCTGGTCCGCAACGAGCCGCAGCCGTTCACGGCGGCGCAGATCGCGCTGGTGCAGTCGTTCGCGGCACAGGCCCAGATCGCGATGAGGAATGCCCGTCTCATGAACGAGACGAAGGAGGCGCTCGAGCGGCAAACGGCGACAGCGGAGATTCTCGAAGTCATCAGCGGTTCGCCGACCGACACGCAGCCAATCTTCGATGCCATCGTCCGCAGCGCTGTGCGGCTTTGCGATGGCGTCTACAGCGCCGCCCTGCGGCTGGACGACGGGCGCATCCACGTCGTCGCGATGCACAACTGGGTGGGCGAAGGAATGAGGGTGGCGCAGCGGTTGTTCCCGATGCCGCTCGACAGCGACCATCTCACGGCACGCGCGATCCGCGAGAGCCAGATCATTCACGCCGAGCACCTGCAAAGCGACCCGGTGTGGCCGGCCACGTCGCGGGAGATGGCGATCGCCACCGGTTACCAGACGCTGCTTGTCGTGCCGATGTTGCGCGAAGGTCGCGCCATCGGCGCCGTCCTCGTCGCCCGAGCCGAAGGCCCGTTCCCGGACCATCAGGTCGCCCTGCTGAAGACCTTCGGTGATCAGGCCGTGATCGCGATCGAGAACGTGCGCCTCTTCAACGAAACCAAGGAGGCGCTGGCGCGGCAGACCGCCACGGCTGAGGTTCTTCAGGTCATCAGCCAGTCCGTGGCCGACACCGCGCCGGTCTTCGAGAAGATCATCCAGAGCTGCGAGAAGCTGTTCGGGGTGGACTACGCGAACGTGGCGTTGGTTCGCGACGACGGGTTGATCCACCTGATCCAGGACTCTTCGGCGTTGGCGAACGCCGGGTTGCGGGAAGCCAAGTCGCGCATTCAGGCGAGCTTCCCCCGGCCGGTCCGCGACTCGATTCATGGCTATGCCATCCACAAGGGCCGGGTGCTGCACTTCCCGGACGTGATCCATGGCGCCGACGTTCCGAAGGGCCTGCGCGAGCAGGCCCTGGCAGACGGCAGCAACTATTCGGCCATGTTCGCGCCCATGTTCTGGGAAGGCCGGGGCGTCGGCACCATCGGCGTGCACCGGTTTCCGCCGGCACCGTTCAGCGACAACGACATCGGACTGTTGCGAACGTTCGCCGACCAAGCGGTGATCGCGATCCAGAACGCGCGTCTGTTCAACGAGACGCAGGCGGCACTGGAGAAACAGACCGCGACCAGCGAGATCCTGCGTGCGATCTCGCGCTCGCCCACCAGCACTGCGCCGGTGTTTCAGGCCATTGCCGAGCGCGCGATGGGGCTCTGTCGCGCGGAGTACGGCTTCGTCTTCACCTTCGACGGCGAATTGATCCGGCTGGGCTACAGCGTCGGCATTTCCGACGCCTATCTGCAGGGAATCGCCGCGTACTTCCCGATGCGGCCCGGCGGGCACTCGGTGACGGCGCAGACCATCGCCACCGCCGCGGTGGTCAACGTCGCCGACGTGCTCGCGCTGCCGGGCAACCAGCTGGCCGATGCGGCGCGCACCGCCAACTTCCGCGCCGCCCTGGGCGTGCCTATGCTGCGCGAAGGCCAGGCTATCGGTGCCATCGTCGTCGGCCGCGCCGCGGCGGGCGAGTTCGGTGGCCAGGAAGTGGACCTGCTGACCACCTTCGCCGACCAGGCCGTGATCGCGATCCAGAACGCGCGCCTCTTTAACGAGACGAAGGAGGCGCTCGAGCGCCAGACCGCGACGGCCGAAGTCCTGAAAGTGATCGCCAGCTCGCCCGGCAGCGTGCAGCCGGTGTTCGACGCCATCGCCGCCAGCTCGAACCGGTTGCTCGGCGGCTTTTCAACCATGGTCGCGCGCATCGAGGACGAGTCGCTGCATCTGGTGGCATTCACTTCCACGAGTCCGGCCGGCGATGCGGCCTTGCGATCGTCGTTCCCGATTCCTCTCGCGACTTTCCCGCTCGGGCAGCAGGCGCGCGACGGCGAGACCGTGTTGATCCCGGACACCGAGTCGGCCGACGTGCCGGTGCTCCTGCGCGATCTCGCCCGGGCACGCGGATACCGCAGCATGTTGTTCTGCCCGCTGCTGCGCGACCGGGTCGCCGTGGGCATGATCAGCGTCACCCGCAACGACCCCGGTTCGTTCGCGCCGCACCAGGTCACGTTGCTCCAGACCTTCGCCGACCAGGCCGTGATCGCGATCGAGAACGTGCGCCTGTTCAACGAGACCAAGGAGGCGTTGGAGCAGCAGAAGGCCTCGGCCGACGTGCTCAGCGTGATCAGCAACTCGGTGGCCGACAGCGCGCCGGTGTTCGAGGCCATCGTCGAGAGCTGCCGGCGGTTATTCTCAAGCACGAGCGCCATCATCTCGCTGGTCGACGACGGCATCGTCCGCCACCAGGCGATCTCCGTAGCGCACGACATCGAGGGGATGAGCGCGGACGAAGCTCGCCGCCACCTGGACCGGGGCTACCCGCGGCCGCTCGACGAGTCGTACCAGGGCTTGCCGATCCGCAAGCGCCAACTCATGCACTACCCCGACATGGTCAACGGCCCGCGCGTTCCCGAAGGCATGCGGCAGATGGGCCGCGACGTCGGCAACTTCTCGATGCTGATCGCACCGATGCTGTGGGAAGGCGAAGGAATCGGCACGATCCACCTGACGCGCTTCCCGCCGGTGCCGTTCACCGAGAAAGAGTTCAGCCTGCTGCGCACTTTCGCCGATCAGGCGGTGATCGCGATCCAGAACTCGCGCCTGTTCAACGAGACGAAGGAGGCGCTGGAGCAGCAGACCGCCACGGCCGAGGTGCTGGAAGTGATCAGCAATTCGGTCGCCGACGCTCAACCGGTGTTCGACAAGATCCTCGACAGCTGCCAGCGGCTGATCTCCTG
>JBBSBZ010000341.1:0-3508 GCA_038250795.1 Burkholderiales bacterium | reverse complement strand
GTCGCGGCGACGCCGGCCGAGCTCGCCGCACGCAGCGACATCGTCTTCACGATGGTGCCGAACGGCCTCGTCGTGCAGGAGCTCGTGACGGGCGCCGACGGCCTGCTCTCGGGCATCCGACGGGGCACGCTCCTCGTCGACACCTCGTCGTCCGAGCCCTGGCTCACCGAGGCCACCGGACGGCACCTCGGCGAGGCGGGCGCCGCGATGATCGATGCTCCGGTCTCGGGCGCCGAGTGGGGCGCGAAGGCGGCCGAGCTCGTCTTCATGTGCGGCGGCGCACCGGCCGATCTCGAGCGCGCGCGGCCGCTCCTCGAGCGCATGGGCAAGTCGGTGTTCCATCTCGGCCCGCTCGGCGCGGGGCACGCGATGAAGTGCCTCAACAACCTGATCACGTCCATGAACTTCCTCGCCTTGAGCGAAGGCCTGGCGATCGGCAAGCGCTACGGCCTCGATCCGGCGGCGATGGTCGACGTGCTCGACCGCTCCACCGGGATGTCGTGGGTGTCGCAGACGCATATCCGCCAGCGCGTCCTCAGTCGCCGCTTCGACGATCCCTTCAAGCTGGCGCTCATGCGGAAGGATATCGGCATCGCGATGCGGCTGGCCCGGGACGAGGACGTCGCCGCGCCGTTCTGCGCCCGCGGCGAGGAGCTCTGGCAGGAGGCCGCGAGCGCGACCGACGCCGGCGCCAGCGTGAGCGAGCTGGTGCGCTGGGTCGAGCGCACGAGCGGCGTCGAGATCACGGCCGGCGCGACGACACGATGAGCGCGCCGTCGCAGAAGAAGCCGCTCCGCTCGGCGATCGTCAAGGACGGGCTGGACCGCGCGCCGCACCGCGCCTTCCTGCGCGCCGTCGGCATGGCCGACGAGGACTTCGACAAGCCGCTCGTCGGCATCGTCAGCCAGCATGGCGAGAACACGCCGTGCTCGATGTCGCTCGGGCCGCAGGCCGATGCGGCGCGGCTCGGCGTCGCGGCGGGTCAGGGCGTCGCCGTGCCGTTCACGACGATCTCGGTCTCCGACGGCGTCTCGATGAACCACCGCGGCATGCGCATGAGCCTGGTCTCGCGCGAGCTGATCGCCGACTCGATCGAGGCCGTGATGCGCGCCCACGCCTACGACGCGCTCGTCGGCTTCGCCGGCTGCGACAAGACGCTGCCCGGCGTGATGATGGCGATGGCGCGCCTCGACCTGCCGAGCGTCTTCGTCTACGGCGGCGCGATGCTGCCCGGCCACTGGCGCGGCAAGGACGTCACCATCCTCACCACCTACGAAGGCGTCGGCTCGGTGCTTGCCGGCACGATGACCGAAGCCGAGCTCGACGAGCTCGGCCACGCCTGCGCGCCGACGCTCGGCTCCTGCCCCGGCCAGTTCACGGCCAACACGATGGCGATGGTGGCCGAGACGCTCGGCCTCGCGCTGCCCGGCTCGGCGATGCTGCCGGCGGTCTACACCGAACGGCTGGCGCTGGCGCGCCGCGCCGGACGACGCGCGACCGAGATCGTCCGCGAGGGCGGGCCGCTGCCGCGCCAGCTCATCACCCGCAAGTCGCTCGAGAACGCCTGCGCCGCGGTCGCCGCCACCGGCGGCTCGACCAACGCCGGACTGCACCTGCCGGCGATCGCCCACGAGGCCGGCGTGCGCTTCACGCTCGACGACGTCGCCGAGGTCTTCGCGCGCACGCCGCTGATCGCCGACCTGCAGCCGGGCGGACGTTTTCTCGCCCTCGACCTGCACCGCGTCGGCGGCGTTGCGCCCGTGCTGAAGGCGCTGCTCGACGCCGGTCACCTGCACGGCGACGCGCTCGCGCTCTCCGGACGCACCCTGGCCGAGGAACTGGCGAGCGCGCCGGCACCCGACGGCACGGTCGTGCGCGCGGCATCGGCGGCGCTCAGCCCGACCGGCGGCGTCGTCGTGCTGAAGGGCAACCTCGCCCCCGACGGTGCGCTGATCAAGATCGCCGGGCTCAGGAGCAGCGTGTTCGAAGGGCCGGCGCGCGTCTTCGAGTGCGAGGAAGACGCCTTCGCCGCCGTCAGCGCGCGCGCCTACGCGGCCGGCGACGTCCTCGTCATCCGCAACGAAGGACCGCGTGGCGGCCCGGGGATGCGCGAGATGCTCGGCGTCACCGCGCTGGTCTACGGCCAGGGCATGGGCGAGCGGGTCGCGCTGCTCACCGACGGTCGCTTCTCCGGCGCGACACGCGGCCTGATGGTCGGCTACATCGGCCCCGAGGCGGCGCTCGGCGGGCCGATCGCCCTGGTGCGCGACGGCGACCGGATCGCCATCGACGGCGAGCGGCGAACGCTCGAGCTGCGCCTGCCCGACGACGAGATCGCGCGCCGCCGCGCCGCCTGGCGGCCGCGGCAGAGCGAGCGGCTGAGCGGCGTGCTCGAGAAATATGCGCGGCTGGTCGGTCCGGCGCATCTCGGCGCGGTCACCCATGCGGGGCCGGCCGGCGTCGCCGACATCACCGGAGCCGGCGGAGCCGACGCCACCGATCCGGCCGCGACCGCGGAGCGATGAGCGCCGCTCCCGCCGCGGGTCGTCGCACGGTCGCCTACGTCGCCAACGCCGACAGCCACGACATCTCGGTGCTCGCGCTCGGCGCGCCGGATCGCGCCGAGGGCCCGCTGGAGGAGATCGAGCGCTTCGCGGTCGGCGGCGCCGTCATGCCGCTCGAGGTCAGCCCCGATCGACGCATGCTGTACGCGTCGATCCGCTCGGCGCCGTTTCGAGTCGAGAGCCTGGCCATAGCTCCGGCGAGCGGGCGCCTGAGTCACGTCGGCAGCGCCCTCCTGCCGGCGAGCATGTGCTGGATCTCCACCGACCCGGGCGGCCGCTTCCTGCTGTCGGCGTCGTACGGGTCCAGCCTCGTCGCGGTGAGCCCGATCGGTGGCGGCGGCCTCGTCGGCGCCGCGCAGCAGACGGTCGCGACCGAGGACAAGGCGCACTCGATCCGGGTCGATCCGTCGGGCCGCTTCGCGTTCGCGGCCTGCCTCGGCGGCGGCGTGATCCGGCAGATGCGCTTCGACGCTGCGACCGGCCGGCTCGACGCGAACGATCCGCCCGCGTGGCAGGCGCGGCCGGGCGCCGGTCCGCGCCACTTCGTCTTCCATCCGGCGCTTCCGCTCGTCTACCTGCTCAACGAGCTGGACGCCTCGATCGACGTGCTCGATCTCGATCGCGAGCGCGGCCTGCTGAGCGGCGCACGGCAGGTCGTGAGTGCGCTGCCGCCGGGCTTCGCTGCCGGCGCGCCGTGGGCCGCCGAGCTGCGTCTCACGCCCGACGGCCGCTTTCTCTATGCGAGCGAACGCCGCTCGAGCACGCTTGCCGGCTTCGCCGTCGATCCGGCGACCGGCCTCCTCACGCCGCTCGGGTCGACGCCGACCGAGGCCGAGCCGCGCGGCTTCGCGCTCGCGCCCGACGGCCGCAGCCTGGTCGCCGTCGGCCAGGCCTCGCACCGGCTCAGCCACTACGCCATCGACCCGACGACCGGCGCGCTCGCG
>JBBSBZ010000340.1:0-3513 GCA_038250795.1 Burkholderiales bacterium | reverse complement strand
TGACCGCATCGCATCGCTCGCCGCGGCCGACGGTCTTTGCAGGACGCTCGGCATCGCCGTCGTCGACGGCGGCCCCGGTCGCGCCGAAGTGGCGATGACGGTCGACGCGCGCCACCTCAACTTCAACGGCGGCGGCCACGGCGGCGCGATCTTCTCGCTCGCCGACTCGGCCTTCGGCCTGGCCTCCAACTCGCACGGACCGCTCGCTTCCGGCATCGACGCGCACATCACCTTCCAGGCTGCCGTGCGCGCCGGCGACCGCCTCGTTGCCCGTGCCGTCGAGGTCACGCGCAGCCGCCGCATCGCGGTCTACCGGATCGAGGTCGTGCGACCCGGGACAGACGGCGCCGAGACGCCGGTCTCGACCTTCACGGGCACGGTCTACATCAGGAGCTGATCGTCGCCGAGCGGGCCCGCGTCCGGGACGGAACGCTCGCGGGGCTGCCTCGGCGCGTTCAGCCGAGCGCGATCGCCTTCTCGGCGGCCAGCGCATCGATCTCCGAGTCGCCGAAGCCGAGCTCGCGCAACACCTCGCGCGTGTGCTGGCCGAAGGTCGGCGCGGGCCGGCGCACGCCGCCCGGCGTCGTGCCGAGCTTGACCGGCACGCCGAGCGCTCGCGTGCGGCCGGCGACCGGATGGTCGAGCTCGACGACCATCTCGCGCGCCAGCGTCTGCGGGTCGCTCGCCATCTCGGCGATCGACTGGATCGGCCCCGCGGGAATGCCGGACGCGTCGAGTTCGGCGAGCCAGGCCGCCGTCGTCCTGCCGCGCAGGCGAGCGCCGAGCAGGCTCGCGAGCTCGCCCCGGTGCGCCATGCGTGCGCTGTTGTCGACGAAGCGCGCGTCGCCGATCAGCTCGGGCGCGCCCACGAGCCGGGCAATGCGCTCCCAGTTCGCCTGGTTGGCGCCGCCGATGTTGATCCAGCCATCGGCCGTCGCGAAGGCCTGGTAGGGCGCGGCCAGCACGTGCGCCGACCCGCCCGGCCCGGGCGACACACCGGTCGCGAAGAAGATCGCCGACTGCCAGGCGGTCTGGTGGATGCCGGCCTCGAAGAGCGAGGTGTCGACGAACTGTCCCTCGCCGGTCTTCAGGCGATGGACGTAGGCCGAGACGATGCCGAATGCGGCCAGCATGCCGGCGTTCAAATCGGTGACGGGGCTGCCGACCTTGACCGGCGGACCGCCCGGCTCGCCGGTGATGCTCATTAGCCCCGAGGCGCCTTGCGCGACCAGGTCGAAGCCGCCCTTGTCCGCCGCCGGGCCGGTGCGCCCGTAGCCGGAGATCGAGCAGTAGACGAGCGCCGGGTTGAGCGCGTGCAGCGCGGCAAAGCCGAGGCCGAGGCGGTCGAGCGCGCCGCGCCGGTAGTTCTCGACCAGCACGTCGGCGCCGGCCGCGAGGCGCTCCAGGACGCGCCGGCCGCCTTCGGCCTTGAGGTCGACGGCGATCGCCCGCTTGTTGCGGTTCATCATCATGAACGCCGCCGATTCGCCATTGACCTGGGGCTCGGCGTAGCGGCGGGTGTCGTCACCGCCCGGGATGCGCTCGACCTTGATGACGTCGGCGCCCATGTCGGCGAGCAACGCGCCGCAGGTCGGGCCGGCCATGATCTGGGCCAGCTCGATGACCTTCACGCCGGCCAGCGGCCCGGTCGGAGGCGATGCGGGCGGCGCGCTCACCGGCCGACGAACTTCGGCTCGACCTTGTCGAGGAAGGCGCGGTAGCCGATACGGAAATCGTCGCTGTCGTAGCAGCGAAAGCCTTCGTCGCGCTCGGCGTCGCCGAGCGCCGCACCCGATTCGAGCTGGCGCAGGAAGTGCTTGTGCCAGCGGGCGACGAGCGGCGCGCCGGCGGCGATGCGGCGCGCCGTCGCATAGGCTTCGGCGGCGACGTCGGCATCGGCGACGACGCGGTTGACGAGGCGCTTGTCGAGCGCCTCGCGGGCGCCGAAGACGCGACCCTCGAGCAGCATCTCGAGCGCCACTGCGCGGCCGGCGAGCTGCACGAGCGCGGCCAGTTCGGCGTGCGCCATCACCAGGCCGAGCTTGTTGATCGGCACGCCGAAGCGGCTCGATTCGCCGCAGATGCGCAGGTCGCAGAGTGCCGCGATCTCGAGGCCGCCGCCGACGCAGATGCCCTCGATCAGCGCGACCGTCGGATGGCGGCAGTCGGCGATCGCGCCGAGCGCGTCGTGCAGCACCGCGCCGTAGGCCTTGCCCTGCGCGAAGTTCGAGCGCTCGGTGGCGAACTCGGCGATGTCGTTGCCGGGCGCGAACGACTTGCCGCCCGCGCCGCGCAGCACGATGCAGCGCAGGTCGTCATCGGCGGAAAGCTCGCGCATCCTCGTACCGAGCAGTTGCCACATCGGCTTGGTGAGCGCGTTGAGCTTGTCGGGTCGGTTCAGCACGACGGTCGCGATCGCCGCTTCGCGCTCGACGAGAATCAGGTCACCGGCCATCGCACGCCGCCTTGCTAGTGATAGAACAGGTTCACCAGGCCCATCGGCACGGCCGGCACGTAGGTCACCACCATCAGCAGCGCGACGAGGATGCCGATGAACGGCAGGTTGACGCGCGTGACTTTCCACATGTCGGCCTTGGCGATCGAGCACGACGCCATCAGCACGCTCGCGACCGGCGGCGTCTGCTGGCCGATGCCCAGGTTGAGCGTGACGATGAGGCCGAAATGCACGGGGTCGATGCCGACCGCCTTCACCAGCGGCATGACGATCGGCACCACCAGGATGATCGCGGCGGCCGAATGCAGGAACAGGCCCACGATCAGGAAGAAGACATTGAGGATGCCGAGCACCGCATAGCGGTTGCTGGTGATCGACGACAGCCACATCGCCAGCTCCTGGGGGATGCGCTGCTCGGTGAGGTAGACGCCCAGAAGAGCAGAAGCCGCGACCAGCAGCATGACGATCGCCGTCTGCGTGACGCCTTCGATCATCGCCTCGTAGAGGTGGCGGAGGTTCAGCTCGCGGTAGATCACGCCGCCGATGAAGAGCGCCGCCAGCACCGCGAGCGCGGCGCCTTCGGTCGCGGTGACGATGCCGCCGAAGATGCCGCCCAGGATGATCACCGGCAGCAGGAAGGCCCAGGCCGCCTCGCGGAAGGTCTGCTTGACGCGCGTCCACTGGAACGATTCCTCGACCGGGTAGTTGTAGCGGCGTGCGTACCAGTAGGCCGTGCCCATCATCAGGCCGCCGGCGAGGATGCCCGGCACGATGCCGGCGACGAAGATCTTCACGACCGACGTGTCGGCCATCACCGCGTACAGGATCATCGGGATCGACGGCGGGATGATCACCGCCAGCGTCGCCGACGACGACATCACCGCCGCCGCGAACTCCTTCGGGTAGCCGCGCCGCTTCATCGCCGGGATGAGGATCGAGCCCATCGCCGCGACGTCGGCCACCGCCGAGCCCGAGATCTCGGCGAAGAACATCGAGGTGCCGATGGTGATCATCGCCAGCCCGCCGCGCACGAAGCCGAACAGCGCGCTCGCGAAGGC
>JBBSBZ010000339.1:0-3523 GCA_038250795.1 Burkholderiales bacterium | reverse complement strand
TTCCAGAGCAAGCCGGCGACGGCCTTCAGCCCGGTCGCGGTGACGCCCGACGAGCTTGGCGCGGCCTGGCGCGGCGGCCGTCTCCACCTCGACCTCGAAAGCACCTGGAACGGCGCGCGCGCCGGCCTGTGCAGCGCCGGCGAGGAGATGACCTTTCACTTCGGCCAGCTGATCGCCCACCTGTGCAAGACGCGCAATGCGCGCGCGGGCTCGATCATCGGCAGCGGCACGGTCAGCAACAAGGACTGGTCGCACGGCTATTCGTGCATCGCCGAGAAGCGGGCGATCGAGACGATCGAGGGCGGCAGCCCGAAGACGCCGTTCATGAAGTTCGGCGACACGATCCGGATCGAGATGAGGGACGAGGCCGGCCACTCGATCTTCGGCGCGATCGAGCAGACCGTCGTTCGCCTCGGCGAGCACCCGGGCCGATGAGCGGCGGCGAGCTGCCGAACACGCTCAAGTTCGCGACCATCTGGCTCGTCCTCGGCGCGATCGTCTTCGTCGGCTACGAGTGGCGCCGCCACGAATCGGCGAGGGCGAGCTTCAGCGCCTCGGGCGGCGTCGTCGAGATCAAGCGCAGCGACGACGGCCACTACCACTGGCCGGGGAAGATCAACGGCACGAGCGTCGACTTCCTCGTCGACACCGGTGCGAGCGGCGTCGCGATCCCGAGCGAGCTCGCCAGGCAGCTCGGCCTCGAGGGCGAAGGCTCGGTGCGCTCGAGCACGGCCGGCGGCTCGGTGGTGGGCAGCGTGGTGCGCGCCGACCTCGTCCTCGACGGCGGCGTGCGGGTCGACCGGATGCGCATGGTCGCCCTGCCGCGCCTCGAGTCTCCGCTGCTCGGCATGGACGTGCTCGGCCGCCTGCGCTGGCAGCAGCGCGACGGTGCGCTGCGCATCGATCTCGGCTCGGGCAACGGCGCCGTGACGCCGTGAGCGTGCGGCTGCGGCTCGTGGCTCTCGGGTGGATGGCGCTCGCCGGGCTGGGCGGGTCCGTCCCTGGCCTCGCGCCCGCGGCACAAGCGGGGGCGGCGGCGGACTGCCCGCCCGCCGCCGCGCCGATCGACGCCGATCGGTTCCGGGCGGGACTGCGCGATGCCGTCGCCGACCACGGCTTTCTCTGGCGCATCGAGCGCGACGGCCGCGCGTCGTACCTCTACGGCACGATCCACGTCGCCCGGCCGGAGTGGATGTTCCCCGGCACGCTGACGAAGCGGGCCCTGGCCGACAGCGACACGATCGCGCTCGAGCTCGACCTGCTCGATCCGGCCATCGCCGGCCGCCTCGCCGACAGTGCCAAGGCGCGCGCGGGCGAGTCGCTGCCCGCAGAGCTCGCCGAGCGCGTCGACCGGCGCACGCTGGCGGAATGCATGGACCCGGTCGGCCTGCACGCTTTCGCGCCCGAGTTCCAGGTCGCGGCAATCGGCGCCGCGGCGGCGCGGCGCGAAGGGGTTGACGCGGCGTACGCGATCGACGTCGTCCTGGCCGGCGCCGGCCGGATGCTCGGCAAGCGGGTCGTGTCGCTCGAGACGCCCGAATCGCAGACCGCGGCGCTGCGGGCGCCGACACGCGAGGCGACGATCGAGCTCGTCCGGGGCAGCCTCGACGATCTCGACAGCGGCCATGCCGGCTCGCTCGTCGCCCGCCTGGCCGACGTCTGGCGCACCAGCGACCTGGCGGCCCTCGAAGACTACGAGCGCTGGTGCGACTGCGAACGCACCGACGCCGACCGCCAGTCGATGAAGGCGCTGCTCGACGATCGCAACGTCCTGCTCGGGGCCCGGATCGATGCCCTGCACGCGGACGGCCATGCCGTGTTCGCCGCCGTCGGCAGCCTGCACATGATCGGCCCTCGGGGCCTGCCGGCGCTGATGCGCGAGCGCGGCTTTCGCGTCGTGCGCCTCGTGCCGGCGCCCTGATCGCGTGACCGGCCCGGTCCGGTCCGCGGCGGGCGACAATCACCGCTACAGGACCACGAGGAGACGACGATGGACGACGCGACCGGCTTCAGCAAGCTCGTTCCGGGCTTCGATTTCCTGCAGGGGCTGGTCAAGAACGCCGGCGCGGCGCTGCCCGGCATCGGCCAGTGGGTTGCGCCCACGCTCGATCCGGCCGAGCTCGACAAGCGCATCGGCGAGCTGCGCACCGTCCAGTACTGGCTCGAGCAGAACGCGCGCATGCTCTCGGCGACGATCCAGGCGCTCGAGGTCCAGCGCATGACGCTCTCGACGCTGAAGACGATGAACGTGCAGATGGGCGAGCTCGGCGAGTCGCTCAAGATCAAGCCAGCGCCGAAGGCGGCGGTGGCCGCGGCTCCGGTCGAGTGGCCGGCGGTCGCCGCGAAGCCGACGGCGAAGTCGTCGTCCGCGCCCCGCTCCAAGGCCGCGCCGGCCGGCGTCGTCGATCCGATGCAATGGTGGAACGCGCTCACCGGCCAGTTCACCCAGCTCGCCACGAGCGCGATGAAGGACACCGCCACGGATGCCGCCAAGACGCTCGCCGGCAAGATGATGAAGCAGTCGTTCGACGCGGCGGCCGAGACCGTCAAGCAGGTCGCGACGGCGCCCGCGCGCGCCGCTGCCGTCGCGGCAAAGGGCGCCCGGCCGAAGGCCCCGGCGAAGCGCCGTCGCGCGAAGCCGGCGGCGCGCTGAGGCGGTGAACGCACCGCTTCCGGAAGCCGCGACGCGACTGGCGCCCGATCGGAGCCGGCGCCGCGCCGAGGTCGTCGCCGCGCTCTCGGCGGCGCTGCCCGCGCACGCCCTCCTCTGGCAGCGCGAGGACACCATCCCCTACGAATGCGACGGCCTCACGGCGTACCGTGAGCAGCCCCTCGTCGTCGCCCTGCCCGAGACCGAAGCACAGGTCGCGGCCGTGCTGGCCGTCTGTCATCGCCTCGAGGTTCCCGTGGTGGCTCGCGGCTCGGGCACGGGCCTGTCGGGCGGCGCGCTGCCTGATCCGCTCGGCGTGACGCTGAGCCTGGCCAAGTTCAACCGCATCCTCGCCATCGACCGCACGGCGCGGACCGCGACGGTGCAGTGCGGCGTGCGCAACCTCGCGATCAGCGAGGCGGCCGCGCCGCACGGCCTCTTCTACGCGCCCGACCCGAGCAGCCAGATCGCCTGCTCGATCGGCGGCAACGTGGCCGAGAACTCGGGCGGCGTGCATTGCCTGAAGTACGGCCTGACGCTGCACAACGTGCTCAAGGTGCGCGGCTTCACGGCCGAGGGCGAGTCGGTCGAGTTCGGCAGCGACGCGCTCGACGCGCCCGGGCTCGACCTGATCGCCGCGCTGATCGGCAGCGAAGGCATGCTCGCCGTCGTCTTCGAGGTGACCGTCAAGCTGCTGCCCAGGCCCGAGACGGCGCGCTGCATCATGGCCAGCTTCGACGACGTGCGAAAAGCCGGCGACGCTGTCGCCGCGATCATCGCCGCCGGCCTGATCCCCGCCGGCCTCGAGATGATGGACAAGCCGATGACCGCCGCGGTCGAGGGCTTCGTCCACGCCGGCTACGACCTCGACGC
>JBBSBZ010000338.1:0-3540 GCA_038250795.1 Burkholderiales bacterium | reverse complement strand
TCGCCGTCGGCCCGACCTCGTCGGGCGTCGCCCTGGCGATGCTGCCGGTGGCCGAGGAATACAAGAAGATCCTCCTGGTCGAGCCCGCCGTCGCCGACTCGATCACCGGCGACAAGTGGAACAGGTACATCTTCCGCACCGGTCGCAACAGCTCGCAGGACGCGATCTCGAACGCGGTCGCCGTCGATGGTGACGGCGTCTCGGTGGCGACGCTGGCGCAGGACTACGCGTTCGGCCGCGACGGGGTCAAGGCATTCAAGGAGGCGATCAAGAAGGCGAAGATCGTCCACGAGGAATACCTGCCGCAGTCGACGACGGACTTCACGGCCGGCATCCAGCGCGTCGTCGATGCGCTGAAGGACAAGCCGGGCAAGAAGGTCATCTTCGTGATCTGGGCCGGCGCCACGCCGCCCTTCGGCGCGCTCGCGGCGCAGGACCTGAAGAAGCGCTTCGGCATCGACGTCGCCACCGGCGGCAACATTCTGCCGGCGATGGTCTCGTACAAGCAGTTTCCCGGCATGGAAGGCGCGCTCTACTACTACTTCGGCATCCCCAAGAACCCGGTCAACGAGTGGCTTGTCGCCAACCACTACAAGCAGTTCAAGTCGCCGCCCGACTTCTTCACTGCCGGCGGCATGAGCGCGGCGATCGCGATCGTCGATGCGCTCAAGAAGACCGGCGGTGACACCAGCACCGAAAAGCTCATCAAGACCATGGAGGGCATGAGCTTCGAGACGCCCAAGGGCAAGATGACCTTTCGCAAGGAAGACCATCAGGCGATGCAGTCGATGTACCACTTCCGCATCAAGGCCGACCCGGCGTTCGCCTGGGGCGTGCCCGAACTCGTGCGCGAGATCAAGCCGGGAGACATGAACGTGCCGATCAGGAACAAGCGCTGATCGGGCGCTGGCGCTGAGCCCGGCGGCGCCGGTAGCGACCCCGACGTGCTCGAGACGAGGGACCTCACGATCCGGTTCGGCGGCCACGTCGCCGTCGACCGCGTCTCGTGCGTCTTCGCGCCCGGCACGCTCACGGCGATCGTCGGCCCGAACGGCGCCGGCAAGACGACCTACTTCAACCTGATCTCCGGGCAGCTGCGCGCGAGCGCGGGATCGGTCTGGCTGAAGGGCCAGGACATCACGGCCGAGCCGGTCTCGGTGCGCACCCACCTGGGCCTCGGTCGCGCCTTCCAGCTGACGCAGCTCTTCCCGGGCCTGAGCGTGCTCGAGAACGTGCGCCTCGCGGTCCAGTCGCGCCGCAAGGAGGGCCTGAGCCTGTTCTCGGTGTGGCTCGATCGCCAGGACATCGTTCGCCGTGCCCACGAGCTGGTCGAGCGCGTCCGGCTCGCCGGGCGCGAGCACGCGGTCGCGAGCAGCCTGCCGCACGGCGACCAGCGAAAGCTCGAGGTCGCGATGCTGATGGCGCTCGAGCCGCGCGTCTACATGTTCGACGAGCCGACCGCGGGCATGAGCACGGGCGACGTGCCCGTGATCCTCGAGCTGATCCGCGAGCTCAAGCGCCAGGGCGACAAGACGATCCTGCTGGTCGAGCACAAGATGGACGTCGTGCGCGAGCTCGCCGACCGGATCGTCGTGCTCCACAACGGCCAGCTGGTCGCCGACGGCGCGCCGGCGGAAGTGATCGCCTCGCCCGTGGTGCGCCAGGCCTATCTCGGCCTGGCCCCGGAAGCGGCGGCGGCATGAGCGTCGTGCGGCCCCTGCTCTCGCTCGCCGGCGTCCACACGCACATCGGCGCGTATCACATCCTGCACGGGGTCGACCTCGACGTGCCGGCCGGCGAAGTGACGATGCTGCTCGGCCGCAACGGCGCCGGCAAGACGACGACCCTGCGCACGATCATGGGCCTGTGGCCGGCGTCCAAGGGCGAGATCGTGTTCGACGGCCAGCGCATCGGCGGGCCGCCGGAGGCGGGCGCGAGCCGGACCGACGCCGCCGTGCGCACCCCCGAGATCGCGTCGCGCGGCATCGCCTACGTCCCCGAGAACATGGGGATCTTTTCCGACCTGACCGTGGCCGAGAACATGCTGCTCGCCGCCCGCGCGGCGCGCACCATCGACGAGCTCGACCGCGCCCGCCTCGACTGGCTCTGGAGCCTCTTTCCGGCGCTGAAGAAGTTCTGGCTCCATCCCGCCGGCAAGCTCTCGGGCGGACAGAAGCAGATGCTCGCGATCGCCCGCGCCATGATCGAGCCGCGGCGCCTGCTCCTGATCGACGAGCCCAGCAAGGGCCTCGCGCCGGTGATCGTGCAGAACCTGATCACGGCGCTGCTCGAGCTCAAGCGCACCGCCGTCACGGTTCTCCTCGTCGAGCAGAACTTCGAGATGGCGCGGGCTCTCGGCGACCACGTCGCGGTGATGGACGACGGCCGCGTCGTCCACCGCGGCGCCATGGCCGAGCTCGCCGGCGACGAGGCGATGCAGCAGCGCCTGCTCGGGCTCTCGCTCGCCCCGCAGCCATGAGCGCGACCGGCGAGGCGATCCCGCGCAGGGCCTTCGACGCGCTGCCGCTCCTTCTCGTCGCCGGCCTCGCGCTCGTCGCCTGGCCGCTGGTCGGCTCGTCGTCGACCTGGCTCACGCTCACCCTCGCCGGCCTGGCGATGGGGATGATCGTGTTCATCGCCGCCTCGGGCCTGACGCTCGTCTTCGGCCTGATGGACGTGCTGAACTTCGGCCACAGCCTGTTCATCGCCCTCGGCGCCTACATCGCGACCAGCGTCTTCGCGACGCTCGCTGGCGGCGCGTCGTCGCCGAGCCTCGGCCAGAACCTCGGCGTCGTCGCCCTCGCGATGCTCGCCGCGATGACGCTCGCCGGAGCGATCGGCCTCGGCTTCGAGCGGGTCATCGTCCGGCCGGTCTACGGCCAGCACCTGAAGCAGATCCTGGTGACGATCGGCGGCGCGATCGTCGGCGAGGAGCTGATCAAGGCCATCTGGGGGCCGGCGCAGATCGCGCTGCCGCCGCCCGAGGCGTTGCGCGGCTCGATCCTGATCGGCGAGGCGACGGTCGAGCGGCTGCGCGTGCTGTCGGTCGTGATCGGGCTGGTCGTGCTCGTGCTGCTCCTCTGGACGCTCAACCGCACCAAGATCGGCCTGCTGATCCGCGCCGGCGTGCAGGACCGCGAGATGGTCGAGAGCCTCGGCTACCGGATCCGCCGTCTCTTCGTCGGCGTCTTCGCCGCCGGCTCGGCGCTCGCGGGCCTCGGCGGGTGCCTGTGGGGCATGAACCAGCAGATCGTCACGCCGCAGATCGGTGCGCAGGTCAACGTGCTGCTCTTCATCGTCATCATCATCGGTGGGCTGGGCTCGACGCTCGGCTGCCTGGTCGGTGCGCTGCTCGTCGGCCTGATGACCAACTACGTGGGCTTTCTCGCCCCCAAGGGCGCGATGTTCTCGAGCATCGGCTTGATGGTCGCGGTGCTGCTCTGGCGGCCGCGCGGGCTCTATCCGGTCGTCGACCGATGACCTCCGTCACGCCATGCTGACGCGCCTCCTGTCCCACGACCTGCCGCGCAGCCGCTGGCT
>JBBSBZ010000337.1:0-3545 GCA_038250795.1 Burkholderiales bacterium | reverse complement strand
GCGCAGCTTCTTGACGACGTCGATGCCGCTCAGGCGCGGCAGGCCGAGGTCGACGATCACCAGGTCGACCGGGTACTCCTCGGCCTGGAAGAGGCCGTCGGCGCCGTCGGCAGCGTGGTCGACGCGGTAGCCGTCGGCCTCGAGCTGGCGCGCCAGGCCGAGCCGGAGCGCCGCATCGTCCTCGATCAGCAGGACGCGCACGCCGCGGCGGCCGGTCAGCCCACGACGCGGCCGCTGGCAGCGTCGACGACGACGACGCGGACCTCGCCCTGGGCGCTCAGGATCTTCACGCGCCACGCGGGCTTGCCACCGATCTCGGCCCGCTCGACCGCAAGCACGCGGCCGCTGACGGCGCGCTGCGCCACCGCGGCGGCCTCGTCGCGGCCGACGTCGGCCCACGCCGGCAGCGCCGACGCGAGCAGCAGCGCGCAGAGGAAGGGTCGCAGGAGCGTGGTCATGGGTCTATCGTCCCACAGGTTCCACCGAGACGCGGACGGGCACGTACGCGCCGGGCTGGTCGTGCATCAGGGTCGTGAAGCGCTGGCCGCGGTAGTCGTATTCGACCCGGTAGCCGACGAGGCGGGCCTGCACGTCGCTCACGGTGCGGCACGAGGTCACCTCGCGCGCCACCGGCTCGTCACGCGGGTCGAAGCGGCCGCGGTTGGCGATGTTGTCGCCGGTGAGGGCGCCGACGACGGCGGCCACGGCGGTCGCGGCCTCGCGGCCGTGACCCCGGCCGACCTGGTTGCCGAGCAGCGCGCCCGCCAGGCCGCCGACCACGGCGCCGCCGTAGTTGCGCCCCTCCGCGGGCCGGGCCTCGGACACCCAGTCGCGCCGGCACTCCTGGCGCGGGACGCTCACGTCCTCGTACTGGGCCTCGACGCCGACGACGCGGGCGTTGTCGGTGTAGGTGTGCGCCTGGGCGCCGAATGCGGCGGTGGCAGTGGCGAGCAGGGCGAAGAGGGCGGGGCGGTTCATGGAAGGCTCCATCGGTGGGGACGGGCGCATCTTGCAAGCGGGTGCATGAACCGAAGCTGAACGGAAAGCGCAGGACACTCGCAGCGTCGACCGAGCCCTACCGCGGCATCGTCCCCTCCGACAGACCGATCTGCGGTGGCCAAAGAGGATGGAACCCTCGGCCGGGCGCCGGCGGTCGCAGGGCGCCGCGGTTCGCTAGGACTCGCTGCGGGACCGCGCGAGCGTGTTGCGGAAGTCCTGATGCGCGGCGGCCATGCAGTCGCGCCGCGCGTCGCGAGAACTTTCGCTGCGGCACTGCCGTTGCGCCTCTGCGCGCGCCGCATAAGCCTCCCTGTGCGCAGCGGCGGCGGTTTCGGGCGTCGGCTCGGTGCTGCCGATGGTCTGAGTGGGCAGCACCGTCATGCCCGGCGAGGAAGCGCCCGCGGCCTGCGCCGGGACGCTGACGGCTGCGGCAAGGGCCAGGCCGCAGGTGACGACGAGGTACGAAAGAGCGTTCTTCACGAAAAGCCTCCAATGGAAATGAGCGGTCCTGGAAAGACTCGCGCGCGACCTGTGCGTTCACGTTCGTCTGTCGATCGCGGCAATGTCCTACCCGCCTTGCCTTGCCTGGCCTGCGGCCTGAAGCGCGGCTGAGCGGATCCCCGGAGCAGGCGTGGACCGGTCCCGCGACAATCCGTCATGGAGAGCGACACGCGCGCCGCCCGGGGCCAGCGCTTCGACGAGCCCCGTATCCGCGCCCTTGCGCGCAGCGTCGCCTCGTGCGCCCTGGCGGCTGCGCTGGCCGCGTGCAGCAGCCTTCCGGCGCGGCCGCCGCTGGCGCCGACGCATGCCATCGCCGACACCGCACGGACGCCGCTGTCGCAGATCGCCGATCAGGCGCTTCCCGGCGACACGCGGTCAGGCTTTCGCCTGCTGCCCTACGGTCCCAATTCGCTTGCCGCCCGGGTCGAGCTGGCCGCGCTCGCCACGCGCAGCCTCGACGTCCAGTACTACCTGCTCCAGGCCGACAACACCGGCCTGACATTGCTGCGCGCGCTGCGCGAGGCGGCCGCGCGCGGCGTTCGGGTGCGCCTCCTCGTCGACGACCTCTACACCAGCGGCGAAGACGATGTGCTGCTGGCGATGGCCAGGCTGCCCAACGTCGAGGTGCGCCTCTTCAGCACGGTGCGACGATCGAGGCCGGAACGCACGGCGACTTGCACGAGACGAGCGTCAGCCTCGAGCGTGGCTATCCCGTCCCGTTCCCGGGAACGAACCTCTATGCCCTGTCGTCACACGACCCGTTCGGCCCGGCCAATCCGACGTTCACCGACGTCACGCTCTCGGTCGCCGATTTCCTGGGCTCCTCGTCGCACATCTTCTCGACGCCGGCGAACGACTTGTCCCTGCTTCAGCCGGTCGACTGGCTCGCCGCCGGTGCGACGACCATCGGCCAGTTCGCGAGCGGCAACTCCAACGGGGAATTCCGGCTCACGTCGATCGAGGTGGTCGCGGTCTCACCGGTGCCCGAGCCCGTCCCCCTGGCCTTGCTCGCGGGCGGAATCGGCCTGGTCGGCTGGACGGCGCGGCGGCGCCGGCGCTAGGTCCGCCGGCCGCCCGGCTCGTCGGCGCCCCGGCCGCCGCAGCGCCCAGCGAACCTCGCGGGAAAGCGTCTTCCCGCCGGCTGGATTTCCAGGACGACCCTGCTAAAACGGCTTGGGACAATCGCGGCCATGACCCGCAACGCCGCGCTCTTCCTGGTGATGTGCCTCGTGTGGGGCCTCACGTGGTGGCCGGTGAAGGTGGGCGCCGCACACGTGCCGCCGATCTTCCTGGCCGCCGCGCGCTTCCTGATCGCGGGCGCGCTGATGCTGGCCTGGGCCGGGCGTGCCGCGTTCGCCGTGCCTCGATCGGCGCCCGCCCGCCTGTTCGTCACTGCGGCGCTCGTCAACACCGGCAACTACGCGCTCCTCTTCTGGGGCATCGCCCGCGCGCCAACCGGGCTGGCCGCGATCGTGAACTTCGGAACGATCCCCATCTTCACGCTCCTCGCCAGTCGCTGGATCGAAGGCGAGCCGATCGCGCCGCGCCACGTCGCCTCGATCGTGCTCGGCGCCGTCGGCCTCGCCCTGCTGTTCGCGACTCGCGCGATGAACGCACTCGGCACCGGCGCGTCGTCGCCCGCCGAGGCGTGGGGACTGGTCGCGATCGCGCTCGGCACCTTGCTCTATTGCGTCGGCGCCGTGCTGTCGCGCCCGCTCGCGGCGACGATGCCGGTCCTTGCGCTGGCCGGCTGGCAGACCCTGATCGGCGGCATCGGCCTCGCCGGCGTGTCGCTCTCTCTGGAGCCGGTCGAGGCGCGACACTTTCGCGCGCTGACGAGCTGGCCGACCTTGCCGGCGCTTCTCTTCCTCATCGCTGCGGGCTCGCTCGCCGGCTTCACGATCTACCTGCGGCTATTGCGCGAGTGGGGCGCGTTTCGCGCCGGGCTCTATGCGTTCGTGAGCCCGGCGATCGCGGTCGGCGTGGGTGTCGTCGCGTTGTCGGAGCGGATCGGATGGGCCGAGGGACTGGGCGCCGTGCTGATG
>JBBSBZ010000336.1:0-3550 GCA_038250795.1 Burkholderiales bacterium | reverse complement strand
TTCGGCCTGGGCAAGCTGCTCGACACCCGGCAGATCCGCAAGATGATCGCCAGCTACGTCGGTGAGAACAAGGAGTTCGAGCGCCAGTACCTCGCGGGCGAGCTCGAGCTCGAGTTCACGCCGCAGGGCACGCTGGCCGAGAAGCTGCGCGCGGGCGGGGCAGGGATTCCGGCCTTCTTCACGCGCACGGGCGTCGGCACGCTCGTCGCCGAAGGCAAGGAGACGCGCGAATTCGACGGTCACGTCTACCTCATGGAGCGCGCGCTCGTCCCCGACGTCGCGCTCGTCAAGGCGCAGAAGGCCGACAAGTCCGGCAATCTCGTCTTCCGGCGCACGGCGCGCAACTTCAACCCGGCCTGCGCGATGGCGGGCAGGATCACGATTGTCGAAGTCGAGGAGATCGTCGAGACCGGGTCGATCGATCCCGACGCCGTCCACCTGCCAGGCATCTACGTGCACCGCATCGTGCTCAATGCGCATCCGGAAAAGCGGATCGAGAAGCGCACGTTGCGGGCCGCTGCCACGGCGGATGCATCGCCCGGCACGAAGGCGGGCGAAGCGGCGCGCGAAACGGTCGAGGTGATCGCCAAGGCGGCGGAAAGAACGGGAGTTTGACGTGGGCTGGACACATAGCAGAATGGCTAGCATCGCGGCGAAAGAGTTGCGCGACGGCTTTTACGTGAACCTCGGCATCGGCCTGCCGACGCTCGTCGCCAACCACGTGCCCGCGGGCATCGAGGTCTGGCTGCAGAGCGAGAACGGGATGCTCGGCATCGGCCCGTTCCCGACCGAGGACGAGGTCGACGCCGACCTCATCAACGCCGGCAAGCAGACCGTGACGACGTTGCCCGGCTCGTCGATCTTCGGCTCGCACGACTCGTTCGCGATGATCCGCGGCGGCAAGATCAACCTCTCGATCCTCGGCGCGATGCAGGTGAGCGAGACGGGAGACCTCGCCAACTGGATGATTCCGGGCAAGATGGTCAAGGGCATGGGCGGGGCGATGGACCTCGTCGCCGGCGTGGAGCGCGTCATCGTGCTCATGGAGCACGTCGCGAAGAAGAAGGACGGCGGCATCGACCTCAAGCTCCTGCCCAAGTGCACCCTGCCGCTCACCGGGGTGGGCGTCGTAAGCCGGATCGTCACCGACCTCGCCGTGATGGACGTGACCCCTGCGGGCCTGAAGGTCGTGCAGATCGCCGACGGCGTCAGTCGCGACGAGCTGCAGTCGAAGACCGGAGCGTCGCTGATCTTTTGAAGCTGCCAGGCCTTCGCTAGCCGGGCTGCTGGCGCTTCATCTCGTTGCGCTTCATCTCGAGATATTCGGCCCGGTCCATCTCGTGAAGCTGCTGGGCATAGCGCTCGGTGCTCGCATACCACTCGCGGATGCGCTTTTCCGGCTGCTCGGCTGCGGGCAGCGAATACGCCGAGAGATAGGCGTCGATCGCCAGGTAGTAGCGCATCGTGTTGCGTTCGAGAAGGCCGAGAACGCCGTCCTGGTAGACCGGCTTGCCGTCCTTGCGGTCGACGATCGTGAATCCGACCTTCTGGCTGCCGATCGTGGCGAGGTAGGTCTTCATCGCCATGCGCGCGGTGAAGCCGTAGCCGTAGGCGTATGACATGTGGATGATCGATCGCTTGGCGTCGATCGGTGCCACCTCGACCTGGATGCGGTAGTTCCTGGTGCTGAGCGGCCCCTCCTCGGCGGCGAGCTGCACCTGCAGGTAGTCGGACGAGGCGGCGACCACGCGGTACGTGAAGGTCAGTGCGTACGCCTCCTCGATCGGCTGGTCGAACTTGCGCCCGACGTTGAGGGTCAGCATCTTCGGCGTGCCGGCGCTGGTCTTGCAGCCCTTCACGTTGAGGTGGAGGATGAGGATGTCGCACCAGTGCTCCGACGACTTCAACGCCTGCTCGACGGTCGCGAACGGATGATCGACGACCGCGTAGACGTCGCCCTTGAGGTCGTCCGCGCTTTCCTTCGACTCCAGAACCAGCGGCCGGCCGAACTGATTCGACGCCAGCTTCTCGCTCAGCGTGGCGTGTTTCGCCCGAAGCGCCGCGGCGTCCTGGGCAACGACGGGACCGAGCGCTCCCACCCCCAGCGCAAGGGCGACGAGCGCGAGACGAAGAACGCGCGGCATCCCGAAGTTCATAGCCAGTACTCCCAAAGTCGAGCGAACATCTCCTTCGCGCGGACGTCGATCGGACGATGCTCCCACGCCTCGAGTGTGATGCGGTCCGACACAGCCAGGTCACGGGCGAACGCCGACTTCATCTTGGCACCGAACTCGGGCCCGAGGATGACGGCGGTCAGCTCCTGGTTGTGTAGGAAGCTGCGCCAGTCCAGGTTGGTCGATCCGACCGTCGACCAGACGCCGTCGATCACCGCCGTCTTGGCGTGGAGCAGCGCACCGCGCCGCTCGTAGATCTTCACGCCACCGCGCAGGAGCCGCTCGTAGTGCGACCTCCCGGCATGGAAGACGAGCCCCGAGTCGGTCGTGCTTGGCACGATCACCTTGACGTCGACGCCGCGCGCCACGGCATCGGTCAGAGCCTTCATCAGCTGCGGGTCGGGGACGAAGTAGGCGTTGGTGAGCAGGATCTCGCTCTCGGCGCTGTTGAACGCAGAAATGAGAGCGACGTAGATCAGGCTGAACGGGTCGTCCGGGTTGCTGCCGATGGCACGCACCACCTCGCTGCCCTGGCGGGTCAGGGCCGGGTAGTAGTCGCGCGCCGCGGGCGGCGGCCCCTTCTGGTCTTGCCACGTGTCGAAGAAGAGCTTCTGCAGGGAGGCGACCACCGGTCCGTCGATGAGCAGGTCGGTGTCACGCCAGGGCAGCGACTTGCTGTCGGGCGCCTTGCCGGGCTCGGTGCCGCGCGAGCCGCCGAACCCCGATCCGGGGGCGCTGCCGCGGCTCGAATAGACGCTGCTGATGTTGATGCCGCCCATCACCGCACGCCGTCCGTCGACGACGAGGAGCTTGCGGTGATCACGCTGATTGACGTCCCAGCCGGCCTTGGCCTTGAGCGGATTGACCGGATTGAACTCGACGACGCTGACGCCGCCCTGCTTGAGCCTCTCGAAGAACTCCTTCTTCGTCCCGAGCGTTCCGACGGCGTCGTGGATGAGATTGACCTGGACACCCTGGGCCTGCTTGGCGAGCAGCGCATCGGCGAAGCGCTGACCGGTCTCGTCGCCCTCGAGGATGTAGGTCTCCATGTTGATGCTGTCGCGCGCCGAGGCGATCGCGTCGAACATCGCCGCGTAGGTGCTCGGCCCGTTCTCGAGCAGGCTGACCCGGTTGCCGAGCGAGAGCGGCACCTCGGAGAGCGACTGCTCGAGCGCGAGATGACGCGCCATGACGCCCGCGTCGCCGCCGCCGCTGGCCAACCGCGCGACGATCTCGCGGCTGCGTTGGGGCGAGACGATGTGGCCGCTGGCGGTCTGGAACTGGACGGTGCTCGGATCGGCGCGCGCCATGTCCGGCGTGATGACCGGCAGCGCGCTGCAGCCGGCGAGGGTGGATGCCGCCAGGAACAAGGCGCG
>JBBSBZ010000335.1:0-3563 GCA_038250795.1 Burkholderiales bacterium | reverse complement strand
TTGGCCGCGTCGAGGGCCGACTGGATCTTGGGCAGCATGCCGCCGGAGATCGTGCCGTCGGCGAACAGGTCGTCGATCTCGCGCGACGACAGGTTGGTGAGCAGCTTGCCGTTCTTGTCGAGCACGCCCGGAATGTTGGTGAGCATCATCAGCTTCTCGGCCTTGAGCACCTCGGCGAGCTTGCCGGCGACGACGTCGGCGTTGATGTTGTAGTTCTCGTTGTCGGCGCCGAAGCCGAGCGGCGAGATCACCGGAATGAATTGGTCTTCCTGGAGGGCGATGACGACGCTCGGGTCGATCGACTCGATCTCGCCGACCGAGCCGACGTCGTGCACCTTGGTCGGATCCTTGAGGTCGGTCAGGCGCAGCTTCTTGGCGCGGATCAGGCCGCCGTCGCGGCCGGTGAGGCCGACGGCCTTGCCGCCCGCGACGTTGATCAGACCGACGATGTCCTGCTGCACCTGGCCGGCGAGCACCCACTCGACGACCTCCATGGTCTCGTCGTCGGTGACGCGCATGCCCTGGATGAACTCGCCCTTCTTGCCGATCTTGGCGAGCGCCTCCTCGATCTGGGGCCCGCCGCCGTGGACGACGACCGGGTTCATGCCGACGAGCTTGAGCAGCACGACGTCCTCGGCGAAATCCTGCTGCAGCGCCGGATCGGTCATGGCATTGCCGCCGTACTTGATGACGATCGTCTTGCCGTGGAACTTCCTGATGTAGGGCAGCGCCTCGGCGAGGATCTCGGCCTTGTCGCGCGGCGCGATGTGGCTCAGGTCGGGCGCTTGGGAGACGGCAGCGGGAGGCTGGTCGGACATGGTGGCGGCGATCCGGGAGGACGTGACAATGCGGCCAGAATCCTAACCCCCGATCCGAGGTCCGACACGATGAACCACGCTCCTTTCCGTTTTGCCGCGCGCCTCGGCGCGTCGCTCGCGCTCGCCGCCGCATGCGGACTCGCTGCCGCGCAGTCCGCGCCCGGCGCCGATTGGCCGAAGGGGCCGGTGCACATCATCGTTCCGTACGGGCCGGGCTCGACGCCGGACCTGATCGCCCGGATCGTCTCCGACCGGCTCGCCAAGCGCACCGGCCAGCCGATGATCGTCGAGAACAAGTCGGGGGCGAGCGGCAACCTCGGCACCGACGCCGTCGCCAAGGCGGCGCCCGACGGCTCCACCATCGGCGTGAGCATCGCCGGACCGCTCGGCGTCAATGCGCTGCTCTTTCGCAAGATGCCCTATGACGCGGCCAAGGATCTCGAGCTGGTCAGCATCGCCGCCACCCAGCCGAGCGTGCTCGTCGTCCCCGCCACGCTCGGTGTCAGCACGACTGGCGAGCTGATCGCGCTGATGAAGAAGAACCCCGGCAAGTACAACTACGCGTCGATGGGCGCGGGCAGCATCTCGCACCTGGCGATGGAATCGCTGGCCGCCAAGAGCGGCACGAGCGTCGTCCATGTGCCGTACGCCGGCTCGGGCCCTGCGGTCACCGCGCTGCTTTCCGGCAACGCCGACATCGCCGTGCTGCCGGCGGCGGCCGTGATGGCGCAGGTCAAGGCCGGCAAGATCAAGGCGCTCGCGGTCGCGACGGCAAAGCGCTCCGGCGCGCTCCCGGAGCTGCCGACGCTTGCCGAGAGTGGCCTGAAGGACATCGCGGCCGACGCCTGGATGGGCTTCATCGTGCCGGCGAAGACGCCCGAAGGGATCGTGAACAAGCTGCACGACGAACTGGTCGCGATCCTCTCCGACCCGGAGGTGCGCGAGAAGCTGAAGCTGCAGTACATGGACGTCGTCGCCGACACGCCGGCCCAGGCGCAGGCCTGGCTCGCGGCCGACGTCGAGCGCTGGAGGCCGATCATCCAGAAGAACAACATCAAGCTCGACTGACGTCGTGACCCAGGCCGTCGACGAGCCGGCGCGATCGACGCCGGTCTTCGGCGAATACGACGTCGTCGTCCTCGGCGGCGGCCCCGCGGGCATCGCCGCGGCGACGTCGGCAGCGCGACGTGGCGCCACGACGATCCTCGTGGAGCGATACGGCTTTCTCGGCGGCATGGGCACGGCCGCCGGCGTCACCAACTTCTGCGGCCTGCACGCCAACGTGCACGGGACGATCCGCCGCGTCGTCCACGGCGTCGCCGACGAGCTGCTCGATCGCATGCGCACGCTCGACGGCCTGAGCGAGCCGCACCTCATCTTCGGCAAGATCAAGGCCCAGGCCTACGACACGTCGGCCCTCAAGTGCGCGGCCGACGCGATGCTCCTCGCGGCCGGCGCCGAGATCCTCTTCCACGCCGTCGCCGTCGGCGTCACCAGAGCGGACGATGGCCGCATCGAAGCGCTGCTGATCGAGACGAAGTCCGGTCGCTTCGCGCTCTGCGCCCGGACCTTCATCGACTGCTCCGGCGACGGCGACCTCGCCCGCTTCGCCGGCGCCTCGATGCAGACCGGCGGGCCGCTGCTCTTTCCGACCCTGATGTTTCGAGTCGGCGAGGTCGACGCGGCGCGCGCCGGAGAGGCGTGGCGGACTATCCCCGCGCTGATGGACGAAGCCGAAGGCGCCGGCGATTTCCGCTTTCCTCGCAAGGGCGCGATCGTCAGGCCGCAAAAGCATGCGAGCGAATGGCGCGTCAACGTCACGCAGCTGAAGAACGCCGACGGCTCGGCCGTCGACGGCACCGATGCGCGCTCTCTCAGCGCCGGCGAGATCGAGGGCCGCCGACAGGCAATCGACTACCTCGGCTTCCTGCGCGCGCGCGTGCCCGGCTTCGAGCACGCCTATGCGCTCGAGATCGCGCCTCAGCTCGGCATCCGCGAGACGCGTCGCCTCGTCGGCGAGCACGTCCTGACGGCCGAAGAGGTGCTTGCCTGCGCCAGCTTCGACGACACGATCGGCGTCAATGGCTGGCCGCTCGAGCTCCATGTCGCCGGCGACGTGCAATGGCGCTGGCCGCCGATTCCCGAGTCGCGCGGCTTCAACCAGCTGCCGCTGCGGATGCTGCTGCCGCGCCTGGCGGATGACGGCAGCGTCGCGAGCAACCTGCTGGTCGCGGGGCGCTGCGCCTCGATGACGCACGAGGGGCAATCGGCAGCGCGCGTCTCGGGCGCCTGCTTCGTCATGGGCCAGGCAGCGGGCACGCTGGCGGCACTCGCGGTTCGCTCTCGCGTGGCGCTGCGCCAGGTCGCGCCGCCGGAGGTCCAGGCCGCCCTCGTCGCCGACGGCGCCTTCCTCGGCCGCGGCGAGCCGCCTGGCGACTAGTCGGGGCTTGTCGGCCCGAGGTGCGGCCCCACGTGGATGTCTGTAATGATCGGCCGGTCCGGGCAGACCAAGCGGCATCCGAAGGAGCAATTGATGAACACGATTCGACTTTCCCCCAGCCCGGCGCGCCGCCGGCTCACCCTCCTCAGCGCCGTCGCGGTCCTGGTCATCGGTGCGGGCGTGACCCTGAAAGCAACCCAGGCCGCCGAGTCGGCGGTCAGGATCCCGGCGCCCGCCGCGGACGCGACCGTGAACGACACGGGCCCGCAAACCGCCGTCTTCGCCGGCGGCTGCTTCTGGGGCGT
>JBBSBZ010000334.1:0-3574 GCA_038250795.1 Burkholderiales bacterium | reverse complement strand
CTCGATGCGCGGCGCGATCGGCCGGCGCGTCGCGATCGGCGCCGGCTCGCGCGCCGAGCTGGCCGAGCTGGTGGCGCGGCTGGAAGACATGCCGGTTCCGGGCGACGCGGCGCAGGCGCTGGCCCGGGCCGAGCTCGAGACTCAGATCGCCCTCCTGCGCGCGCGCCTCGCCCGCATTCCCTACCTCGACCCGATCGACCTGCGCTTTCGCAACCGCGTGCGCGTGCCGGTGCCGACGGCCAAGGCGGTGATGTTCTGCCTGATGGACGTCTCGGGGTCGATGGACGAGGCCCGCAAGGACCTGTCGAAGCGCTTCTTCATCCTGCTCTATCTCTTCCTCACCCGACACTACGAGAAGATCGACATCGTCTTCATCCGCCATCACACGCAGGCGCAGGAGGTGGACGAGGAGAACTTCTTCCGCGCCCGCGAGACGGGCGGCACGGTCGTCTCGAGTGCGCTGGTGCTGATGGACGAGATCATCACCGCGCGCTATCCGCCGTCCGACTGGAACATCTACGCCGCCCAGGCCAGCGATGGCGACAACTGGCATCACGACTCGGGCCGCTGTCGCGAGCTGCTGACCGAGAGCCTCCTGCCGAAGTGCCGCTACTTTGCCTATGTGCAGGTCGCCGACGAGGAGCAGAACCTGTGGGAGGAATACGCCCGCCTGCAGGAAACGCAGAAGCACTTCGCGATGAGGAAGGTCACCGAGGCCTCGCAGATCTATCCGGTCTTTCGCGACCTCTTCAAGGCCGAAGGAGTTGCCGCATGACCATCGTCGAAGGGATCGCCGCGGCCGCCGCGTTGACGGCCGATCAGCCCGCCACCGAGGTGCCCGCCTCGCCGCCGACGCGCCGTCGCCTGCGCCCGGAGCGATCGTTGCCGCAGGCGCCGCTGCCGGCAGGCCCACGCGCCGAGCATCCCTTGCCGGACCCGAGCGACTGGACCTTCGAGCTCGTCGAGGAATACCACGAGAAGATTCGCGCCGCCGCGCAGCGCTTCGCGCTCGACACCTATCCGAACCAGCTCGAGGTCATCACCGCCGAGCAGATGATGGACGCCTACGCGTCGGTCGGCATGCCGGTGAATTACCGGCACTGGAGCTACGGCAAGGAGTTCATCGCCAACGAGCGCCGCTACCGGCGTGGCCAGATGGGCCTGGCCTACGAGATCGTCATCAATTCCGACCCCTGCATCAGCTACCTGATGGAGGAGAACACGACGGCGATGCAGGCGCTTGTCATCGCCCACGCCGCCTACGGGCACAACAGCTTCTTCAAGGGCAACTACCTCTTTCGTCTCTGGACCGACGCCTCGTCGATCATCGACTACCTCGTCTACGCGCGAAACTACATCGCCGAGTGCGAGGAAAAGTACGGCATGCAGGCGGTCGAGGACTTCCTCGACAGCTGCCACGCGCTGCAGAACTACGGCGTCGACCGCTACCACCGGCCGAGCAAGATCTCGCTCGCCGAGGAGCTGCAGCGCCGAAAGGACGGGCTGGCCTACGCGCAGACGCAGGTCAACGACATCTGGCGCACGCTGCCGCGGCGCGCCGAGCGGCCGGGCGAGGTCGACGAGTCGAAGCGCTTCCCCGCCGAGCCGCAGGAGAACCTGCTCTACTTCATCGAGAAGAACGCGCCCCTGCTCGAGCCCTGGCAGCGCGAGGTCGTGCGGATCGTGAGGAAGATCGCCCAATACTTCTATCCGCAGCGCCAGACCCAGGTGATGAACGAAGGGTGGGCGACCTTCTGGCACCACCAGCTCCTCAACACGCTGTACGACGAGGGCCACCTCACCGACGGCGTGATGATCGAGTGGCTGAAGTCGCACACCAACGTCGTCTATCAGCCGCCGGTCGGCCATCCGGCCTACAGCGGCATCAATCCCTATGCGCTCGGGTTCGCGATGTACACCGACATCCGGCGCATCTGCGAGCACCCGACGGACGAGGACCACGAGTGGTTCCCGAACCTGGCGGGCACGCCGTGGCTGCCGGCGCTGCACCACGCCATGAGGAACTTCAAGGACGAGAGCTTCATCGGCCAGTACCTCTCGCCCAAGGTGATCCGCGACCTGCGCCTCTTCGCGATCCTCGACGACGAGCACCAGGAGCACCTGCGCGTCGCGGCGATCCACGACACCGCCGGCTACCGCGAGGTGCGCGAAGCGCTCTCGCGCCAGTACGACCTCGCTTCGCGCGAGCCCGACATCCAGGTCTGGAGCGTGAACCTGCGAGGCGATCGCTCGCTGACGCTTCGTCACACCCGCCACAACAACCGGCCGCTCCACGACGGCGCGCAGGAAGTGCTCAAGCACGTCGCCCGCCTTTGGGGCTTCGGCGTGAACCTCGAGAGTGTCGACAAGTACGGCGACGTCAGCTCGCACTGGTCGATCGCGCCCGCCGAGCAATCGGTCAACTGAAAAAGCGGCCCCGAAGGGGCCGGCCCCTTCCTCCCGGAGGGAGGGGAGCGCAGCGGGGAGGGAGCAGCCCTGACCCGGCTCGCCGGGGACGATCGTCGCGCCTAAAGCGCGAAGATCTTCCCCGGGTTCATGATGTTCTTCGGATCGAGCGCGCGCTTGATCGTGCGCATCATGTCGATGGCGTCGGCGCCCGCTTCCTCGACCAGAAAGCCCATCTTGTGCAGCCCGACGCCATGCTCGCCGCTGCAGGTGCCGGCCATCGAGAGCGCGCGCATGACGACCTTCTCGTTGAGCTGCTCGGAGAGCTCGCGCTCCTCGGGCTTCTTCGGATCGACGAGGTAGGCGATGTGGAAGTTGCCGTCGCCGACGTGGCCGACGATGTAGTGCATCATCCCCGCGGCCTCGGCTTCCTCCGAGGCCTTCACCACCGACTCGGCGAGCCGCGAGATCGGCACGCAGGTGTCGGTCGTCACCGTGCGGCAGCCCGGCTTCATCTGCAGGCCGGCGAAGTAGGCGCGGTGGCGCGCCGTCCAGAGCTTCTTCCTCTCCTCGGGCGTCGTCGCCCACCGGAAGCCTTCGCCACCGTGCTCCGACGCGATCTCCTGCACCATCGCCGACTGCTCGGCGACGCTCGCCTCGCTGCCGTGGAACTCCATCAGCAGCATCGGCGCTTCGGTGAGCGTGAGCTTGTCGTGGCGGTTGACGGCCTGAACCGCGTGCCTGTCGAGCAGCTCGCAGCGGGCGATCGGAATGCCCATCTGGATGATCTGGATGGTCGTGCGCACGGCCGCATCGATCGACGGGAAGGTGCAGGTCGCGGCCGACATCGCCTCGGGCAGCGGGAAGACCTTCAGCGTGATCTCCGTCATCACGCCGAGCGTGCCCTCGCTGCCGACGAAGAGGCGCGTCAGGTCGTAGCCGGCCGACGACTTGCGTGCGCGCGTGCCGGTGTGGATGACATCGCCCCTGGCCGTGACGACGGTCAGGCCGAGCACGTTCTCGCGCATGGTGCCGTAGCGGACCGCGTTGGTGCCGCTCGCCCGTGTCGCCGCCATGCCGCCGATCGAGGCATCGGCACCCGGATCGATGGGAAAGAAGAGGCCGGTGTGGCGGATCTCGTCGTTGACCTGCGTGCGCGTCATCCCGG
>JBBSBZ010000333.1:0-3582 GCA_038250795.1 Burkholderiales bacterium | reverse complement strand
TGCGGGATAGAACAGGACGACTGCGGAAACCTGGTCCTTGAGCGGCGCGCCAAAGGCGAGAACGCCGATGCCGCCGAGAGACAGCCCGATGAGCGCGACTTTTCCAGGGGCCGCCCGCGGCGACGCTTGCGCGTCGTGGATCAGGCCGCGCATGCCGGCCGGCCCGTCCCGGCTTCGATCGTTCGGCCGTACCGAAACGTTGTTGCCGTCCACGAGGACGACGTAGTAGCCCCGTGCCGCCAGGTTGGTACTGAACTCGCGATAGAGCTCCGGACCGGAAGCGCCCGAGGCAACGATGACGACCGGGCCGCGCTCGGTCGGCGGTGCAAACGTTTCCTGCGCGATGGGAGGCGCTTGTGCGAGAGCCGCACCGCTGGCAAGACCGAGGGCGAACACTGCGAAAGCGCTCACCGCCCGACGTCGCGCGGCATGTCTCCAGGCTGCTCTCATCGCATCTCCTTCAGACGACGGATGGCCGCAGTCTACGTCTGCCGATGCGTGCGATCCGGCATTTTCGATTCGGCGGCGACGGGCTGAAGAGGAACTGCCGGCGTCGGCATGGGTCGTGAAGAATTCCTCCTTCGCCGACGTTCCGTGCGCCGATGGCGTCTTGTCCGACGGGCACCGGTGGCGAAGGCGGACGGGCGGCGATTCCGTCCGTCGCTACCCTAGATGCGTTGTCCAGCAGGAACCTCGCATGCTCCCTTTCTATATGGATTCCCAGACCCGCGATGCGCTGATCGCCGAGTCGAATCGCCTCATCGCCCTGCGGGCCGCGAATGCCGCGTCGAGCCGGAACCGGGCGCGGGCCGCCGACTCGTCGTTGCCGCAGCCGGCCGAACCGTCCGCGCCCGACACGGATGCGGCCGACACCGAGGCAGCCAACCTCGAGGCGAACAGCGCCTTCGCAGCTCTCGTGTCGGGGCTCTGCTCGACGTCCTCGGAACGACCGCAGGCCCGGGCCGAGTGCGATGTCGCGCGCTAGACCGCGGCCTTGACGCGACTCCGGCAGTGCAGCCCGGTGACGCCGCCATGTCCCCACGGCGCCGTGGCGAGCCCGGTCACCGCACACTCTCCCGCGGTTGCCGCTGGAAGATGTCGATCGCCCTGCTCATCGCCACCATGCCCCTGCTGTCCCACGCCGTCGAGGAACCGAGCTACGAGATCGTCCGGCTCCTGGACGGAGTGGAGGTTCGCCAGTACGCCCCCTATGTCGTGGCCGAGGTGCTGGTCAGCGGCCCGGCCGACGAGGCCGGCAGCCAGGCCTTCCCGATCCTGGCCGGGTACATCTTCGGCAAGAACAAGGGCGCCCGGAAGTTCGACATGACCGCGCCCGTGACCCAGGCGGCCGCGCCGGTGAAGCTTGCGATGACGGCACCGGTGACACAGGCGGCCGCAGCCGGGGGCTACGTCGTCCAGTTCGTCCTGCCCAAGGGCGTCACCGTGGCTTCGGCGCCGGAGCCGAACGATCCGCGGGTGCAGTTGCGGGACGTGCCCGGCCGCCGGGTCGCCGTGATCCGATACTCAGGCTTCTGGTCGCAGGGCAACTACGACGAGCACCTGGGCAAGCTCGAGCAGGCGCTGCGGGCCGCAAACATCACCTGGACGGGCGAGCCGACGCTGTCGCGATACGACCCGCCGTTCACCCCCTGGTTCATGCGACGCAACGAGATCTGGCTGACGGTGCCGTCGCCCTCGCAAAAAGACGGAGAGCGTTCAACGCCATGAAGACCGTGTTCAAAAGAGCCTGCCGATTCACTGCAGCTGCCTCGGCCGTGCTGATCCTGTGCAGCTGTGCCTCGAACGCGCAGACTCCTTCGGCCGACGTGGGGGCCGAGGCCGGCCGCGCTGCGTTGGCCTGCACCCTGCCCACCAACTGCGTGAACTCGCTCGGCGGCGGCAGCCACGGCCCGCTGCGCTACGAGGGAACGCCGGCGCAGGGTCTCGCCCAGCTGCAGGCCACCCTGGCCGACTTCCCCGAGGCGCGGATCGTCCGGTCCGATGCCCTGTCGCTGGAGGCCGTGTTCACGACGCCGATCGGCTTCCGGGACCTGGTCGATTTCAGGATCGATGCGGCGGCCCATCGCATCGACTACCGCTCGCGCTCGTCCTTCGGGCTGTTCGACTTCGGCAAGAACCGGTCGCGCATGACGGCGTTCTCGGCGCGTTTCGAGCAGAACGCCAGGCACTGAGGGCCTCGCGGGAGCAAGGCGGGTCAGCGTGCGCGCTCGCATCCGGGGGCGCCCGGCGCTTCACCCTGTGATGATCGGTCGCAATGTCTCGATCTCGTCGACGATGAAGTCGAAGAACGCGGCGACGCGGGGGGTGTGCCTCAGCTCGGCCGTGGTCAGCATGCGCCAGACGCGGGTGAGCTCCGCGATCGGCTCGATGACCCTCACGAGATCGGGTTCGGAATCGCCGAGCGCGATCGGCAGCGGGGCGACGCCGACGCCCGCCTTCGCCGAGTAGACGAGGCCGAGCACGCTGTTGCTGCGCGCCACGAGCTCGGCGTGGGGCGCGACCTCGCGCAGCCACGTCGAGAGTCGATGCTTCGCGAGCGTGTCGTCGAAGCCGACGAGCGCGTGCGACGCCAGATCCTCGACGCGCTCCGGCCGGCCGTGGCGCTCGATGTAGGTGCGGCTCGCGTAGATGGCCCAGATCGAATCGCCGATCTTGCGGCCGACCAGGGCGCCGTCGTCGGTGTCGCCGGAGCGCAGCGCGACATCGGCTTCGCCCTTGGCCAGGTCGACGTAGCGGTCGGCCATCACGAAGTGCACCTGCAGGGCCGGATGACGCGCCTTGAAGCGCTCGAGCAGGGGCGACTGGGTGATGCGATAGACGATCGGCTCGGGGCAGGTCACCCGGACGATGCCGGCCACCTCGGCGGCGGCGATCGCGATCTGCTGCTCGAACACGGTGACCGCCTGCTCGATGCGCTCGGCATGGGGCAGGAGCGCTTCGCCGAACGCGGTCAGCCGATAGCCGCTCTGCTGCCGCTTCACCAGCGGCTGGCCGATGCGCCGCTCGAGTTCGGCGAGCCGCCTCTGCACCGTCGACTGGTCGAGACCGAGCGCCCGGCCGGCGGCGAGGGTGCTGCCATGACGGGCCACCGCGAGCAGATGCTTCAGGTCGTCCCAGTCGAAGCCTTGCGGGTTCTGCGCCATTGCGGCTGCATTGTGCAATCTCGCGGGTTACGCCGGGCACCCCTGCGCCCTACGCTGGCGACCCATGAACACACCGCACGACAGCAGCCCGGCCTTCAAGGCCGCGATGCGAGCGCAATGGGACGTCGCGGCGCCGGGATGGGACGCGCACACCGCCGAACTGCGCACCTGGCTGGCCATGCCGACCTCGGCGATGCTTGCGATGGCCGGCGTCGGCCCGGGCTCGCAGGTGCTCGACGTCGCCGCCGGCGCCGGCGAGCAGACCCTCGCCGCCGCTGAGCGCACCGGCGCCGGCGGCCGCGTCCTCGCGATCGACCTGTCGCCGGCGATCGTCGAGCTCGGCCGGGCGCGGGCCGCCCGCGCCGGCCTGGCCCACGTCGAGTTCCAGGTGGGCGACGGCGAGTCACTGCCCGTCGCG
>JBBSBZ010000332.1:0-3588 GCA_038250795.1 Burkholderiales bacterium | reverse complement strand
TTCAGGTTGAAGCTCTCGCCGCACCCGCAGGTGCTCTCGACATTCGGGTTGTCGACCTTGAAGGCCTTGTTCATCCCTTCGGTGACGAAGTCGAGGCGGGCGCCGTCGATGAACGCGAGCGTCTTTGCATCGACCAGCAGGCGCACGCCGTGGCCTTCGAACTCGCGCTCGCCGCTGCGCAGTTCATCGGCGATCTCGTAGGTGTAGGCGAAACCCGAGCAGCCCACGTTCCTGACACCGATGCGCAGGCCGAGTCCCTTGCCGCGCTTGTCGAGCTGCGAGCGCACCTGCCTGGCGGCGTTCTCGGTCAATGTGATTGACATGATGTCGTGTCCCTGCAAGAAGAGGAGATGAGGGCCGGATCTTTCGCGCGGTCAATAGAGGATGCGGCAGCGGATCGTCGCCGGCACGGCGCACAGCTCGCCGAGCACCGGCAGTTGAGTCGCGGCATCGACATCGATGACCACGTAGCCGACCTCCTCGTTGGTGCTCAGGTACTGCGCGGCGATGTTGACGCCGGCCGCCGAGAGACGCTCGTTGACGTGGGCCAGAACGCCCGGGACGTTGCGATGGATGTGCAGCAGCCGGCTGCGGCCGGTGTGCTCGGGCAGGGCGACCTCGGGAAAGTTGACGGCCGACGTGGTCGATCCGTTGTTGCCGTAGCGGATCAGCTTGGCGGCGACTTCCTTGCCGATGTTGACCTGCGCTTCCGAGGTCGAGCCGCCGATGTGCGGCGTGAGGATCACGTTGTCGAAACGGGTCAGCGGCGAGACGAAGGCGGTGTCGTTGCCCTGCGGCTCGAGCGGGAAGACGTCGATTGCCGCGCCGCGCAGGTGGCCGCTCTCGAGCGCCGCGGCGAGCGCCTCGATGTCGACCACGCTGCCGCGCGATGCGTTGATCAGCAGGCTGCCCGGCTTCATCGCAGCCAGCTGCGCGGCGCCGATCATGTTCATGGTCGCCGGCGTTTCCGGCACATGCAGGCTGACGATGTCGGATTCCTCGAGCAGCGCGTCGAGACTGTCCATCTCGCGCGCGTTGCCGAGCGGCAGCCTGGCCTCGATGTCGCGATACACCACGCTCATGCCGAGTTGCTCGGCGAGCACGCCGATCTGCGTGCCGATGTGGCCGTAGCCGACGATGCCGAGCGTCTTGCCGCGCACTTCGTAGGCGTGCGCTGCGCTCTTGACCCACCCGCCCCGGTGCAGGATGGCGTTCTTCTCCGCAATGCCGCGCATCAGCATGATCACCTCCGCCAGCACCAGCTCGGCGACGCTGCGGGTGTTGGAGAACGGCGCGTTGAACACCGGCACGCCCAGACGCATCGCCTCCATCAGGTCGACCTGGTTGGTGCCGATGCAGAAGCACCCGACCGTCGCCAGCCGCGGCGCCTGGCGCAACACCTCGGCCGTGAGGCGCGTGCGCGAGCGGATGCCGACGAAGTGGGCGTCGGCGACGGCCTCGGCCAGCTCTGCCCCGGCCAGCGCCTTCGCGTGCGCGACGATCCTCGTGTAGCCGGCGCGTCTGAACGCCTCGACGGCCGAATCGTGGATGCCTTCCAGCAGAACGACTTTCAGGTCGCTCTTCGGTGCGGTGGGATCGATCGGGTCGAGCGTCATCGGCGCAGGCATCGGCGTGGGAGATACAGGAGGGGGTGCGTCGTCAGCCCGCCGCGCGGGCCGGGCGCCTGCCGAAGGTCACCGGTCGTTGCAGCGGCTTGCTGCCGGCAGGGTCGGGCAGCAGGTCGGCGAGCGTGTGGCGGTCGAGGTGGGCCATGAAGCTCTGCAGCGCACCGCTGACGATGCCCGTCAGCCGGCAGGTGCCGCTCAGCGTGCAGTCGGTGTCTGTCGTCAGGCAGGCCACGAGAGAGAAGTCCGGTTCGATGCTGCGGATCACGGCGCCCAGGTTGATGTCCGCCGGCGCCGCCGCGAGCCGCATGCCGCCGCCCTTGCCGCGGACCGTCTCGAGCCAGCCCGCGAGGCCCAGCTGGTGGGTGATCTTCATCAGGTGGGCCTCGGAAATGCCATAGGCCCCGGCCACCTCGGAGATCGTGCACAGGCGCTCGCGATGCTGGCCGACGTACATCAGCAGGCGCATCGCGTAGTCGGTCATCGTCGTCAGGCGCATCGCGACCTCCGGATCGAGAAGACGGCCCGCGACTTCATGCGCGCGGCCGGACCAGCATCGGCGCGAAGCGCCAGAGGTAGAGCGCAAGCGCGGCGATCCACGCCGCTGCCGACAGGTGCAGGGCGAATTGACTGAGGGCCGAAGGTGCGATCGCGATCAGCCGCAGGGCCACCGCCGCGAGCATCAGCACGTAGCTCGCAAGCATGCTGCGATCGGCGGCGAGCGGACGGCCCAGGTGGCCGAGCGCGGTTCGCGTCACCATGCCGATGATCAACACCGAGAAGCCCGCCATGGCGATCATGTGGACCGGCAGCGCGGGCGGAAGCGCGGCATCGGCGAGTGCGCATGCGGCCATCAGCAGGCCGGCGCCGAGGCCGGCATAGCCGGCGTAGAGGATCCACAGCAGCGGATGGCCGCGCACCGCGAACGGCTTCCACCGCACCAGTTGCAGCAGCGACAGCAGGCCGGCGATCCCGAGGGCGATGGCGGCGGGCAGGCGCAGGTCAGCGAGAAGGCAGATCACGGCGACGCCGCAGATGCCGAGCTGGGCCTGACCGGTGCGGGTCTGCATCGGCAGCGCCAGGCCCGGGACCGCGCGCATCGCGAAGAACGGAATCACGCGGCGGGCGATCAGCAGCGCGATGATCGCCATCACGATCAATCCGGCGTCGAAGCGCCGCATCAGGAGCGCGAAGTCGCCTTCGCGTGCGGCGAGCAGGTACAAGACGTCGGCGGCGGCAAGGCCGACGATCAGCCACGGCACGGCGTAGTTGCGCGAGTTCCTCGCGCGGTAGACCGCGCCCATCATCGCCACCGACGCCACGGCGAAGAAGCCGAGCTCGGCTGCCGCTGCCACCAGGAACATGTCCTCGCCGCCGGCCAGGAAGCCGATGCGGGCGACCAGCCAGAGGGCGCACGCGACACCGAGCGCACTGCCCTTCAGCGGATTGATTCCGGTCCAGTTCGCACCTGCCGTCATCAGGAAGGCGACCGCGATCGTGGCGATGAAGCCCCAGAGCATCTCGTGGGCGTGCCAGGCGATGCCCTGCAGCGGGCCGCTGAGAATCTGCGGCGCGTAGATCCAGATGCCGATCGCGATCAGGGCCCAGGCCACACCGCCCAGATACAAGGGCCGGAAGGCGAGCTCGAGAAATGCGCGCAGGCTCGGCGCCGCGCGCGCGGGCGATGTGGCCATGCCTGCGTCGACGAGGCCGGGCGCTGTCATCGGGGCACCGTGATCGAGGGCGACGTCGCGCCTCGCTGCGGCAGCGAAGCGGGCATCTCGTCGGGCTCTCGCTGAAGCTGATAGCCGTACCACAGACTCTGCGCGATCCGCTGCGACAGCCCCACGGCGCGCTCGGCCATCGCCCGGTTCGGCAACTCGCTTGCCGACTCGTGAAAGAGATCGAGCCAGCGCTCGAACAGCGACTGCGTGAGGCCGGGCAGCGCGTTGTGCACCACCAT
>JBBSBZ010000331.1:0-3598 GCA_038250795.1 Burkholderiales bacterium | reverse complement strand
GCCATGAAGTTCCTCGTCCAGATCCCGTTCGTCGAGCATCTCGGCTTCGAGTTGCTGCGCTTCGACCACGGCGAAGCCGAGATCGCGGTGACGCTTCGCGACGAGCTCACCAACTCATGGGGCGTCGCCCACGGCGGCGTGACGATGACGCTGCTCGACGTCGTCATGGCGCACGCGGCCAGGAGCCCCGGCGAGGACGGCGTCGTCGAGTCGTCGGGCGTGGTCACGGTCGAGATGAAGACGAGCTTTCTGCGCCCCGGACTCGGCCGCCTCGTCGGCACGGGCATGCGCCTGCATCGCACGGCGTCGATGGCCTTCTGCGAGGGCTCGCTCGTCGACGCCGGGGGCCAGCTCGTCGCCCACGCCACCGGCACGTTCAAGTACCTGAAGGGCCTGCCCGCGGGCGGCAAGCGCATCCGGCGCCCCAACGCATCCGACTGAAGGAGTCTCATGACACGCACCAACCGACAGATCCATCTCGTCTCCAGACCGAAAGGCGAGGCGAGCAGGGACAACTTCCGTCTCGTCGAGCAGCCTGTGGGCGAGCCGCGCGACGGCCAGGTGCTCGTGCGCCATCACTACCTGAGCCTCGACCCGTACATGCGCGGCCGCATGGACGACGCCAAGAGCTACGCCCAGCCGCAGCCGCTCGGCCAGGTGATGCAGGGCGGCACCGCCGGCGTCGTCGAGAAGTCGCGCCACCCGGGCTACGCCGAGGGCGACAGCGTCGTCGGCTTCGGCGGCTGGCAGGAGCACTCGATCGTCGACGCCGCCACGCCGGGCATGCTGCGCAAGGTCGACGTGTCGCGCGTGCCGCTCTCGGCGTACCTGGGGCCGGTCGGCATGCCCGGCGTGACGGCCTGGTATGGCCTCCTCAAGATCTGCCAGCCGAAGTCGGGGCAGACCGTCGTCGTCAGCGCCGCGAGCGGTGCGGTCGGCAGCGTCGTCGGCCAGCTCGCGAAGGCGCGCGGCTGCCGCGCGGTCGGCATCGCCGGCGGCGCCGAGAAGTGCGCCTACGTCACCGGGGAGCTCGGTTTCGATGCCTGCGTCGACTACAAGGCCCATCCGGACCCGAAGTCGCTGTACCAGGCGTTGAAGGAGGCGACGCCCGACGGCGTCGACGGCTACTTCGAGAACGTCGGCGGCGTCATCCTCGACGCGATGCTCGCGCGCATGAACGCCTTCGGCCGGATTGCGCTGTGCGGGATGATCAGCGGCTACGACGGCGCGCCGATCCCGCTGCAGCAGCCGACGCTGCTGCTGATGTCGCGCCTGACGCTCGAGGGCTTCATCGTCAGCGAGCACATGGAGGTGTGGCCGGAGGCGCTCAAGGAGCTCGCCGGCCTGGTGGCAGACGGCAAGCTCAAGTACCGCGAGAGCGTCGCCGAAGGCCTCGCCGCCGCGCCTGAGGCCTTCCTCGGCCTGCTCAAGGGCAGGAACTTCGGCAAGCAGCTCGTCAAGGTGATCTGACCCACCCCGAAAGCGAGCCCGCATGACCGACCTCGTCCTCCATCACTATCCGACCTCGCCCTTCTCCGAGAAGGTGAGGCTGGTGCTCGGCATGAAGAAGCTCGCCTGGCGTTCGGTCCACGTGCCGGTGATGATGCCCAAGCCGGATGTCGTCGCGCTCACCGGCGGCTATCGGCGCACGCCTTTCCTGCAGATCGACGCCGACATCTACTGCGACTCGGCGCTGATGTGCCGGGTCATCGATCGCCTGCACCCCGACCCGCCGCTTTATCCGGCCGCCATTGCGGGCGTCGCGGAGATCGTCGCCCAATGGGCCGACACGGCGCTCTTCTGGAGCGCGGTGCCGTACACGATGCAGCCGGCCGGCATCGCCCACATCTTCGCCCGGATGCCGCCCGAGGCGGTCAAGGCTTTCGGTGCGGATCGCGCGGCGATGAGCCCGTCGGTGCGCCGCGCGCCGACGGCCGACTCGGGCGCAGCGCTGGTCGCCTACCTCGGACGGCTCGAATCGATGCTCGCCGACGACCGCCCGTACCTGCTCGGCGAGGCGGCCAGCATCGCCGACTTCTCGGCGACGCAATCGATCTGGTTCCTGCGTCGCGCGCCGCCGGTCGCGGCGATCCTCGCCGGCGTGCCGAAGGTCGTGCGCTGGCACGAACGGGTTGCCGGGTTCGGGCAGGGCGAGTCGACGCCGATGGGCAGCGACGAGGCCATCGCGCTCGCGGCGCGCTCGTCCGGATTCGCTGCCGCCGCCGTCGCGAGCGGGCAGCCCTTCGCCGCCGGCGACGCGGTCCGCATCGCGGCCGCCGACTATGCCCACGACGAGATCCTCGGCACCGTCGTCGGCCTCGACGACGAGGAGGTCGTCGTCGAGCGCCGCGACCCGCGGGCCGGCACCGTGCGCGTGCACTTCCCGCGCATCGGCTTTCACATCAAGGCTCAGCAGAAGGACAACGCATGAAGCGATTCGCACACGGCACGGCCGTCATCACCGGGGCAGCTTCCGGTTTCGGCCTCGAGGCCTCGCGGCTGGCCGCCGGGCGCGGCATGAACGTCGTCATGGCCGATGTCCAGGCGGACGCGCTCGAACGCGCCGCGCGCGAGATCGAGGGCCTCGGGGCGAGCGTCCTGCCGTATCGCCTAGACGTCTCGAAGGCGGCCGAGGTCGAGGCGCTCGGCGCGGCGACGATGGAGCGCTTCGGCGCGCCGAGCATCGTCTTCAACAACGCCGGCGTCGGCGCCGGCGGCCTGATCTGGGAGAACAGCGTCGCCGACTGGGACTGGGTGATCGGCGTCAACCTGATGGGCGTGGCGCACGGCATCCGCGTCTTCACGCCGATGATGCTCGAGGCCGCCGCGAAGGATTCGGCCTACGAGGGCCACATCGTCAACACCGCGTCGATGGCCGGCCTCATCAACGCGCCGAACATGGGCGTCTACAGCGTCAGCAAGCACGCCGTCGTGGCGATGAGCGAGACGCTCTACCAGGATCTGCGTCTCGTCACCGACCAGATCGGCGCGTCGGTGCTGTGTCCGTTCTTTGTGCCGACGGGCATCACCGAGAGTCAGCGCAACCGCCCGCAGGCGCTCGCGGCAGGTTCGCCCACGAGGAGCCAGCTGATCGGCAAGGCCATGAACGACCGGGCCGTCGGCCGCGGCAAGGTCAGCGCCGCCGACGTCGCGGGCTTCGTCTTCGACGCGATCGAGGCCGGCCGCTTCTACATCTATAGCCACCCCAAGTCGCTCTCGAGCGTGCAGACGCGGCTCGAGGACATCGTCCAGGCGAGGAACCCGACCGATCCGTTCGCGGGCAAGCCCGAGATCGGCGCCGAACTGAAGGCGGCCCTCCGCGCGACCAGATAGGCCCGCCGCCGGCGGTCCCCGGTCAGCAGCCGACCTTCACCGCCTGCACCGGCCGGCCGGTCGCCGCGTCGACGACGACCAGGTTGACGCTGCGCGGATGAGTCGCGTCGACCGGCGTCGCCGGCTTGAAGCGAAGGGTCTCGGTGGCGCCGCTGGTCGCCGACCAGGCGGCGACGGACTCGTAGTCGCGGACGACGAAGTCGTGGTGGAGCGTGACGCCCTCGTTCTCGCCCGCTTTCACCGAGCTGACGTGCCCCTGTTCCGT
>JBBSBZ010000330.1:0-3600 GCA_038250795.1 Burkholderiales bacterium | reverse complement strand
GACCACCTCGATCCGCGTCTGGCCCCGGTCGCGGGCCCGGACGAAGGATGGCGGAACGTAGTCGTAGCGGGTGACGACGAGCCCGCTCACCGGCGCGTCCCGCGGCCAGAGCGTTTCGAGCGCCGCGGCCATCGCGCCGCCGGCCTTGCCGGCGCCAAGCACGAGCGTTCGTCCGTGCGGTGGTGCCGGCAGGAAGCGGGCGAGGCCGGGTCCGGGCACGGCCTGGGCGATGGCGGCGTCGAACAGAGCGCGCAGGAAGACGCGCGGCTCGGCGCGCGGGTCGGGCGTCGGCAACGCGCTGTCTCTTCGACTACTTCTGGGCGCCGGCGCCGGCGTCGCCGGCATTGACCATCCACGGCGTGCCGAACCGGTCGGTGCACATGCCGAAGCCGTCGGCCCAGAAGGTCTTCTGGTAGGGCATCGTCACCTTGCCGCCGGCCGAAAGCGCGTCGAAGATCGTCTTGCCCTTGACGACGTCCGGATAGGCGAGCGACACGGTGATGCCCTGCATGGCCACGGAAGGCATGCCGGGCGGCACGTCGGACGCCATGATCCGGTGGCCTTCCAGCGTCATCGACGCATGCATGATCCGCTTCGCGTCCGCGCCCGTCGGCGCCGCCTGGCCGGGCATCGGCGGCGCCTCGCCGTAGGTCATCTCCATCTCGATCTTGCCGCCGAGCGTCTTCTCGTAGAAGCGCATCGCCTCGGCGCAGTTGCCATCGAAGCTGAGGTAGGGCTCGAACTGGGCCATGGCGTCGGTCTCCTTTGAGGTCTATCCGTGGAGGGTCGAAGAGTATGCCCCTTCGGCGCTATCCTCATCGCCCATGCTGATCGACTTCTTCTTCACCCTGCGCGCCGCCAAGCTCAAGGTCTCGGTGAAGGAGTACCTGACGCTGCTCGAGGCGATCGAGGCCGGCGTAATCGACGACGAGGACGAAGGCCCTTCGATCGACCGCTTCTACTACCTCGCACGCGCCTCGCTGGTGAAGGACGAGGCCCAGTTCGACAAGTTCGATCGCGCCTTCGCCGCCTACTTCAAGGGCGTCGAGATGCTCACCGACTTCACGCAGGAGATTCCGCTCGAGTGGCTGCAGAAGCGCCTCGAGCTCGAGCTCACGCCCGAGGAGAAGGCGGCGATCGAGAAGATGGGCTGGGACGAGCTGATGGAGACGCTCAAGAAGCGCTTCGAGGAGCAGAAGAAGCGCCACGAGGGCGGCAACAAGATGATCGGCACCGGTGGCACGAGCCCGTTCGGCGCCTACGGCTACAACCCGCAGGGCATCCGCATCGGCCAGGACAAGGGCCGCAACAAGAGCGCGGTGAAGGTCTGGGACCAGCGCCAGTTCAAGGACTACGACGACAACCTCGAGCTCGGCACGAGGAACATCAAGGTCGCGCTGCGCCGGCTGCGCCGTTTCGCGCGCGAAGGCTCCGAGGAGGAGCTCGACCTCGACGACACGATCCGCGCCACGGCCTCGAACGCCGGCTGGCTCGACATCAAGATGGTGCCCGAGCGGCACAACAAGGTGAAGGTGCTGCTGCTGATGGACGTGGGCGGCACGATGGACGAGCACATCCACCGGGTCGAGGAGCTCTTCAGCGCCGCCAAGACCGAGTTCAAGCACCTCGAGTTCTATTACTTCCACAACTGCGTCTACGACTTCATGTGGAAGAACAACCGGCGCCGCTACAGCGAGAAGTTCAGCACCTGGGATCTCATCCGCAAATACAACAAGGACTACAAGCTGATCTTCGTCGGCGACGCGACCATGAGCCCGTACGAGATCCTGCAGCCCGGCGGCAGTGTCGAATACAACAACGAGGAGCCGGGCGCCGAGTGGCTGCAGCGATTGACCAACGCCTTTCCGAAGTTCGCCTGGATCAACCCCGAGCCGCAGGGCGTCTGGGGCTATCGCCAGAGCATCTCGGTGATCCAGCAGCTGATGAACCAGCGCATGTTTCCGCTCACCCTGCCCGGGCTCGAAGGAGCCATGCGGTTGCTCGTGAAATGAGGTTGCGCGTGGCGCCGCTCCGGGCGCTGGCGGGTGGGCTGGCGGCAATGCTTCTGGCCGGCTGCTCCAGCCTGCCCTTCCTGCACGACGACGCGGGCGACAAGGCGGCAGGCGCGCGCGAGCCCGAGATCAGCCTCTACCGCTTCGACGTCGAGGCCCCTGGGCCGCTGCGAACGCTCCTGCTCGACTACCTCGACCTCGCCCGCTTCCAGAAGGCGCCGCGCTCCGAAGGCATCGCCGGACCCGAGCTCGGCCGGCTCGCCAAGGCCGCGCCGACCCAGGCGCGCGCGCTGCTCGAGACCGAGGGCTACTTCGAGCCCGCGATCAAGGTCGCGCAGACCACGGGCGCCGACGGCCTGCCGCAGATCGTGATGAGCGTCGTCCCGGGCCCGCGCGTCACCGTCGCGAGCGTGTCGATCGAATCGTCCGCGCCGCTCGCCGCCCGTGCGGCGACGCGCGACGAACCGTCGACCGATCGGCTCGAAAGGCTGCGCCACGACTGGAGCCTGCGCGTCGGCCAGCCGTTTCGCCAGCCGGCATGGAGCGGGGCCAAGAACGGCGCCCTGGCCGAGCTTCGTTCCGACGGCTACCCGATGGCCTCATGGAAGTCGACCCACGCCGGCATCGACGCCGTCGCAGGCACGGCCGCGCTCGACGTCGTCGCCGAGCCCGGGCCGCTCTTTCGGCTCGGCGCGATCCGCGTCGAGGGCACGAGCCGCTACGACGTCGACACGGTGCGCCGCCTCGCCACCTTCAGACCGGGTGACATCTACAGCGAGCGCAAGCTGCTCGACTACCAGGAGCGCCTGGTCAAGGTGGGCCTCTTCGAAGGCGCCTCGGTCGAGCTCGACGCGACCGGGCCGCCCGAGGCGGCGCCAGTCGACGTCAAGGTCACCGAGCTGAGCCGGCACCAGGCCACCTTCGGCATCGGCTACAGCGCCAACACCGGCCCGCGAGTGTCGGTCGAGCACTACGACCGGAGCGTCTTCGGGCAGCCGTGGATCGCGCACAGCCAGGTCTCCTTCGGCCCCGCCCAGAAGCTGATCGGCACCGAGATCGCGTCGTACCCGGGCGAGAACCTGTGGCGCAATCTGGTCGGCGCCAACATCGAGCGGCTGCGCACGGCCGACGAATTGCGCGACAGCTGGTCGGCGCGCGTCGGCCGCTCGCAGGAAACGACCCGCTTCGACCGCCTCTACGACGTCGAGGTCGCGCACGCGCGCATCACGAGCAGCGCCTTCGTCGACACGGCGACCGCGGTCTCGACCCACTACCACTGGCTGCGTCGCAACCTCGACAGCGTCCTCGTGCCGACCGACGGCACCGCCCTCTCGGCGCAGGCGGGGGTCGGCTACGGCAAGGGCACGGAGACGCTCTTCGGGGTCGCCGGCGAGACCGAGCGGCGCGGGCCGTTCGTGCGCGCCTACACGCGCTTGACCGCCTACAAGCCGTTCGGCAGCTGGTACGGGAACGCGCGCGTCGAGGCCGGACAGGTGTTCGTCACGAGCCGCATCGCCGTGCCGGACACCCTCCTCTTTCGGGCCGGCGGCGACGACTCGGTGCGCGGCTACGACTACCGCACGCTCGG
>JBBSBZ010000329.1:0-3621 GCA_038250795.1 Burkholderiales bacterium | reverse complement strand
CTGGATGTTGCCGAGGGCCTTTTCCTCGATCGTCGTCAGGCCGCCGGCGATGTTGCCCTTGGTCGGCTGCGAATCGGACAGGTCGCTGGTCTTGTGGCGGTTGATGACCTCCTGGTAGCGGTCGAACATGAACATGAACTTTTCGCGCACCGCGTCGTTCGCGCAGCGCGCGGCAACGATCTGCTCGCCGCCGGTGATCTCGGTGGTTTCGCCGAAGCAAAGCGTCGCGCCGAGCGGATGGAGCTTGTCGAAGGCGTTGCCGACCGCCGGGTTGGAGCCGCAGCCCGATGTGGTGTCGCTCTCGCCGCACTTGGTCGAGACCCAGAGGTCGGCGATCGGGCAGGCCTCGCGCTGCTTTTCGCTGGCCCACTGGACGTACTCGCGTGCCGCCTTCGAGGCGCGCATGATCGTGTCGTGGTCGCCGTGCAGCTCGATGCCGAAGCCGACCACCGGCTTGCCGGTCGCGCGGATGCCCTCGACGACCTTCTGCGTCCAGCTGTCCTCGATGCCGATCACGACCACCGCGGCGACGTTCGGGTTGGAGCCGGCGCCGATCAGGGTGCGGAAATGGAGGTCGAGGTCGGCACCGAACTGCAACCGGCCGTAGGGATGCGGGATCGCGAGCGTGCCCTTGATGTTGTTGGCCACGGCCTCCGACGCAGCGTTCGACAGGTCGTCGAGCGGCAGGATGATCACGTGATTGCGGACGCCGACGCGGCCGTTCTCGCGGCGGTAGCCGAGGAACGTCGTTTCTCTGGATACGACTGACATGTTCTGCACCTTCTCGCTTACCAGCGCTTGGTCTTGATGTTGTGGACGTGGGCGTGCTCGCCGGCCCGGATCGGCGCGACCACCTTGCCCATGTCGATGCCGTACTTCACGACGGTGTCGCCGACGGCCATGTCCTTCAGCGCGACCTTGTGGCCGATCGGGATGTCCTGCCGCGCCCCGAGGTTCATGGTCTTGTCCTCGTCCATGATCCAGCCGGTCATCGCAGTGCCCTCGGTCACGCCTTCGACGACGACGACCGCGACGGTGTCTCCCTTGTCGTGCAATATGAAATGGTTCATCGGCCGGCTCCCCGCGCAATTCGTGAAACGAACGATCGTAGACCGACGGATCGCGATGTCAATCGAGTCATGTAGATGACCTGCATGTCATCGCCGCCACCTCTAGAATCGACGCCATGCGCCGCCCCTGCGACAACGAGGCTTTCACGGCGATCGCGCCCGATGCGGCCGGCATGCCGCTCTACCGCGCCGTCAAGCGCGCGCTGCTCGGCGCGATCGAGGCCGGCACCTTCGGGCCCGGCGCCGCACTGCCCAGCGAAACCGAGCTCGCGCGCTTGTTCGGCGTGTCGATCGGAACTCTGCGCAAGGCCGTCGACGAACTGGGCGCCGAGCACATCGTCGTCCGGCGTCAGGGCCGCGGCACCTTCGTCGCCACCCACAACGAAGGCCGTTTCCTGTTCCAGTTCTTCCACATCGAACGCAACGACGGCTTGCGCGAACATCCGCAGGTCGACCTGGTGTCGTTCGAGCGCTCGCGCGCCGATGACGTTTCGGCCGCAGCGTTGCAGGTGCCGCCCGGCGAGCCGGTCATCGAGATCGGCAACCGGCTGCGCCTGCAGGGGCGTGCGGTCGTGCATGACCGGATCGTCCTGCGGGCGTCGCTTTTCAAGGGCCTGACCGAACGGCGTCTCGGCGACCGCAGCGGCACGATCTACCAGCTGTACCAGTCGGCCTTCGGCATCACCGTCGTCCGCGCGATCGAACGAGCCGCGGCCGGCGCGGCGCCGGCCGAGAGCGCGCGGCTGCTCGGCCTGTCGCCGGGCGTCGCGGTGATGCATGTGCATCGCACCGCACTGACGTTCGGCGACCGGCCGGTCGAATACCGGCACTCGATCGTCGACACCACGCATCACGTCTACGTGAACCTGCTGGCGCGGCCGGTGCGGTAGCGACCGGGGGCGGGCTCGCCTCGCGTCAAGAGATGACCTGGTAGTAGAGGTTTTGCGGATGCTTCGCCTGGGCGAAGAAGAACCACCGGTCGGCGACGAGGCCGGGCGCCTGCACGACGACGGCGAACAGCCACGCCAGCGTCGAGCCCGAGACGATGCCGACGAGCGCGAGCAGTGCCGGCAGCGCAAAGCCGAGCACGACGAGGGCGAGGCGGATCTGCTTCAAGGCGGCGAGCGAAGCGTGATGGAAGAACTCGCGCGTATTGAACGAGCCGGCCGACATGCCCATCGATTTCTGCACCAGCTGCGGCGCGCGGATGCCGGTGGCCGACCGCAGGTTCGACTTGTGGCGGATGCCGGCGTTGCGGCGCAGCGTCCACATGCGCGAGGCCCACGCCAGGAGCGTGAGCGCGAGCGCGGCGGGGCCGACGAGGCGAACCAAGCCGCTCTCGCCGGCGATCGAACCGGCGGCGGCGGCGAGCACGAAGCCCGAGGCGAGGCCGATCAGCACGAAGTTGACGAAAGTCAGCGGATGCGCCCATTCCTCGATGAAGCGCAGACAGGCGTAGATCATCGCCGTGCAGTACCAGAGCAGCGCGGCGACGCCGATCAGAACAACGGGAATGGCGACGCGCGTCGACCAGACCGGCGCGTCGGCGCGCAGGGCGATCCACCAGACGGCGACGAGGCCGATGAAGGTCGGCAACACGATCACCTCGCGCGACAGCCACGAGGTGCGCCACATCATGGCCGCGCGCCAGGCGCGCTCGGGCCGGCCAAGGTGCAGGAACGATGCACCGAGGCCGATGACGAGCATGACGAAGGCGACGACGAGAACGGCCGGCGCGAAGCCCGGGCCGATCGTGATGCCGCCGAGAGTGGCGAGCGCCAGCGCGACGACGAGACCCTGCGCGGCGCCGGCGATGGTGGTGAAGATGACGACCGAGAACGCCGGGTTCATCGGCGGCTCACGAAGCGTCGCGCCGCGAAGGCATCGGCGCCGTCGCGCCGACGGCGGCGGTCGGCCGGCGCGGCAGGTACTGGTTCGCGGGCTGCGTGTCCCACTCCGGCATCAGCGAGTAGCCGCCGCGCTCGCGGATCGCCTTCGACACTTCGGAGTCGGGGTCCTTGACATCGCCGAACAGGCGCGCCCCGGTCGGGCAGGCCTTGACGCAGGCCGGTTGCCGGTCGGTCTCGGCGAGCTTGCCGTCGTAGATGCGGTCGACGCAGAGCGTGCACTTGGTCATCACCTGGCGCTCTTCGTCGATCTCGCGGGCGCCGTACGGGCAAGCCCAGGCGCAGTACTTGCAGCCGATGCACTTGTCGTAGTCGACCAGGACGATTCCGTCTTCGGCCCGCTTGTAGCTGGCGCCGGTCGGGCACACGGGCACGCACGGCGGCTCCTCGCAATGCAGGCAGCTCTTCGGAAAATGGATCGTCTCGGTCATCGGAAAGACGCCGGCCTCGTAGGTCTGGACGCGATTGAAGAAGGTACCGGTCGGGTTCGCGCCGTAGGCGTTCTGGTCGACCAGCGGACCCGCCGATCCGGAGGTGTTCCATTCCTTGCACGAGGTGACGCAGGCGTGGCAGCCGACGCAGACATTGAGATCGATGACGAGCGCGAGTTGCCTGGCGAGCGTCTTCGACGGGCCGTGCTCGGT
>JBBSBZ010000328.1:0-3626 GCA_038250795.1 Burkholderiales bacterium | reverse complement strand
GGCACGACCTACGAAGGCATCAAGGACATCAAGCCGGCGATCCCCGGCGGCGTGATCTCGGCCGGCAACGCGAGCCAGTTCAGCGACGGCGCCGGCGCCGTCGTGGTGATGAACGAGAAGATGGCCGAGCAGCGCGGCATGAAGCCGCTCGGCCGCTTCCTCGGCTTCGCCGTCGCCGGCTGCGAGCCCGACGAGATGGGCATCGGCCCGGTGTTCGCCGTGCCCAAGGTGCTGAAGCGCCTCGGCCTCACGGTGGCCGACATCGACCTCTGGGAGCTCAACGAGGCCTTCGCCGTGCAGGTGCTCTATTGCGCCGACAAGCTCGGCATCCCGATGGACCGGCTCAATGTCGACGGTGGCGCGATCGCGGTCGGCCACCCGTACGGCGTGAGCGGTCAGCGCCTCACCGGCCACGCGCTGATCGAAGGCAAGCGGCGCGGTGCCAAGCGCGTCGTCGTCACGATGTGCATCGGCGGCGGCATGGGCGCGGCGGGCGTGTTCGAGGTCCTCTGAGCGGCTTTCACGCTCCTCCTCGAGCAAGCCGTCGCCGGAGCGAGCAGGAGCGCAAGGCGCCATGAGCTATCGCCGCACCGTCGACTTCCTGCTCAACGACTGGCTCGGCGTCTCCTCGCTGAAATCGAGGCCTCGCTTCGCCGAGCACTCGCGCGAGACCTTCGACTCGGTGCTCGACACCTGCGAGCGGATCGCGCGCGACAAGTACGCCCCGTTCAATCGACTCGCCGACACCGAGGAGCCCTGGTTCGATGGCGAGAAGGTGCATCTGCCGCAGGCCAGCCATGACGCCGCACGCGCCTACTTCGAGTCGGGCATGCTCGCCGCGGCGCAGGACTACGAGATCGGCGGAATGCAGCTGCCGTGCGTGGTCGAGATGGCCGCCAACAGCTTCTTCTCCAAGGCCGGCATCGGCATCGGCGGCGGGGGAATGCTCACGAGCGGCAACGCGAACCTGCTGATGGCGCACGGCACCGCGATGCAGCAGGACGTGTTCGCGAAGAACGAGTTCAGCGGGCGTTTCTCGGGAACGATGTGCCTCTCGGAGCCGCAGGCGGGCTCGAGCCTGTCGGACATCGTCACGCGCGCCGTGCCCGACGGCGACGGCTTCGAGAGCGACCCGCTCGGCCCTCGCTACCGCCTGCGCGGCAACAAGATGTGGATCTCGAACGGCGAGCACGAGCTCACTGAGAACATCGTCCACCTCGTGCTCGCGAAGATTCCGGAGGCCGACGGCAAACTCGTGCCGGGCACGCGCGGCATCTCGCTCTTCATCGTGCCGAAGAAGCTCGTCGACGTCGACGGCGCGTTGACCGGCGAACGCAACGATGTCGCGCTCGCCGGCCTCAACCACAAGCTCGGCTATCGCGGCATCCCGAACACGCTGCTCAATTTCGGCGAGGGCAAGCATGCCGTTCGAACGGAGGCGGGCAGCGGCGGCCTCGACGGGAAGGGCGCGGGCGCCATCGGCTACCGCGTCGGCCAGCCGGGCGAGGGACTGCGCTGCATGTTCCACATGATGAACGAGGCGCGCATCGCCGTCGGCCTCGGCGCGACGATGCTCGGCTACGCGGGCTACGAGGCCTCGCTCGACTACGCGAAGTCGCGTCCGCAAGGCCGGCCGATCGGACCCGGCGGCAAGGACGCTTCGAAGCCGCCCGTGCGGATCATCGAGCACGCCGACGTCAAGCGCATGCTGCTGGCGCAGAAGAGCTATTGCGAAGGCGCGCTTGCCCTCGAGCTCTATTGCGCGCTGCTGGTCGACGAGCTTCACACCGGCGACGAGGCGGCCCGGACCCGATCGCACCTTCTTCTCGAGGTGCTGACGCCGATCGCCAAGAGCTGGCCGAGCGAGTGGTGCCTCGAGGCCAACAGCCTCGCGATCCAGGTGCTCGGCGGTTACGGATACACGCGCGACTTCCCGGTCGAGCAATACTGGCGCGACAACCGCCTCAACATGATCCACGAGGGCACGCACGGCATCCAGGCGCTCGACCTGCTCGGTCGCAAGGTCGTGATGGGAGAGGGTGCCGGGTTCACGGCCGTGCGCGCCGCGATCGCTTCGACGGTCGATCGGGTCGTCTCGATCGGCGCCCTCGGGGAACACGCGCGCGAGCTCGCCGACGCGACCGAGCGCCTCGCGCAGGCGACCGCTGCCGCCTGGGCGACGGGCGTCCCGGAAGAGGCGCTCGCCAACGCGACGCCTTACCTGCAGGCGTTCGGCCACGTCGTCGTCGCCTGGATCTGGCTCGACGTTGCCGCCTCCGTCGCGCAGCTCGAGGACAGTGCCGAGGCGCGCGGAAGGCTCGCGGCCTGCCGCTACTTCTTCCGCTACGAGCTGCCGAAGATCGACGCCTGGCTCGCGGTCGTCGCGAGCCGCGACGCCACCTGCCGGACGATGGACGAGGAATCGTTTTGAAGCGGAACCTGCTGCGCGTCGACAAGCTGGTCTGGTCGCTCGTCTTCGGCGGCCTGCTGATCCTCGGGCCGGGCATCGCGCTGCAACGCGCGGGCGAATCGTGGGGCTGGTTCGTGATCGTCGCCGGCGCCCTGGCCGTGGCCGCCGGTGTCGTTCTCATCTGGGTACGTTCGCGCATGCCGGATCCGCCGGGCCGGTGACGCGCGCGCGGCCCTTCATCCTCTCATCGGAGCCTTGTCCATCATGAGCACCCACGTTCGCCAACTGTTCGACCTCCAGGGCAAGACCGCACTCGTCACCGGCGGGTCGCGCGGCCTCGGCCTGCAGATCGCCGAAGCACTCGGCGAGGCCGGTGCGCGCGTGATGCTCACGTCGCGCAAGGCCGAAGACCTCGAGGAGTCGGCCTCGCATCTCAAGAAGCAGGGCATCGACGCGATCTGGATCGCCGCCGACGCGAGCCAGCCGAGCGAGATCGTGCGCGTGACTCAGGACGCGATCGCGCGCCTGGGTCAGGTCGACATCCTCGTCAACAACGCTGGCGCAACCTGGGGCGCGGCGGCGGAGGATCACCCGCTCGAGGCCTGGGACAAGGTGATGAACCTCAACGTGCGCTCGATCTTCCTGATGAGCCAGGCCGTCGGCAAGCACAGCATGATCCCGAGGAAGCAGGGAAAGATCATCAACGTCGCCTCGATCGCCGGCCTCGCCGGCAACAGCGCCGACATGACGATGGTCGCCTACAACACGAGCAAGGCCGCGGTCGTGAACTTCACTCGCACGCTGGCCGGCGAATGGGGCAAGTACAACATCAACGTCAACGCGCTTGCGCCCGGGATGTTCCCGAGCAGGATGACCAAGGGCACGATCGCGCGCATCGGCGCCGAGAGCCTCGCCCGCCATGCGCCGCTCCTGCGCATCGGCGACGACGACGACCTGAAGGGGGCGACGCTCCTGTTCGCATCGCGGGCGGGCAAGCACATCACCGGGCAGGTGCTGCCGATCGACGGCGGCGTCTCCGCCATCATCGCCGCCTAGCCACGAGGCCCGGCGCGCAGCCATGAAGTTCCTCGTCCAGATCCCGTTCGTCGAGCATCTCGGCTTCGAGTTGCTGCGCTTCGACCACGGCGAAGCCGAGATCGCGGTGACGCTTCGCGACGAGCTCACCAACTCATGGGGCGTCGCCCACGGCGGCGTG
>JBBSBZ010000327.1:0-3650 GCA_038250795.1 Burkholderiales bacterium | reverse complement strand
GGTGCCGGCCGTCGCCTCGTTCTTCAGCCTGCCGTTCGACCTGCGCCACGTCACGCTCGGGACCGGCGAGCTCTTCGCCGCCGTCGGCGCCATCGGCTCGTCGACGCTCGCGGCCGGGCTCTTCTGGTGGTGCATCGCCGGTATCGTCGCCACCGGCACGCTCAACCTCGGAGTGAGCTTCTTCCTCGCCTTTCGCGTCGCCCTGCGTTCGCGCGAGATCCGCGTCGCCGACCGCGGCCGAATCCACCGCGCGATCCGCTCGCGCCTGTGGCGCGATCCGCTCTCGTTCCTGCTGCCGGCGCGGGCCTCGCGCGCGACGGCATGACCTCCCGCTCGGGAGCCTCGGCCCGCAGGCTCAGCGCGGCTCGTCGTCGCGGCGCTCACCCTTGCTGCGCCCCGAGAACATCGTCCACCAGATGATGAAGACGAAGAGCAGCAAGGCTGCGAAGGCTTCCAGCAGAATGACCCACATGACACGCGCCCTGCAATTCGCCAGACGGCTGGCGGCGGCGCCGATTCTAGGAAGGCACGCGATCGCCCTCTTGCTCGCGGCCGCGATCGTCGGCTGCTCGAGCACGCCGATCGACACGGCGTCGACCGCGATCCCGGCGCCCGCCGCGCCGTCGGTGCCGGCCGCCCCGGCTGCGACGCGCGACGACCTCGCCAGCGCGACCATCGATCGCCCGCGCGGACGCTGGGTCGCGGCGAGCTGGAGCGAGCTGCCCGGCTGGAGCAGCGATCGCCTCGCCGAGTTCTGGCCCGCGTTCCTGCGCAGCTGCGAGCGACCGGCCCCAGCGTGGCTCGACGCCTGCGCGAAGGCGCGCCGCCAGGAGGCAGCCGCCAGCGACGACGCGGCCGTGCGAGCCTGGCTGGAGCGGCAGCTTCGCCCCTATCGGGTCGAGTCGGGCGAGCGCGATCCGACGGGCCTCGCAACCGGCTACTTCGAGCCGCTCGTCGATGCATCGCGCGTCGCCAGGAAGGGCTTTCGCGTTCCGCTCTACGCGCCGCCGCCCGACCTGGCCAGCCGCAAGCCCTACTGGACGCGCCACCAGATCGAGACCCTGGCCGCAGCGCAGCGCAGCGTGCGCGGCCACGAGATCGCCTGGCTGCGCGACCCGCTCGACGCGCTGATGCTGCAGGTCCAGGGCTCGGGCCGGCTCGCCTTCGCCGGGGAGCGTGGCGCCAGCCCTCGAACGGTGCGGGTCGCCTATGCGGGGCACAACGACCAGCCCTATTTCTCGGTCGGCCGCTGGCTCATCGAGCGGGGCGAGCTGCGCGCCGGCGAGGCGTCCTGGCCGGCGATCCGCGCGTGGGCCCGGCAGCATCCGGCGCGGGTCGACGAGATGATCCGCAGCAATCCGCGCTTCGTGTTCTTTCGCGAGGAGCCGCTGCCCGATCCGACGGTCGGCCCCAAGGGCGCGCAGGGCGTGCCGCTCACGCCCGGCCGCTCGATCGCCGTCGATCCGCAAAGCGTTCCCTACGGCACTCCCGTGTGGCTCGACACCACGGAGCCGCTCTCGGCCCGCCCGCTGCGCCGCCTCGCGGTCGCGCAGGACACCGGCTCGGCAATCGTCGGCGCGGTGCGGGCCGACTACTTCTGGGGCTGGGGCGACGAGGCCGAGGCCGAGGCGGGCCGGATGAAGCAGGCGCTGCGCCTGTGGGTGCTCTGGCCGGCGGGCGCGGACGAGCGCGCCGGGCGCTGACACCAGTGGCCGGAACGGGCCTGCCTCCAGGCCGCGGATCGGTGCGTAGAAAGGTTTTTCGCTGCGCGCCGACTGATCGGCAACCTTTCGAGGAGACTTCCCCCATGACACGACGTCCTTTTCTCACCTTCCTCTCCGCTGTCGGCCTCGCGCCGGCCATCGCCGCCTCGCAGACACCGGGCGCGTCGAAGATCGAGCCGGTCACGCTCTCGGACGCGCAATGGAAGCAGCGCCTGTCGCCGGCGGCCTACGACGTGCTGCGCCACGAAGGCACCGAGTACGCCGGATCGAGCCCGCTCAACAACGAGCACAGGAAGGGCCGCTTCCACTGCGCCGGCTGCGACCTCGCCCTGTTCACGTCGGAGACCAAGTTCGACAGCGGCACCGGCTGGCCGAGCTTCTACCAGTCGCTGCCCGGCGCGGTCGCGACCAAGACCGACGTGAAGATGTTCCTGCCGCGCACCGAGTACCACTGCGTGAAGTGCGGCGGCCACCAGGGCCACATCTTCGACGACGGCCCGGCGCCCACCGGCAAGCGCTACTGCAACAACGGCGTCGCGCTGAAGTTCGTCGCCGCCTAGCCGGCCGGCGGCGCATCGCCGTCTCCATTTCCTCGGCCCTCTAGCGCGGGCCGGGCGCGCCGCCGACGGAGAATCCGCCGATGGCGACGACCGAGCCCCGACAGCCCGAGGACGGCCGCGCACCGGCTGCCAGCAGCTTCACCAGCCGGCTCGGCCCCGGCCTCATCACCGGCGCCGCCGACGACGATCCGAGCGGCATCGCGACCTACTCGCAGGCCGGCGCCCAGTTCCGCTTCTCGCTGGTCTGGACGCTCTTCCTGACGATGCCGCTGATGATCGGCATCCAGATGCTGTCGGCCCGGATCGGCTTCGTCACCCACGACGGCCTGGCCGCCAACATCGGCCGGATGTGCCCGCGCTGGCTCACGGTGTCGCTGGTCGGCCTGCTCGTGTTCGCCAACACGATCAACATCGCCGCCGACATCGGCGCGATGGCCGAAGCCGTCAGGCTGCTCGCCGGCGGGCCCCAGCCTCTCTACGTCGTCGGCTTCGGCGCGCTCTGCATCGTCACCCAGATCTACTTCTCGTACGAGCGCTCGGTGCGGGTGCTGAAGTGGCTCACGCTCGCCCTCTTCGCCTACGTCGCGGTGGTCCTGAGCGTGCGCGTGCCGTGGCAGGTGGCGATCACCGAATCGCTCCACCCGTGGCGCTTCTATCCGCCAGGCGTCTCGACCCGCGACTACGCGGGGATGGTCGTCGCGGTGCTCGGCACGACGATCAGCCCCTACCTGTTCTTCTGGCAGGCATCGCAGGAGGTCGAGGACAACCATCGCCGGCCGAACGCGGTCGCGCTGCGAGAGCATCCCGAATACGTCACCGAACACCTCTCGCGGATCAAGCTCGACACCATGGTCGGCATGATCTTCTCGAACGTCATCGCCCTGTGCATCGTGGTGGCGACGGCGGTGACGCTCAACCAGCACGGCATCACCAACATCCAGACCTCGGCGCAGGCCGCCGAGGCGCTCCGGCCGGTCGCCGGCAACTTCGCCTTCGCGGTGTTCGCGATGGGCATCATCGGCACCGGACTGCTCGCCGTGCCGGTGCTCGCCGGCTCGGCGGCTTACGCGGTGAGCGAGGTCTTCGGCTGGCGCCGGGGCCTGTCGCACGGGTTTCGCCAGGCGCGCGGCTTCTACCTGATCATCATCGCCGCGACCGGCATCGGCACGGCGATGGGCGCGGTCGAGGTCGACCCGATCAAGGCACTGGTCTGGAGCGCCGTCGTCAACGGCGTGATCTCGGTGCCCATCATGGTCGTGCTGATGCTGATCGGCCAGTCGAAGACGCTGATGGGCAACTACACCATCACGCTGCGCCACCGGGTCTTCGGCTGGGCCGCGACGCTCGTGATGGGCGTGGCCGTCGC
>JBBSBZ010000326.1:0-3663 GCA_038250795.1 Burkholderiales bacterium | reverse complement strand
TTCGCGCCGCGCGGCCTGCGCCTGATCGAGGTCGACAAGACCGACCTGGTCGACCTGCCCGACATCGTCGACCTCGTCGCCGATCGGCCCGAGCGCTTCGTCGTCTTCTGCGACGACCTCAGCTTCGACGAGGGCGAGCCCGGCTACAAGGCGCTCAAGTCGATCCTCGACGGCTCCGTGTCGGAAAGCTCGGACAACGTGCTGATCTACGCGACCAGCAACCGGCGCCACCTGCTGCCCGAGTACATGAAGGAAAACCTCAGCTACACCCACACCGACGACGGCGAGGTGCACCCGGGCGAGGTGGTCGAGGAGAAGATCTCGCTCTCCGAGCGCTTCGGGCTCTGGGTGAGCTTCTATCCGTTCACGCAGGACGAATACCTCGCGATCGTCGCCGCGTGGCTCGCCGGCTTCGGCGTCGGCGCCGAACAGATCGCGGCGGCGCGCCAGGAGTCGCTCGTCTGGGCGCTCGAGCGCGGCTCGCGCTCGGGCCGGGTGGCCTTCCAGTTCGCCAAGGACTACGCCGGACGGCACGCTTGAGCGGCGAGGTCGTCGATGTCGCCGTCGGCGTGCTGATCGACGCCGACGGGCGCTTCCTGCTCACGTCGCGACCCGAGGGCAAGGTCTACGCCGGCTGGTGGGAGTTCCCCGGCGGCAAGCTCGAAGAAGGCGAGTCGGTGAGCGAGGCGCTCGCCCGCGAGCTGCACGAGGAGCTCGGCATCGCGGTCGACGACGTCCGGCCCTGGAACGTCACGCGCATGGACTACGCCCATGCTCGCGTGCGGCTGCATTTCTGCAAGGTGACCGCGTGGCGCGGCGAGTTCGAGATGCGGGAGGGGCAGCAGATGGCCTGGCAGACGCTGCCCGTCACGGTCGGGCCCGTGCTCCCGGGCACGCTGCCGGTGCTCGACTGGTTCGCTGCCGAGCGGGGCTTCACCGGCGCGACCGTCGCGGGCGCCGAGGGCCTCGGTACACTGAAGCAATGAGCTGGCTCGACGAGGTGAAGTGGGATGCGAACGGGCTCGTGCCGGCGATCGCGCAGGAGGCGGGCACCAACGACGTCCTGATGTTCGCGTTCATGAATCGCGAGGCGCTCGCGAGGACCGCCGAGCTCGGCGAAGCGGTCTACTGGAGCCGCTCGCGCGAGCGCCTCTGGCGAAAGGGCGAGGAGAGTGGCCACGTCCAGAAGGTGAAGGAGCTTCGGCTCGACTGCGACAACGACGTCGTGCTGCTCAAGGTCGAGCAACTCGGACAGGGCGCCAGCGAGCCGTCGATCGCCTGCCACACCGGCCGGCACTCGTGCTTCTTCCGGATCTATCGCGACGGCGCCTGGCAAACGGTCGATCCGGTCTTGAAAGATCCCGAACGCATCTACAGATAGGGCCCGACATGAACGATCGGCCCGCATCGACCACCGACACGCTGACTCGCCTCGCCGAGGTCGTCGCGACCCGGCGCGCGGGCGACCCGGCGAAGAGCTACGTCGCCCGGCTCGTCGCCAAGGGCCCGGACGCGGTGCTCAAGAAGATCGGCGAGGAAGCGACCGAGGTCGTGATGGCGTGCAAGGACGGCGACCGCGGCCGCATCGTCTCCGAGGTCGCCGACCTGTGGTTCCACACCCTGATCGCGCTCGGCGAGCATGGCCTCGCGCCGGCCGACGTGGTCGCCGAGCTGGAGCGCCGCGAAGGCCAGTCGGGCCTCGAGGAATTCGCGGCACGCAAGATGACCTCGAGAGAGATCTCGGAAAACAAGGACGGCACATGAACGACGTGATCGACATCCCCGACTCGCAGCAGCACCTGAAGACGATCGGCCACCTCAGCTATTTCCTGCACGCCATCGTCGCCATCGGCGCGGTGCTGCCGGGCATCCAGGCCAGCGTCCTGATCCTCCTGATCGCCTTCTTCATCGACCTCTTCAAGCGCGACCAGGCGCGCGGCACCTGGCAGGAGTCTCACTTCAGCTGGCGCATTCGCAGCGTCCTCTGGGCGGGCGGCCTCTATCTGGTGACCGCGCCGCTCTGGTTCCTGCTCATCCTGCCCGGATGGATCGCCTGGGGGCTCATCTCGATCTGGTTCCTCTACCGGGTGATCCGCGGCTGGCTGAACCTGTCGTCGAACACGCCGATGCCGGCCTGAGGCGGCGATGCGCACCGATCCGGGCTGCATCTTCTGCAAGATCGTCGCCGGCGAGATCCCGGCGAAGAAGGCCTACGAGGACGAAGACATCCTCGCCTTCCACGACATCGCGCCCTGGGCACCGGTGCATGTGCTCGTGATCCCGAAGGAGCACATCGCGAGCTTCTACGACGTCGCCGAATCCGACACGGCCACGGTCGGCCGCATCTTCGCGCTCGCGCCCCGGCTGATGCGCGAGCTCGGCGTGACGAACGGCTTTCGCACCCTCGTCAACACCGGCGTCGACGGCCGGCAGGAGGTGCCTCACCTCCACGTTCACGTCATGGGTGGCCCGCGTCCCTGGGCGAAGGGCTGACCTAGAATCCCGACCAAGTCTGCATCCGGAGAACCACCATGGGTTCGTTCAGCGTCTGGCACTGGTTGATCGTCCTGCTCATCGTCGTCCTGATCTTCGGCACCAAGAAGCTGAAGAACATGGGCAGCGATCTGGGCAGCGCCGTCAAGGGCTTCAAGGACGGCGTCCGCGACGGCACCGCATCGCCGGCCGATCCCGCCGCGCCGACGCAGCAGGTCGGCACGGCGCGCACGATCGACCCGGGCACGGTCGACGTCGAAGCGAAGACGAGAAGCTGACGCCTCCGTCGTCGCGAGCGCGCGATGATCGACTTCGGCTTCGACAAGATCGCGCTCATCGGCGCGGTCGCGCTTGTCGTGATCGGCCCCGAGAAGCTGCCTCGTGTCGCCCGTACGGTCGGTGCGCTCGTCGGCAAGGCGCAGCGCTACGTCGCCGACGTCAAGGCCGAGGTGAACCGCTCGATCGAGCTCGACGAGCTCAAGAAGATGAAGACCGAGTTCGAGGACGCGGCACGAAACGTCGAGCGCTCGGTGTCGAGCGAGATGCAGCAGACCGCGAGCGATCTCAATGCCGCCTGGGAGCCGTCGGCCGATTCGACGTCGGGCGGCACGCCGTACATGACCGCGTCGCTGCCTCAGTACCGGCATCCGAAGAAGAACTGGCGCCTGAAGCGCGGTGCGATGCCGCAGTGGTACAAGCAGAAGAACGGCGTTCGCGCCAAGGCGCAATCGGGCGCGGCGAGGGTCGCCCGCTTCCGGCCGCCGAGAACCTCGGCCTGATCCGGATGGCGCTTCCCCGAGGCCGCTGTCGACCAGCGCCGCCGGGTCTCGCCGGCTCGGCGCGACCCCGTCGATCCACCGCCCCATGAGCACACCCGATCCCGACGAGCTCGCCGGCACCGAGCAGCCTTTCGTCTCGCACCTGATCGAGCTGCGCGACCGGCTGATCCGTGCCTCCATCGCGGTCGGCGTCGCCGCCGCCGTGCTCTTCTTCTACCCCGGCCCCGGCGCGCTCTACGACCTGCTCGCGGCGCCGCTCGTCGCCCATCTGCCCGCGGGCGGCACGCTCATCGCCACCAACGTCATCTCGCCGTTCCTGGTGCCGATGAAGATCACCCTGATGACGGCGTTCCTGATCGCTCTGCCGGTCGTGCTCTACCAGGCCTGGGCC
>JBBSBZ010000325.1:0-3674 GCA_038250795.1 Burkholderiales bacterium | reverse complement strand
TAGCCGCGCGCGAAGTCGCCGGTGCCGGGCCGCTCGATCTTGATGACTCGCGCACCGAGGTCGGCGAGCTGGCGCGTGCAGAACGGCGCCGCGATCGCGTGCTCGAGCGTGACGACCGTGATGCCTTGCAGCGGTTTCATGTGCGGCTCAGGGGCTGACGACGGTCGATCAGCGGGCGATCGGCGGCGTGACGTGCGCCGCCGGCGGGGTTCGCCTGGCGGCCGCAAGCCAGCCCTCGACCTGCGGCAAGACATAGGCGGCCATGGCGAGCACGATGGCCACGGTGTCCCAGGTCCGGCGCCGGCGCGAGCGCGCATCCATGCGCACGACCTTGAACCAGAACACGCCGCCACCCACGACGGCGCCCAGCGCCCCGAGAAGCGCCCACCCGGCGCCGCTCGTGTCGTAGCAGCGAGAGATGACCTGGCATCCCAGCGCCCAGGTCGCGACGAAGATGGCGAAGCCGAGGCCCAGGGCGATCGGAATCTCGATCAGCGCAAGCCCGAAGCCGCGCAGCCTGTCGTTTGCGGCGTCGCTCAAAACGACCTCGGCAGCCCGAGCAGGTGCTCGGCGACGTAGCTCAGGATCAGGTTGGTTGAGATCGGCGCCACCTGGTAGAGCCGGGTCTCGCGGAACTTGCGCTCGACGTCGTATTCGTCGGCGAAGCCGAAGCCGCCATGGAACTGGATGCAGGCGTTGGCCGCCTCCCAGCTCGCCTTGGCGGCGAGGTACTTGGCCATGTTGGCCTCGGCGCCGCACGGCTCCTTCGCGTCGAACAGGGTGCAGGCCCGAAAGCGCATCAGGTCGGCGGCCTCGATCTCGATGTAGGCCTCGGCGATCGGGAACTGCACGCCCTGGTTCTGGCCGATCGGCCGGCCGAAGACGATGCGCTCGCCGACGTATTTCGTGACCCGGTCGATGAACCAGCGGCCGTCGCCGATGCACTCGGCCGCGATCAGCGTGCGCTCGGCGTTGAGGCCGTCGAGGATGTAGCGAAAGCCCTTGCCTTCCTCGCCGATCAGGTTCTCCGCCGGGATCTCGAGGTTCTCGAAGAACAGCTCGTTGGTCTCGTGGTTGACCATGTTGGCGATCGGCCGCACGGTCATGCCGCTCTTCTCCGCTTCGCGCAAATCGACCATGAAGATCGACATGCCCTCGGTCTTCTTCTTGACGTCGGCGAGCGCTGTCGTCCGCGCCAGGAGGATCATCCAGTCGCTGTGCTGGATGCGCGAGATCCACACCTTCTGGCCGTTGATCACGTAGCGGTCGCCGCGCTTCACGGCGGTGGTGCGGATCTTGGTGGTGTCGGTGCCGCTCGTCGGCTCGGTGACGCCCATCGACTGCAGGCGCCACTCGCCGCTCGCGATCTTCGGCAGGTAGTGCTGCTTCTGCGCATCGCTGCCGTGGCGCAGCAGCGTGCCCATGTTGTACATCTGGCCGTGGCAGGCGCCGGCGTTGCCGCCGCTGCGGTTGATCTCCTCCATGATCACGCTCGCCTCCGCGAGGCCGAGGCCGGAGCCGCCGTACTCGGTGGGAATCAGTGCCGCGAGCCAGCCGGCCTCGGTGAGCGCGTCGACGAACTTCTCCGGATAGGCCCGGCGCGTGTCGATGTCGCGGTGATAGGCGTCGGGAAAGCCGGCGCAGAGCGCGCGCACCGCATCGCGGATGTCGAGATGGCGATCGGGCGTGGAGGACTTGGACATGGCGGGAACCGGTCGGAGTCAGGCAATCTCGGCGGACGCCTGCATTGCCAGGGCGCCTTCGGGGCCGCGTGCCCAGAGCGCAAAGCGGCGATCGCCGTCGGGTCGTCCGCAGACGGTGAAGGGATGCAGGTCGAAGAGCGGGCTTACCGCCTTGAAGTCGAAGCGGAGGAGCGTCGCGTCGGGGCGCTCGCGGCGCAGCAGGTCGACGAGCAGCGTGGCGATCAGCGGCCCGTGCACGACCAGCCCGGGATAGCCCTCGACCTCGGTCACGTAGCGCCGGTCGTAGTGGATGCGGTGGCCGTTGAAGGTGAGCGCCGAGTAGCGAAAGAGGAGCACGTCGTCGGCGACGATCCGGCGCGAGAAGGCCTCGTCCCCGGGTGCGGCCGGCGCGGGCGCAGCGGGTGCGCCGGGCGCCGGCGCCGCGCGGTAGACGATGTCGTGGTCCTCCTCGATCGCGACGCCGCGCCCGGTCGCGAGGGTGTGATGGACGGTGACGAAGACGAGCGGGCCCGAGCGTGCCGCCTTGGCGGCGATGGCGGCGATCCTCGAGGTTCGCGTCGCCTGGTCGCCGACCCGCAGCGGCTCGGCGAAGGCGAGCCGGCCGCCCGCCCACATCCGGCGCGGCAGCGCCACCGGCGGCAGGAAGCCGCCGCGCTTCGCGTGGCCGTCGTCGCCGAGCTCGCCCTGCCGGTGCAGGGGCAGGAAATAGAGCCAGTGCCAGAGCGGCGGCACCGGCGTGCCCGGCGCCGGCGGCGGATCGTCGCGGTCGAGCGTCGCGGCGAGCCCCGCCAGCGGGGTCGCCGTGATCGCGTCGGTCCGCGTTTCGGTGCGGCCGATCCAGGCGTCGAGGTCGGGGGGTGAGGTCAGGTCGGCCATGCGAGCGGGGTCCGTTCAGGCAGGCGCCGCTGCGGCGGCCGTGCGAGGCGCCGCCTTGTCCCGGCTCGGCCGCATGAGCGGCAGCAGCAGGAGGCCGAACAAGCCGACCACCGAATCGACGATCAGTGTCGACGGGTAGCCGATGCGCTCGACCGCGAAGCCCTGCCACCACGAGGTGTACGAGATGCACAGGTTGAGCATCGCCATGTAGGCGGTGAACTGCGTCGCCGCGACCGCCGGGGTCGTGATGTCCATGTAGAGGGCCGTGCGGATGCCGTAGTAGAGGCCCTGGAAGATGTTGTAGACGATGGTGGCCGTCCAGAACGTGTAGAGCAGGACTGTCGAGGGCTGCGGCCGGTTCGGCGCGTTGATGTCGACCGGCATGATCCACCCCGCGTGCCACATCGTCCAGGCAAGCCAGAGCGTCGGCACGACGGTGAGGAAGACGAAGAGGGCGAGCGTGCGGCGCCGGCCGAAGCGGTCGGAAAGCCAGCCGCCCAGGATGCAGAAGGGTGCGTAGATCACCGTCGAGACCAGGTTGAGCTGGGCGATGGCGTTGTCGTCGAGGCCGAGCTCGACGGCCAGGTTGGACTGCAGCGCGAGGCTGAGCGCATAGGCGCCTGCCGGCAGCAGCGCCGCGAGCACGCCGACCAGCGCGGCGCGCGAGCCGGTGAAGGCCTGCCAGGCCTCGCGCGCGAAGCGCTTCAACTCGTCGGCGACGTTGCGCGCGGCGTGGATCTTCGCTTCCGCCGCGGTCATCGCCTTCTCGCGCAGGGGCACGACGACGAAGAGCGTGATCGCGAGGATCGTCGCGGCGACGAAGAAGTAGGTCGAAGTGAAAGGCATCACCGCGGTGAGGAAGAGCACGCCCGAGCCGCCGATCGCCTGGCCGATCGAGGCACCCGCGAACATGAAGCCGTTGGCCGAGCCGCGCTCGTCTTCGGGCAGGACGTTGACGGCAAGGGCGTCGATCGCCACGTCCATGGTCGCGGCGCACGCGTTGTGGACGAAGATCACCGCGGTGAAGAGCGCGATCTGGTGGACGAAGTCGATCCCCATCGCCACGAACAGCGTCGCGACCATCGCGATCTGCAT
>JBBSBZ010000324.1:0-3677 GCA_038250795.1 Burkholderiales bacterium | reverse complement strand
GACCGTGACAGCGCGAACGGCGACGCCTGACTTGACCGACATCAAGGCGGGGACACGTCGCACGAATAGGCTTCGTTCCCCGTACCCGGTTCGGTCGATCTTGAAGAACACCGTCCTGACTCCACTGCGCAACGTCAGACTCGAGAACCTGTCTCCCGTGGACTTCGCAATTTTGCTCGGAAATGCGCGGCTTCTGCTGAGCGCAGCCGAGGCGTGCCAGACGCAGGCGATGCTGCGCGGCAAGCAGCTCGCGCTCCTGTGCGAGTCCGAGGAAGGTGCCGACGCAGTGCTGTTCCGCAGCGCCGCCTCGGGTCTCGGCGCGCACGTCTCGCATGTCCGACCGCGCTTGTCGAAGCTGAGCCAGCCCGACGAGCTTCAGCACACCGCACGCGTGCTGGGACGCCTCTACGATGGCATCGAGTGCCAGGGAATGCCCCCGGCGCTGGTCGAGGTCGTCGGCCGCGATGCCGGGGTTCCGGTCTACGACGGGATCGCTTCGCCGCGCCATCCGACGGCGAGCTTGGCGGCGATGCTCGGCGGCGCCGAAGACTCCGCCAGGATGCGCGAGCTCGTCGTGCAGACGGTGCTGCTGAGCACCCTGGCGTAACCAGACGGAAGGAGAGCTGCATGCATCCCACCCTTCGCGTCATCCGCGACGAGCACGGTGCCCTCTCGGCGGTGCTGCGATCGATCAGCCTGCTGCTGTCGGAGAGCCGGCGCCGCGGCATCCCTCTGGACTTCACAGTCCTGCGTGCGATGCTCTTCTACATCGACGAGTTCCCGGAGAAGATCCACCACACGAAGGAGAGCGAACTGCTCTTCCCCAAGATTCGCGAGAGGAGCGACGAGTCGCGGGCGGTGCTCGATCGGCTCGATGCCGATCACGCCTGGAGCCATCGGGCGGTGCGCGAGCTCGAGCATGAGCTGCTCTCGCTCGAGATGATGAGCGACGCGGCCGACGCCGAGAGCCGGCGCGAGCACTTCGAGGCGGAAATGCAGGCCTACGTGACTGCCTACCTCGAGCACATCCGCGTCGAGGAAGTCGAGGTGCTGCCGCTTGCCGAGCGCGTCCTCGACCCTCAAGACTGGGCCGGGCTCGACGCCGCATTCATGAAGAACCGCGATCCGCTGACGCACCGGGAGAGCGACGACGCGTTCCGGCCGCTGTTCAAGCGCATCCTCATGACGCTGCCGGCGCCGCTCGGCCTCGGACCGGCGATGTCCGCGCTCGACGTGGCTTACAGACGCACGTAGTCGGCCGCGTCACTCCTCTGGGGCTCTATGAGGGTCCGGCGCCGCGGCCGGGCGGCGGCTGTTGTCTTGGGCGAAGCGCCGCCTGCGCGCATCAGATGATGCGCGAGAACCCGTGCCGCTCCTGCGCTTCTCGTAGATGCCGGTCGAACACCATGGCCACGGCACGGACCAGAAACCAGCCGGCGGCGGTCACGCGGATGGCCCGGTCGTCGACCTCCACGAGAGCGGATCGAGCCATGGCTCGCAACTGCCCGAGCTCGCTCTCGAAGCGCTCGCCGAAGCGGATCGCATGCACCTTCTCGATCGCCTCGAACTCGACACGGCCCTGGCACATCAGCGCCATGATGACGTCACGCCGCAGGTCGTCATCGTCGTCCAGCGTGTAGCCGCGAACGACCGGGAGCACCCCGGCGGCCAGCGATCGCTCGTACTCGACCAGCGTCTTGGCGTTCTGGTAGTAGCAGTTGCCGACCCGTCCGATGGCCGACACGCCGAGCGCGACGAGGTCGCAGTCGGGCTGGGTGCTGTAGCCCTGGAAGTTCCGGTGCAGCCTGCCTTCCCGCTTGGCGATGGCGAGGGAATCACCGGGCAAAGCGAAATGGTCCATGCCGATGTAGACGTAGTCGCGCGCCAGGAATCCCTCGATCGCACCGGCGAGCATGGCGATGCGGTCGCCGGCAACAGGCAGGTCATCCTGCGCGATGCGGCGCTGCGGCTTGAATCGATCGGGCAGGTGCGCATAGGAATAGAGCGCGATGCGATCCGGGCGAAGCGCGCCGATCTGGCCCACGGTCCGGGCGAAGCTCTCGGGTGTCTGCTTCGGCAAGCCGTAGATGATGTCGGCGTTGATCGACGTGTACCCCAAATCGCGGGCGCTCTCCATCAGGATGCGCACGCTGTCGAAGGATTGCTCTCGGTGGACCGCCTTCTGGACGGCCGCGTCGAAATCCTGGACGCCGAAGCTCAACCGGTTGAAGCCGAGCGCACGCAGATGGGCCAGGCGCGAAGGCGTCACGGTGCGCGGGTCGACCTCGATCGAGATTTCGGAGTCCGGCGTGCAGCGAAACGCCGAGCCGAGCGCGGCCATCACGCGCGTCAGCTCCGCATCGGAAAGAAAGGTCGGCGATCCACCGCCGAAGTGGAGTTGGGACACCGGGCGGCCGGTGCCGAGTTGCGCGACGACCAGTGACAGCTCCCGCTCCAGGGCGTCGAGGTAGCTCGTCGCGCGGTCGTGGTGCTTGGTGATGATCTTGTTGCACGCGCAGTAGTAGCAGACCGATTCGCAGAATGGCACATGCACGTACAAGGACAGCGGGGACCCTTCAGCCTCGCCGCGCAGCGCGGTCAGCGCACGGGTCGCGTCCTGCGGACCGAAGGTCTGCGTGAACCGGTCGGCGGTGGGGTAAGACGTGTAGCGGGGTCCCGGCGTGTCGAACTGGCGCAGCAACTCCGTCGTCAAGAGAGGGCGTTCGCCGGCGACGCCGGCAGTCGATGCAGTCATGGGCCGATCGTGAGCCCGATGGGGCGCGGGCACCATGCGCTCGATCAAGGATTCCCGCTCGGCGGCACCAATGTGGCGAAGAAGCCGAGCGGCGTCTTGAGGTAAGCGACCGAGATGATCCACGCGAACACCGCCAGCGCCCCGAGCCACGCGGCCGCGCGGGTGCGCCATGGGCGGCCGGGCCGCAGGGCGACGATTCCGAGCGCGATGTAGAGAAGCAGGCCGGCGATCTTGGCGGCGAGCCAGGGTGTGTTTCCTGGCGTCAGCCGCAGCATCCAGGCCATCGCCAGTGCCGAGAGCAGCAGCACTGTGTCGACGATGTGTGGCAGCGTTCTCGCCAGCCGGCTGCGCACCCAGCTCGCGCCGCGCAGCGCCGCCAGACCGCGTGTGAAGAAGCCGCCGAGCGACAGCGCAACCGCGCCCAGGTGGACAGCCTTCAGAACTCCGTAGTCCATGCTTCAGCCCGGCTTGCCGTCCAGACGTGGGCGGGTGAGGATCGGCCAGTAGCGCAGCGCGTACGTCGCGAAGGCGGCCGACCAGAGCGCCGCCGAGCACGACACTGCAGGCAGGGTGTGCTCGGGCGCCACCAGCGGCACGAAGACCCGGACCAGTGCCGAGAGCAGCACCAGCAGGTAGCAGGCGACTTCGACGCGCCCGGCGACGAGCGGGCGGCCGGTGTGGCCGAGCGCCGTGCGGGTGATCATGCCGATGATCATCCCGCCGATCGCTCCGACCGTGAGCGCGTGCGTCGCGGTTGAGGCGGGAACGAGACCGAGCTCGCCCAACGCACGCAGCAGCAGGTGGAGAGGGACCCAGAAATAGGCGGCGTGCAGCACCCAGACGATCGGCGTGCGCAAGGTCTTCCACGGCTGCCAGAGCAGCCAGCGGGCGAGATGCGCGAGCGCGCCGACGGCGAGCAGGG
>JBBSBZ010000323.1:0-3692 GCA_038250795.1 Burkholderiales bacterium | reverse complement strand
TGCGCCGACCTCGGTCGGCTAGAGGCGGGGCCGGCCCGTCGCGCCGATGACTTCGCGCCGGCCCGTTCTTGTCACCCGGCCCGCCGCGCAGGCCTCGCCCTGGGTCGAGCGCCTGCGTGCGCGCGGCCTCGATGCCGAGTCCTTGCCGCTGATCGAGATCGCGGCCGTCGAGGATCCGCAGGCGATCCACGAGGCGTGGCGCGGGCTCGCGACGCGACGCCTGGTCTTCTTCGTGAGCGCCAACGCGGTCGAGCACTTCTTCGCCGCGCGGCCGGACGCCGCCACGTGGCCGCTCGATCTCGAGGCGGCCGTTCCCGGTCCGGGCACGGCCGCGACGCTGCGCGAGCACGGGGGCGACGCGCTCGGCGTCGTCGAGCCCCGCGGCGACTCCCCGCAGTTCGACTCGGAAGCGCTCTGGGCGCGTCTGCAAGGACGCGACTGGCAGGGCGCAAGCGTGCTCGTCGTGCGCGGCGACGGCGGCCGCGACTGGCTCGCCGACCGGCTCGTGGAGGCCGGCGCGTCGGTGGATGCGCTCGGTGCCTATCGGCGCCTCGCGCCCGACTTCGAAGGCCCGGCGCGCACTCGTCTCGACAACGCGCTCGTCGATGCCGGCGCGATCTGGCTCTTCAGCAGCTCGGAGGCGATCGCCAACCTCGAGCGCGCCGCCGGCACCGGCCGCTTCGCCGAGTCGTGCGCCGTCGCGACCCATCCGCGCATCGCCGCGCGGGCGCGGTCGGCGGGCTTCGGTCGCGTTCTCGAGGCCGCGCCGGGGCTCGACGCGGTGGTCGCCTGCATACAATCGATCGGACCGTGAACGACGATTTCTCGCCTGCCTCCACGCCTCGCGACCGCGCTCTTCCGTCCAGTCCGTCTTCCTCTTCCTTTGCCGGATCCGATCCGGCACGCGCCTCCGGCACACGCGCCCTGTCGCTGGCGATGCTGCTGGTGACGCTGGTGGCGATCATCGCCCTCGTCTTCGCCTGGCGAGCCGACCAGCGGGTGCGCTCGAGCGAGCGCGAGCTGGTCAAGCGCCAGCAGGACAGCGCCGTCCAGGCCGCCGAGGCCAGCCTGGTCTCACGCCAGGCCCAGGAGGGTGCGCGCGAGGCGGCGGCGAAGGCGGCGCTGCTCGAGGCGCGCCTCAACGAGGTCGCGATCCAGCGCACGCAGCTCGAGGCGCTGGTCCAGTCGGTGGCACGCTCGCGCGACGAGAACCTGGTGAGCGACGGCGAGTCGGCGCTGCGCGCCGGCATGCAGCAGGCCTCGCTCACCGGCAGCGCCGAGCCGCTCGTCGCCACCCTGAAGCAGCTCGACGACCGCCTCGCGCACGCCGACCAGCCACGCCTGGAGCCGGTGCGCCGAGCGATCGCGCGCGACCTCGATCGGGTGAAGGCGGCCAACGTCGCCGACGTGGCGACGCTCTCGATCAGGCTCGACGAGGCGGCACGCATGATCGACGAGCTGCCGCTGCTCTCGGCCGCCGAGCCGCGCCGCGACGCCGGCCGCGGTGCCGGCGCACCGGTCGTCGGCAAGGCGCCGGTCGCTGCGTCTGCGGCAGCGAGCGGTGCAACCGGCAGCATCGGCGAGTGGCTCTCGACTCATTTCGGCGCGGCCGCGAGCCTGGTCGCCGGGAGCGCCTGGACGGAGCTGCGCTCGCTCGTGCGCATCACGCGGATCGACCAGCCCGAGGCGATGCTGGTGGCGCCCGACCAGGCCTTCTTTCTCAAGGAGAACCTGAAGCTGCGCCTGCTCAATGCGCGGCTGTCGCTGATGGCGCGCCAGTTCGACGCTGCGCGAGGCGACTTGCGCTGGGCGCAGGGAACGATAGATCGCTACTTCGACCGCTCCTCGCGCCGCACGCAGGCAGCCTCGGAGCTGCTGCGCCAGGTCGAGCAGCAGGCGCGCCAGTCGCCGGCGGTGCGACCCGACGACACGCTGGCCGCGCTCGCCGCCGTCGCCGGCCCGCGCTAAGACGCTCGACAACCCGGATACCGGCGTGCGCTTCGCGATCTGGTTCGTCCTGCTCTTCGCGGTCGCCGTCGTCGCGGCCGCGACCTTCGGCGCGAACGACGGCCTCGCGAGCTTCTACTGGAGCGGCTGGCGAGTCGATCTCTCGCTCAATTTCTTCGTCCTTCTGCTCGTCGGGGCGTGCTTCATGCTGGTCGGCGCGATCCAGGCCGTGAACGCGCTCGTCGGCCTGCCGCGACGGGCGCGCGAATGGCGCACGGCGCGCCGCGACCGGAGCGGCCAGGCCGCCCTGCGCGAGGCGCTCGCCTTCTACTTCGGCGGCCGGTACACGCGCGCCCAGAAGTCGGCGCAGCGCGCCCTCGCGATCCAGGCCGAGACGCCAGAGCTCGCCCAGGACAACGAGTTCACCGTGCTCGGCCATCTGCTTGCGGCGGGCAGCGCCCATCGCGTCCAGAACCGGGCGCTGCGCGACGAGGAGCTGCGCCGCGCGCTCGACCTCTCGCATCACAGCCCGGCGGCGCGCTCGGCCGAAGAGGGGGCGCGCCTGCTGGCTGCGGAGTGGGCTCTCGACGACCGCGATGCGGCCCGCGCCAGCGAGCTGCTGGGCGAGCTGCCGCAAGGCGTGGCGCGTCGAACTCATGCGCTGCGCCTGAAGCTGCAGGCGGCGCGGCTCGCGCGCCAGCCGCAGGAGGCGCTCAAGACGGCGCGCCTCCTGGTCAAGCATCAGGGCATCTCCGGCGTTGCCGCCGCCGGACTCATTCGCTCCCTGGCGTTCGAATCGCTCGACACCGGCCACGACGTCGACCAGCTGCGCCGTCTCTGGCTGTCGTTCGATCCGGCGGATCGGCGCGATCCGTTCATCGCGGCGCGGGCGGCCACCCACGCGGCGGCCCTCGGTGCCTTCGACGACGCGCGGAACTGGCTGCGGCCGCTCTGGGACCGCATCGACGAGCTTGCCTCGGACGAGCGCACGGCCATCGCCATCGCGCTCGCCGGCGCGGCGCAGGGCATCGGCGCAGACTGGCTGCCGCGCGTCGAGTCGGCGTGCCAGGCGCTGCCTCGCGACGGTGCTGTCGCGCTGGCCGCCGGCCGGGCGCTCGCGGAGCGCGGTCTCTGGGGCAAGGCCCGCTCGCTCCTCGAGCAGGCGGCGAACGACGGCAGCCTGCCCGTGGCTGCGCGTCGCATCGCCTGGGTCGCCCTTGCCGAGATGGCGGGGCGGGAAGGCGACGCCGCCCGTGCCGCGCGCTGCTATGAGAGCGCCGCGCGGGCAGGCTGACGAATGCCGCTGCTACAATTTCCGGCTCAGCGGCTGTAGCTCAGTTGGATAGAGTACTTGGCTACGAACCAAGGGGTCGTGGGTTCGAATCCTGCCAGCCGCACCAGAACTTTCCAGACGTCAGACATGCGCCCCTTCGGGGGCGTTTTGTTTGGTCGCAACCGGTCGTGGCTCGGTTCTGCATAGCTCCCCTCATTCGAACGTCGTGTTAACCCTCGCTGCAGTAGCCGATGGGTTGGCGCCAAGAGAAATCCTGTGTTTCACCCCCGGGGACAAGGGGGGCCTGCGAGAGGATTCAGTCCCTAGCATAAGTCGTCTCTAAGTGTTGGTTGTCAACATTTGCACGTTCAAAACAGTAACTGGGGATGGCCATGTTGAAGACGAGTAGAGGCGCGAAGCGGTCGATGTCCGGTGCGCTTGTCGGAGCAGCACTGTCGCTTGCGGCGGGATC
>JBBSBZ010000322.1:0-3713 GCA_038250795.1 Burkholderiales bacterium | reverse complement strand
GCGCCGACGAATCGTGGTTCGGCGCCTTCGGCAGCACCGGCGATACGGCGATGCTGAGCGACGACTCGCGCTTCGCCATGTCATGGCAGAGCGACGCGACGCTGCCCCGCGAACGCCGGCAGCGGGGAAGCCGCACCATCACCGAGAGCACCTTCGAGCGCATCTACGGCGCCTTCATCGCGGCGCGGGCCGCGATCGGTGTGGCCCTGGTCGTGACGCTGGCCCTGACCGGCGCCTTCGGGCTTCGCCCGACCCTGGTGGTGAGCGCCGTCAGCGTGACCTACGCGACGCTCGCGATCAGCATGTGGCTGCTGCCGCGCTTTCGCCGCGGTGTCGCGCCTCACACCTTCGCGCGCCTGCAAAGCCCGCAGTGGCTGGCGACGATCGGTGTCGATCTCGTGCTCTTCACGGCGCTGCACGTCGCCGCGCCGGCGTCGAGCTTCAACTACGTTGCGCTGCTGGTCCTGCCCGTGCTCATGGCCGGCGTGCTCACGCCGCGCGTGCTCGCGCTCGCGACCGCGGCGGTGGCAACGCTGGCGCTCTTGCTCACCGCCTGGCTCGGCCTCGTCTCGGGCGGCGACGCGACGCTCCTGATGACGCAGGCCGGCCTGGCCGGCAGCGGTTTCTTCGTCATCGCCGTGCTCGCGGGCGAGCTCGCCGGGCGTCTGGCGCGCGAGGAGATGAGCGCGCGCGGCAGCCTCGAGATCGCGCGCCAGCAGGCCCAGCTCAATCGCCTCGTGATCGAGGAGATGGAGGACGGCGTCCTGGTCGTCGACCGCGCCGGCAGGGTGCGCGCGGCCAATCCCGCGGCGCGGCGCCTGCTCGCGCCGGCCGGCACGAGTCGCGCGGCACCGTTCCAGCTGCGCGGCGTGCCGGCCTGGGGCTCGCTCGTGCGCGCCGTCGAGCGGGCCTTCGCCGAGGCCTCGTGGCCGGAGGCCGGCCGCGACGTGCCGCTCCAGTTCGGTCCCGATTCGCATCGGGTCCTGCGCGTGCGCGTGCGCTTCACGCGAAAGCGCGAGCCGCCGGCGAGCGAGGAGTTCTGCGTCCTCTTCCTCGAAGACGTGCGCAGCGTCCAGGCGCGCAGCCGCCAGGAAAAGCTCGCCGCGATGGGCCGCGTCTCGGCCGGCATCGCGCACGAGATCAGAAATCCGCTCGCGGCGATCTCGCAGGCCAACGCGCTGCTTTCCGAGGACGCGACCGATCCGGGGCAGCGCCAGCTGATGAAGATGGTGAGCGAAAACGTCGAACGCCTGAAGCGGATCGTCGACGACGTGATGGAGGTCGCGCCCGGCCAGGTCCAGATCGGCACCGTGATCGACGCGACCACGCAGATCGGCCTCATCTGCCGCGAGTGGGCGCAAGCCGCCGGCGTCGAGCCGGGACCCGAGAGCGTTCTGCGTGTCGAGCTGCCGAGCAGCCCGACGGGCGTGGTGTTCGACGCCGAGCATCTGCGCCGCGTCCTCGTCAACCTGCTCGACAACGCGCGGCGCCACGCAAGCGACAAGCCGGGAGCGGTGCGGGTCCGGCTGCATGCCGGGCACGACGACCCGGCGCGCGTCGCCTTCGGTGTCCGGAGCGACGGCGCGCCGATCTCGGCCGACGTCGAGTCCTATTTGTTCGAGCCGTTTTTCTCGACTCGCAGTCGCGGCACCGGCCTGGGCCTTTACATTTGCCGCGAGCTCTGCGAGAGATACGGAGCCCGCATCGACTATCGGCTGCTCGCGCCGGAAGAAGCGCTGCGCAACGAGTTCTTCGTCGACATGCGCCGTGGTGCCCTGCAGCCTGCCGACCGTCCCGCCATGACCCTATGACCACCGCTTCGCACTTCAGCCTGCTCGTCGTCGACGACGAGCCCGACCTGCGCACGCTCTACGAGCTGACGCTCCTGAGGGAGGGCTACGACCTCGACACCGCCGGCACGGTGCAGGAGGCGCTGCTCCATCTGAAGGACCGCACCTACAGCGCGGTCATCACCGACATGCGTCTGCCGGACGGCACCGGCCTCGACGTCCTGAAGTGGCTCGAGGAGAGCGGCCGGCGCGAGAAGGCCATTGTCATCACGGCCTACGGCTCGTCCGAGAACGCGGTCGACGCCCTCAAGGCCGGCGCCTACGACTACCTCACCAAGCCGGTCGACCTGAAGCAGTTCCGCGGCGTCGTCGCGTCGGCACTCGGCCGGGGCGGCAGCGGCACGCCGACGGTCGATCCGGCCAGCCTGCCGTCGGAGCATCGCAGCGCGCTGCCGCCCCGACCGCCGCGCGCCGCCGCGCCGGCGCCGGCACCGGCAGCGCCGGTGAGCGCGGCGCTCGCGCGCATGGCCGGCCAGTCGATGGCGATGCAGCAAGTCCGCGAGCTGGTCGAGAAGGTGGCCCGCAGCATGGCGCCCGTGCTCGTCGCGGGCGAGTCGGGCACCGGGAAGGAACTGGTCGCGCGCGCGATTCACGAGGTGAGCGCGCGTGGCGCGATGCCGTTCGTGCCGGTCAACTGCAGCGCCATTCCGGAGAACCTGCTCGAAGCCGAGTTCTTCGGCTACCGCAAGGGCGCTTTCACCGGCGCCAACGACGATCGCGAGGGCTTCTTCCAGGCGGCCAACGGTGGCACGCTCTTCCTCGACGAGATCGGCGACCTGCCGCTGTCGATGCAGAGCAAGCTCCTGCGCGCGATCCAGGAGCGCTCGGTGCGACCGGTCGGCGCGGTGACCGAGCTGCCCGTCGACGTGCGGCTCCTGAGCGCGACCCACAAGGACCTCGGCGCCGAGGTCCAGGTCGGCCAGTTCCGCCAGGACCTCTACTACCGGCTCAACGTCATCCAGATCCGCGTCCCGCCGCTGCGCGAGCGCCTCGAGGACCTCTCGGTGGTGAGCGAGCGCATCCTCGAGCGGCTTGCGCGAGACGCCGGTGTCTGGCCGGCGCCGCGCCTGACGCGCGACGCGCTGGTCCACCTCTCTCGCCATCCGTTCCCCGGCAACGTGCGCGAGCTCGAGAACCTGCTTCATCGCGCGGTCGCGCTCTCGGGCGCGGAAGAGCTCGACGTCTACGACCTCGGCCTTCCCGAGGCGGTGTTCACCGACAGCGCGGCGCAGGAGCTCGACCAGATCGCCACGGTGGCCGAATCGAGGATCGAAAGCGTACGGACGCAGGCACGGATGGCGCCGGTCGAGGAGCCCTTGCCGAGTGACCTGGCCAAATACCTCGACGATGTCGAACGCGACATCCTCGTGCGCGCGCTCGAGCACCACCGCTTCAACCGCACCGCCGCCGGCATCGGCCTGGGCCTGTCGCTGCGCCAGATGCGCTATCGCATGGCCCGGCTGAACGTCAACGTGGGCGGCGACGCCGGCAACCCGGACCGCGAGTGACGCGAGAAGCGTGGCGCGACGGCTGGTTGCGCCGGGCGCGCGCCGTCCCGTCACCCAATTTCGGGCCCCGGCCGGCGGGCCTGGTGGTCGATCTCGTCGTCCTTCATTCGATCAGCCTGCCGCCCGGCGAATACGGCGGCGACGCGATCGAGCGACTCTTCACCAACCGGCTCGACTGGGCCGCGCATCCGTACTTCGAGACGATCCGCGGTGCGAGCGTCTCGGCGCATTTCCTGATCCGGCGCGATGGCGAGCTCGTCCAGTTCGTGTCGGCCGACGAGCGCGCCTGGCACGCTGGTGCGTCGCAGTGGGACGGGCGCGACAGCTGCAACGATTTCTCGATCGGGATCGAGCT
>JBBSBZ010000321.1:0-3728 GCA_038250795.1 Burkholderiales bacterium | reverse complement strand
ATCGACACCATTGCCGGCTGGATGTGGCTGCATGGCGTCGACGGTGCGGACAAGGCGTTCTACACGACGGGCCGCCTGACCAGCGAGATGGTGATCAAGTCGGCCCAGATGGGCGTGCCGATCATCGTCTCGAGGAGTGGCATCACCCAGATGGGCCACGAGATCGCAACGCGGCTCGGCATGACGCTGTTCGGAAGGGCGACGAACCGCCACTTCCTCTGCTACTGCGGTCGGGATCGCTTCGACGCGGCACCCGAGCCCGCGAGGGCATGAGCCGGTTCGCTTTAGACCAGAGCGTCGAACGGCAAGACCTCGACCTCGTCGCCGGTCGCAACGTCGCCCTGCTCATGGCCGAGGACGACCAGTCCGTTCGCCTCGCTCATGCTGCGCAGGATGCCCGATCCCTGGGAGCCGGTGATGTGCACCTGCCATCGTCCGTCGTCGGCACGCGTGACGATGCCGCGCTGGTACTCCGTGCGACCGGCGCGCTTCCTGATCGGCTTCACGCTGGCGGCCCGGATCGGCAGCAGTGGCGCCGGGCTGGCGCCACTCATCGCGAGCAAGGCATCGCGCACGAGCGCATAGAAGGTGACCATCACGGCGACCGGGTTGCCGGGCAGTCCGAACAGGATGGCGCTGTGCCCGGCACTCTCGATGCGGCCGATGGCCATCGGCCGGCCGGGCCGCATCGCGATGCGCCAGAACAGCACGTCGCCGAGGCGAGCCATGACGAGCTTGGTGTGATCGGCCTCCCCCACGCTGACACCGCCCGACGTGATCACCGCATCGGCGTCCCGGGCGGCCGCGGCGAAGGCCTGCTCGAGCGCCGCCGGGTCGTCGCGCACGACGCCGAGGTCGATCACGTCGACGCCCAGACGCTGCAGCATGCCCCACAACGTGTAGCGGTTGCTGTCGTAGACGCAGCCCGCGTCGAGCGGCTCGCCCACCGAGCGCAACTCGTTGCCGGTGGAGAAGAAGGCGACGCGAAGGCGCCGGAACACGGCCACCTCGGCGTGGCCGAGGGAAGCGAGCAGCCCGAGGTCGGCCGGGCGGATCAGCCGACCGGCGCGCAGGGCGACGCTGCCGCGCGCCAGGTCCTCGCCGGCCAGGCGCCGGTTGTCGCCGCGCTTCACCACGCCGGCGGGCACGCCGACGCGATCGCCCTCGGTCCGGCAGAACTCCTGCGGCACCACCGTGTCGAGCCCGTCGGGCATCACGGCGCCGGTCATGATGCGCACGCACTGGCCGGGGCCGGCCTCGCCTTCGAAGCGACCACCGGCGAAACCGGCGCCGGCGACCGTGAAAACGCTCTCGCCACCGGCGCTCAGCTCGGCGCCGCGCATCGCGTAGCCGTCCATCGCGGAGTTGTCCTGGGCCGGCACGTCGATCGCCGAAATCATGTCTTCGGCCAGCACGCGACCGAGCGCGCTGCGCAGGGCCACGCGCTCCCTGGCGCCGACGCGCGGCGCCAGCCGGGCGATGAAGGCCTGCGCCTGCGCCACCGGCAGCGCCTTCGGGTCGTAGCCGGCGATGCAGGAGGCGATCTCCTGAAGCGACGGCACGCGCGCTTCGGCCGCGAAACCGGGTGCTTCAGCCATGGGACTGCAGCGCCCGCAGCTCGGCCTCGGTGTTGGCGTTCGCGAACGCTGCTCCGTCCTCGAACGGCACGAGGACGGTGCGACAGCCGGCCGTCCAGGCGTCGATCTTGCGCCGGCCGCTCGCGGTGAAGCGCGTCAGGCTCTCCGACATCGATGCCTCCATCAGGCAGAACACCGGCTGCGCGCGCAGCTCGCCGCCGTCGCGCGTCGCTGCCATCGCGATCTCGGCGCCGTCGGCTTCGAGGGCGTCGGCGAGACGGGCGACGAGATCGTGCGGGAACAAAGGCGAATCGCATGGCACGGTCACGAGGTAGCGTGTCTCGCAGCGTTCCAGTCCGGTCAGGAAGCCGGCGAGCGGGCCGGGATAGTCGGGCAGGGCGTCTGGCCACACCGGCACGCCCATCGACTCGTACGCCCCGAGATTGCGGTTCGCGTTGATCATGAGCTCGCCGACCTGGGGACCGAGCCGCAGCAGCGCATGCATGGCCATCGGCATGCCCTGGTGGATCTGCAGGCCCTTGTCGACGCCGCCCATGCGGCTGCCGCGGCCGCCGGCCAGGACGAGGCCCGTCACGAGAGAGGGGTCGATCATTGAACTGGCTTTCCGAGGGAATTCCTGTGCACTTCCCATTCTGACCTCCGCCGCGGCAACCCGTGTCGACCGGCCGACGCGAGGCCAGCCATGAACACGCTCGGCGAAGGTTTCGCGATGGCGGCGCACCTGATCGTCGACGCCGATCCGGTGCTCCTGCGCACGGTGGCCCTCTCGTTCGCCGTGAGCGGCTCGGCCTGCCTCCTCGCGGCCGTGCTCGGCCTGGCGGCAGGCGCCTGGCTCGCGGCGACGCCCTTTCCGGGCCGGCGCACGCTCCTCTGGGGACTCGACACGCTCCTTGCGTTGCCTTCGGTCGTGGTCGGCCTCGCGGTCTACCTGCTGCTCTCGCGCAGCGGGCCGCTCGGCGCCTGGGGCATCCTCTTCACCCCGACGGCGATGGTGATCGCCCAGACCATCCTCGTCCTGCCCGTGATCGTCGCCTTGTCGCAGCAGGTCGTGGCGGGGGCGCTGCGAGATGGCGGCCAGCAGCTTCGCTCCCTGGGCGCGGGCCCGTTCCTGTGCGCGCTGCTCATGCTGCTGCACGAGCGCTGGGCGGTCGTCACGCTGCTGCTCGTGGCCTTCGGCCGTGCCGTCGCCGAGGTCGGTGCGGTGATGATCGTCGGCGGCAACATCGACGGCGTGACGCGCGTGATGACCACCACGATCGCGCTCGAGACGAGCAAGGGCGACCTGCCGCTCGCGCTCGCCCTCGGCATCGTGCTGCTCACGGTCGTCGCGCTCCTGAACGGGATGATCGCGCTGGTGCCGCGCGCCGGCGCAGACGGCCGCGTGGAAGGCGCCTGACGATGACGACAGCCGCGCGGCGCAAGCCTCTGGTCGAGCTGATCGATGCGTCGGTCTCGTTCGGGCCGGTGCGGGCCGTGCACGCTGCGACGCTCACGATCGGCCGCGGCGAGTTCGTCGCCGTCGTCGGACCGAACGGATCGGGCAAGACGACGCTGCTGCGCCTCCTGCACGGCGTCGTGGCGCACGCCGGCCAGCGCCGGACCAGCGCCGACGGCGCGCTGCAGGCGATGGTCTTTCAGCGCCCGTTCCTGCTGCGCCTGTCGGCCCGTCGCAATGTGGCCCTCGCGCTCTGGCTGGCGGCGCGCCGGCTGCCGCGCGCCGAGCGTACGGCGCGCGTCGAGGCGGCGCTCGGCAAGGTCGGCCTCTGGCCGCTGCGCGATCGCGCAGCGCGCTCCCTTTCCGGCGGCGAGCAGCAGCGCCTCGCGCTCGCCCGCGCCTGGGCGCTGGGACCGGTACTGCTCTTTCTCGACGAGCCGACGGCGAGCCTCGATCCGACCGCCAAGAAGGAGGTCGAAGGCGTGCTCGCTGCGTTCGCGGCGGAGGGCACGACGCTCGTGATGAGCACCCACAACCTCGGCCAGGCCAAGCGGCTGGCCAGCCGCGTCGTGTTCATGGACGAGGGCCGCGTCGCGCTCGACCTGCCCGCGCCAGAATTCTTCGTTCAGGGCGGCCACTCGCGCGCCGATCGTTTTCTCAAAGGAGAGTTGCCATGGTCTTCGGATTGAAGCTGT
>JBBSBZ010000320.1:0-3739 GCA_038250795.1 Burkholderiales bacterium | reverse complement strand
GCGTGCGGTGAGCGACGCCTCGACCGCCTCGAGTCCGGCCGGCGGGCCGCTGTAGAGGACTTGGCCACCCGCCTCGCCGGCGCCCGGACCGACGTCGACGATCCAGTCGGCACGCCGCATCACGTCGAGGTCGTGCTCGACGACGAGCATCGAATTGCCGCCGCGCTTGAGCTGCTCCAGTGCCGCGAGAAGCGCGATGCCGTCGCGCGGGTGCAGGCCGGCCGTCGGCTCGTCGAGCACGTAGATGACGCCGAACAGGTTGGAGCGAAGCTGGGTGGCCAGCCGCAGCCGCTGCAGCTCGCCGGGCGACAGGGTCGGCGTGCTGCGGTCGAGCGAGAGGTAGCCGAGGCCCAGCTCGCGCAGCGTCTTCACGCGCTCGATCAGGTCGGCGGCCAGTCGCTGGGCGGCGATCCGCTTTTCCTCCGAGAGATTGGGCGTGCGCCGCACATCCGGTGCGCCCGCATGGGCCGAGCCGCCGGCGGCGACGCGCTTCGCGGTGCTCGCACTGGACCTCGAGCGGTTCGCGCTCGCGCTTGCGATCGGCCCGCCGCTCGACGGCGTTTCGAATTGCCCACGGGCCGCGGGCTCGAGGGCAGCCGCCAGGGCATCGAGCGGCAGCCGTGACATTTCGCCGATGTCCCATCCCGCGAACGTCACCGACAGCGCCTCCTTCTTCAGGCGCTTGCCGTGGCACACAGGGCAGACGCGTCCGATCATGTAGCGCGCGGCCCGCTTCTTCATCAGGGCGCTCTGGGTCGTCGCGAAGGTGTGAAGCACGTATCGGCGCGCGCCGGTGAAGGTGCCCTGGTAGCTCGGCTCGGTCTTGCGCCGAAGAGCTGCACGCACTTCCGATGCGGAAAAGCCGGCGTACACGGGGACGGTCGGCTGCTCGTCGGTGAACAGGATCCAGTCGCGGGTCTTCTTCGGCAGCTCGCGCCAGGGCGTGTCGACGTCGTGACCGAGGGTCACGAGGATGTCGCGCAGGTTCTGGCCGTGCCAGGCCGGCGGCCAGGCGGCGACGGCGCGCTCACGGATCGTGAGCGACGGATCGGGCACCAGCGTTGCCTCGGTGACGTCGTAGACATGGCCGAGCCCATGGCAATGCGGGCAGGCGCCCTGCGGCGTATTGGTCGAGAAGTCTTCGGCATACAGCATCGGCTGCCGTGGCGGGTAGGTGCCGGCTCGCGAGTACAGAAGCCGCAGCACCGAGGAGATCGTCGTGATGCTGCCCACCGAGGAGCGCGCGCTCGGCGTCCCACGCTGCTGGTGCAAAGCGACCGCCGGTGGCAGCCCTTCGATCGAATCGACGTCGGGCACCCCGACCTGCTCGATCAGCCGCCTCGCGTAGGGCGAGACCGACTCGAAATAGCGACGCTGGGCCTCGGCGTAGAGCGTGCCGAAGGCGAGCGACGATTTGCCCGAGCCCGACACCCCGGTGAAGACGACGAGCGCGTCGCGAGGGATGTCGACGTCGATGTCCTGCAGGTTGTGCTCGCGCGCTCCGCGAACCTTGATGAAGCCTGTGGCGAGAGCTGGCAGGAGCGACCTCCATGCAGTGACAACCCGCCACGTCGGCAAGCGACGTGCCGTCCGGTCTCGCCCCGGCGCGGGCGCTGCGCCGCAGAAACGCACCCGTCGCCAAGCGCCGATGCGCTCGGCGGGCAGCCCGACGCACGGATCCCGTGGGGCGTCAGCGCAGATGAAACTCTTGGCTTCGTCTTACACGCGAGCGGGCCGGGATCGCCTGTCGGCTCCGAGGCGACCCTCCTATCCTTCATGCTCGCCAACGAACGAGTGAACGCACATGAAGATCCTGATGGTCCTGACCTCGCACGACCGGCTCGGCGACACGGGCAAGAAAACCGGTTTCTGGCTGGAGGAATTCGCCGCTCCGTACTACGTCTTCAAGGACGCCGGTGCCGAGGTGACGCTCGCTTCGCCCAAGGGCGGCCAGCCGCCGCTCGACCCCAAGAGCGACGCGCCCGACGCGCAGACGGAGGCGACGCGGCGCTTCAAGGGCGACCCCGATGCCCAGGCCGCACTGGCCAGCACGCGCACGCTGGCCAGCGTCTCTGGAGACGATTTCGATGCCGTGTTCTACCCCGGCGGGCACGGACCGCTCTGGGACCTCGCCGAGGATGCCGATTCGGCCGCGCTGATCGAGTCCATGGCCGCCGCGGGCAAGACCGTCGCTGCGGTCTGTCATGCGCCGGGCGTGCTGCGTCACGTGCGCGCGCAAGACGGTTCGCTGCTGGTCAAGGGGAAGCGGGTGACCGGCTTCGCCGACACCGAGGAAGAGGCGGCACAGCTCACCAAGGTCGTGCCCTTCCTGGTCGAGGACATGCTCGTCGCGAGCGGCGGGCGCTACAGCAAGGGCGCGGACTGGCAGTCGCACGTCGTCACCGACGGAAAGCTGATCACCGGCCAGAACCCCGCCTCTTCGGCGGCGGCCGCTCGCGCCGTGCTGACGCAGCTGCAGGGCCGCTGACCGGCTGTTCGCGCAGTCCGACGAGGAGCCGTCGGACCGCGGCGCGTTCGATAATCAGGTCGCGCGCCGACGGCGCATGCTCGCCGTCGCCGATAACCCTTCAGCGCAGACCCGATCCATGACACCTTCCGTCACCGCAGCGCTGGACGGCAGCGGCATCGCCCCTGTCGTGGTCGGCGAGACCGCGGTCATGCCGAAAGCGAAGCCGGCCTACGGCATCCTGGGCGCCCTCAGCACGTCGCACATGGTCAACGACATGATGCAGTCGCTGATCCTGGCGATGTATCCGATCCTGAAGGGCGAGTTCTCGCTGAGCTTCACCCAGATCGGCTTGATCACCCTGACCTATCAGCTCACGGCTTCGCTGCTGCAGCCGCTGGTGGGGCTCTTCACCGATCGCCGGCCGCAGCCCTACTCGCTGCCGCTCGGCATGGTGTCGACCCTGGTGGGAATCGTGCTGCTGGCATTCGCGCCGAGCTTCGGCGCCGTGCTGCTGGCCGCAGCTTTCGTGGGCATCGGATCTTCCATCTTCCACCCGGAGTCGTCCCGGGTCGCGCGGCTGGCCTCGGGCGGCCAGCACGGCTTCGCGCAGTCGGTGTTCCAGGTCGGAGGCAACACGGGAACGGCCATCGGCCCCCTGCTCGCGGCCGCGATCATCGTTCCGTTCGGCCAGCGCAGCGTGGCCTGGTTCGGGCTGGCGGCGCTGCTGGGCATCTGCCTACTGATGCGGGTCGGCCGCTGGTACGCGGCCCACCACATCGCGGTCGGGCCTCGCAGGCACCCGGTCGCGCCGGCACCCTATCCGCCCAAGGTGGTGCTGGGGGCCATCGCGGTGCTGCTCGTGCTGATCTTCTCCAAGTACTTCTACGTGGCGGGCCTCAGCAGTTTCTACACGTTCTACCTGATCGAGCGCTTCGGCTTGAGCGTGCAGAGCGCGCAACTCCACCTGTTCGTTTTCCTGTTCGCCTCGGCCATCGGCACGGTCGTCGGCGGACCGATGGGCGACCGCATCGGCCGCAAGCCGGTGATCTGGGTGTCCATCCTGGGCGTGGCGCCGTTCGCACTCCTGCTTCCGCATGCCGACCTTTTCTGGACGACCACGCTTACCGTCGTCATCGGCCTCGTGCTCTCCTCTGCGTTCTCCGCCATCCTCGTCTACGCGCAGGAGCTGATGCCGGGCAAGGTGGGCATGGTCTCGGGACTGTTCTTCGGCTTCGCCTTCGGGATGGGCGGCCTGGGAGCCGCGCTGCT
>JBBSBZ010000319.1:0-3742 GCA_038250795.1 Burkholderiales bacterium | reverse complement strand
GGCCGCAATCCGGTCTCGATCATCGTGCCGTGCCACCGCGTCCTCGGCAGCTCGGGTGCGCTCACCGGCTACGCGGGTGGCCTCGATCGCAAGACGGCGCTGCTGCGCATCGAGGCGCGGCACGGCACACGAAAGAACTCGAACATGCGGCCGCTGGAGCTCCATTGAGGCTGCGCGACGTCGTCGATCTCGTCGCCCTGGCCGCGCTCTGGGGCGCGGCCTTTCTCTTCATGCGGATCGCGGCGCCCGCCTTCGGCCCGATCGCGCTCGTGTTCCTGCGCGTCGCGGGCGCCTCGCTGCTGCTCCTCCCGCTCCTGTCCGCGCGCGGCGAGATGACCGCGTTGCGCAAGCACTGGAAGCCGATCGCCATTGTCGGCCTGACCAATTCGGCCCTGCCCTTTCTCTGCTTCGCGTACGCGGCGCTCTCGATCAACGCGGGACTTTCGGCGATCTTCAACTCGGCGACGCCCCTCTTCGCGGCCGTCGTCGCGTGGCTCTGGCTCGGCGACCGCATGACGACAGCGCGGGTGCTCGGCCTGGCGATCGGCTTCGCCGGCGTGCTCTGGATCGGCTGGGACAAGGCCGACTTCCATCCCGGCGGCTCGGCGTGGGCGATCGCCGCCTGCCTTGCGGCGACGCTCTGCTACAGCATTTCGCCGAGCCTGACGAAGCGCCACCTCGGCGGCGTGCCGCCGCTTGCCGTCGCTGCGGGAAGCCAGCTCGCGGCCACGCTGTTCGTCGCCGTGCCGGCGTTCATCGCCTGGCCCGCAGCGGCGCCGTCGGCGAACGCGTGGCTCATGGCGGCGCTGCTCGCGTTCTTCGGCACCGGCGTCGCCTACATCCTCTACTTCCGCCTCATCGTCAACGCCGGGCCGGCCAACGCCGTCGCGGTGACCTATCTCATCCCGATCTTCGCCGTGCTCTGGGGCGGCCTGTTCCTGGGCGAGGAGCTGACGGCGCCGGTGGCGCTCGGTTGCCTCGTCATCTTCGTCGGCACGGCCCTGGCGACCGGCACCCTGGCGCAACTCGCTGACCGACGGCGAGTGGCGCAACCGCTCAAGGCGTCGACGCGCCCGTAGCTGCGGCGGCAACGCCATCGTCGGCGGCGCGCTGGAGATCGATCGTCGCCCACGCAGCGACGATCGCCCGGTGAGACGGCACGTTGGCCAGGAAAGTCGCGCGCTCGGCGTCGCCGAGGAGGTCGGCTCGACTCATGAGCTGCTGGTGGGCCTGACGCAGGAACTCGTGCGCCCGCGACTCTCCGGCGGCACGTAGGACGTCGTGACAGGTGAGGTAGATGAGGAGCGGATCCTCGGTGCCGTCGACGCTGCCGCCGGCGTCGAAATGGGTGATGACCTCGGCGATCGTCTCGCGTGCCTGGGCGATGTCGCCGCGGGCCAGCGCGAGACGGGCGAGGCCGGCGATCGGCTCGGGCGGCATGGTCGGCCGGCCGATCTCGCGAAAGAGACTGGCCGATTCTCGATAGCAGGCGGCCGCCTCGTCCCACTGGCCGAGCGCCGTCAGCGAATGGGCACGGATGCCGAGAAGGATCGCCTTCAGATCGCGGTCCTTGAGGCGTTCGGCGATCTCGATCGCTTCGCCAACAAGGCTGATCGAGCTGGCAGCGTCGCCGCGCAGGTAGGCGATCTGCGCCATGTTGCACAGCAGGTACGACTCGTTGACCCGCTGGCCGATCTCGGCGGCGAGGCGCCGCCCGGTCTCGAACAGGTCGAACGCCGCTTCGTAGTTGCCGAGCAACCGCTCAGTCTCGCCCAGGTTGTTGATCGCGCCGCTCTCGACCGATCGATCGCCATTGGCGCGCGCCAGGGCGAGCGCCGGCTGGTAGAAGCCGCGCGCGGCGTGATAGTGGCCCCGCTGGAACGCGATGATGCCGAGCTGGATGAGCGTCGTGCTCACGACGCGGCGGTCACCGACCTCGCGCGCCAGGGTCAGCAGCTGGTCGGCGCGGCTGTGTGCGCCGTCGTAGTCGCCCTGGAACTGGAGCGCCCGTGCCCAGTTGAGAAGCGGCGTGAGCGCGGCCCCCTGCTGACCTGCCGCCTCGGCCAGCGCCACTGCGCGCTGCGCCGCGACGACCGTGCCGGGGTAATCGCCCGTGACGAGCGCAAGCGAGGCGCGAAAACCCGCCGCGCGCGCACGCCGCCCGTCGTCGTCGAGCACCTCGGCGAGCGCCTCGAGCGCCTCGACGTCGGCGCCCTGCTCGGCGCGCCGTCCCGATTCGGCATAGACGCCCCGCCGGGTCAGGAGGAGCGCGAATCGGGTCGCGGCGTCCGCCTCGGGGACGAGTGCCAGGGCGCGGCCGACGAAGTCGAGCGCGGCGACGCTGACGTAGCTGCGTGCCGCGTCCTCGCCCGCGCGGCGCAGGTATTCGACGGCGTTGGTCACGTCGCCGGCGCGCTCGTAGTGGTCTGCGATGAGCCCGAAGTACTCGCTTGCCCGATCGCCGCTGCGCACGACGAGCCAGTCGGCGGTCTGCCGGTGCTGCTCCCGCCGGGGGCCCTTGAGCACCGAGTGGTAGACGACTTGGTGCAGCACATGGTGCTTGAAGACGAACTCGCGCGTCCCCTCGAAGGCGCTCGTCTCGCGGCCGTAGGCGAGCTCACGCCGCGTGAGGCCGTCGAGCGCCTCGGTCGACGCCGGCGCGATGCGCTGCAGCACCTCGTCCCAGAAGACGTGGCCGACGACGCTCGCCTGCTGCAACGCCAGCTTCTCGTTCGCCGGCAGACCGTCGATGCGCGCCTGGATCACGCCGGCCAGCGTGCCCGGCACGTTGACGTCGAGCAGCTTGGCGGCGACGACGCGCCACGGCTCCTCGTCGGTGACGATGACGCCGTCGTCGATGAGCATGCCGATCAGCTCCTCGACGAAGTACGGGTTGCCCTCGGCGCTGCCGGCAAGCAGGTCGCGCAGCGCGTCGGGAACGCTCGCGAGACGACTGAGCAGGCCGTCGATCAGGTCGCGCGTTCCGCGCCGGGTCAGCGGCGAAAGGTCGATGCGCTGGTGATTGCTCTGGCCGCTGCCCCAGAGCGGCCGGCGCTCGTAGAGGGTAGCTCGGGTCAGGCAGAGCATCAGCATCGGGATGTCGCGACAGGCCTGGGCCAGGTGGTTGCCGAAGTCGAGCGAGCCGTCGTCGGCCCAGTGCAGGTCGTCGAGAACGACGACGATCGGCTCGCCGGTCTTCCTGTGCAGCGTCAGGAAATAGCGCGAGAGCGCGTGGAAGGCGCGGTCGCGCAACTGCTTGGCCTCGCTCGCGATCGCGGCGATGTGCGGGTCGTCGCCGTAGTCGAGGCCGATCAGCTGGCCGATCAGCGCGGTGTACTCGTCGGTGCGCTCCGTCAGGACCTCGCCGATGCCCGCGGCGAGCTTTCCCTTGGCCGCAGCCTGCGAGTCGCTGTCGAGGATGTCGAAGCGGCGCGCGAGCATGTCGCGTACCAGGCCATACGGGACGTGATTTCCGTACGGCTGCGGCCTACAGTGATGGAAACGGACACCGGCGGGCAGCCGTTCGAGCCACTGGGCAAATTCGAGCCCGAGCCGGCTCTTGCCGATCCCCGGCTCGCCGACCACGGTGATGATCCCGGCCTCCCCGTCGTCGCAGGCGGCCTCGAAGGCATCGGTGATGCGCGCCAGCTCCGCGTCGCGACCGACCATGGCGGTCTCGACGCCCTCGAGGCCGCGATTGGCCATCCGGAAGGCGCGCGGCCTCTCGCGGATCACGAGGCAG
>JBBSBZ010000318.1:0-3754 GCA_038250795.1 Burkholderiales bacterium | reverse complement strand
GACGTGCGACCCGGACGCGCTACACTTTTGCGATGGTCACGCCGCGTTCCCCACTCGTCAGGTCGTCGTCCGACCGGGGAGCCTGGCCCTGGCGAAGCGACCGGCCGCTCGCCTGACGCCTTCGCGTCGGGCCCCCGACGCCGCCGCGGCACCGTTCAGGTCGCCGCTGTCCGCCCCGAACGATTCGCCGCCGGCCGCCTCGCCGGGTCGGCCCCCAGACGTGGAGAGCTCGCCGCTTCGGCGGGCATGCGATGACCGAACTCGAGTTCAAGAGCCTGGCCCTGCAGGGCTTCAACCGCATTCCCCTGATCGCCGAGGCCTTCGCCGATCTGGAGACGCCGCTGTCGCTCTACCTGAAGCTGGCATACGACGCGGGCCGCGGCGACGGCGGGGCCGAGACGGCGCGCAACAGCTTCCTGCTCGAATCGGTCGTCGGCGGCGAGCGCTTCGGGCGCTATTCCTTCATCGGCCTGCCGGCGCGCACGATGCTGCGCGCGACGGCGTTTCGCAGCGAGATCGTCACCGACGGCCGCGTCGTCGAGACCGACGAGGGCGATCCGCTCGACTTCGTCGCCGCCTACCAGCGGCGCTTCAAGGTCGCCCTGCGTCCCGGCATGCCGCGCTTTTGCGGCGGTCTCGCGGGCTATTTCGGCTACGACGCGGTGCGCTCGATCGAGCCGCGCCTGGCCGCATCGGCGCGGGCGCGCCCGCTGCCCGACCCGATCGGCACGCCCGACATCCTGCTCGTCCAGTGCGAGGAAGTCGCGGTCATCGACAACCTCTCGGGCCGCCTCTACCTCATCGTCTACGCCGACCCGGCCGTGCCGGAGGCGTTCGCGAAGGCGCGGCGCCGGCTCGGCGAACTGACCGATCGGCTGCGCGCCAGCGTGTCGGCGCCGGCGGTGGAGCGCACCGCGGCGCAGCCGGTCCGGCGCGAGTTCGCCAAGGACGACTTCCTCGCCGCCGTCGCGCGCGCCAAGGAGTACATCGCCGCCGGCGACCTGATGCAGGTCCAGGTCGGCCAGCGTCTCTCGAAGCGCTACGAGGGCTCGCCGCTCAGCCTGTACCGCTCGCTGCGCTCGCTCAACCCGTCGCCGTACATGTACTTCTACGATTTCGGCGACTTCCAGATCGTCGGCGCATCGCCCGAGATCCTGGTGCGGCGCGAGGCGAGCGGGCAGGGCGACAAGGTGACCATCCGCCCGCTCGCCGGGACGCGGCCGCGCGGCGCAACGCCCGAGCTCGATCGCGCGCTCGAGACCGAGCTCTCCGCCGACCCGAAGGAGCGCGCCGAGCACCTGATGCTGATCGACCTGGCGCGCAACGACATCGGCCGGATCGCCAAGGTCGGCAGCGTGGTGGTGACCGAGGCGTTCGCGGTCGAACGCTACTCGCACGTGATGCACATCGTCAGCAACGTCGAAGGCGTGCTGAAGGACGGCATGACCAACATCGACGTCCTGCGCGCGACCTTCCCGGCGGGCACGCTCACCGGCGCGCCGAAGGTGCGCGCGATGGAGATCATCGACGAGCTCGAGCCGGTCAAGCGCGGCATCTACGGCGGCGCCTGCGGCTACCTCAGCTACGCCGGCGACATGGACGTGGCGATCGCGATCCGCACCGGCATCGTCAAGGACAAGACGCTGCACGTGCAGGCGTCGGCCGGCGTCGTCGCCGACTCGGTCGCCGAGCTCGAGTGGCAGGAGACCGAAGCCAAGGCACGCGCGCTGCTGCGCGCCGCCGAGCTGGTCGAGGAGGGCTTCTGAGATGCTCCTCATGATCGACAACTACGACAGCTTCACCTTCAACCTGGTGCAGTACTTCGGCGAGCTCGGCGAGGACGTGCGCGTCTTTCGAAACGACGAGATCGACGTCGCCGGCATCGGCGCGCTCCGGCCCGACCGGCTCGTTCTCTCGCCCGGCCCGTGCACGCCCGCCGAGGCCGGCGTGTGCGTCGCCGCGATCGACGCCTTCGCGGGCACACTGCCGATCCTGGGCGTCTGCCTCGGCCACCAGGCGATCGGCGCGGCACTCGGCGGCCGGGTCGTGCGCGCCGGCCGGCTGATGCACGGCAAGAGCGATGTCGTGAGCCACGACGGGCGCGGCGTCTATGCGGCGCTGCCCGAGCGCTTCTCGGTGATCCGCTACCACTCGCTCGCGATCGAGCGGGCCAGCCTTCCCGCGTCGCTCGAGGTGACGTCGACGGCGAGCGACGGCGAGATCATGGGCGTGCGCCACCGCGAGCTCGCGGCGACGAAGACGCCGCTCGAGGGCGTGCAGTTCCACCCCGAATCCATCCTCACCGAGCACGGCCATGCCATGCTTCGAAACTTCCTGGAGGCGACACGATGAGTCAGAAGACCGTGGACTTGCGCAGCGACACCGTGACCCGGCCGACGGCAGCGATGCGCGCCGCGATGGCCGCCGCCGAGGTCGGCGACGACGTCTTCGGCGACGACCCGAGCGTGAACGCGCTGCAGGAGAAGATCGCGGCGATGCTCGGCAAGGAGGCGGCGATCTACGTGCCGAGCGGCACCCAGAGCAACCTGGTCGGCGTGATGAGCCACTGCGGCCGCGGCGACGAGTACATCGTCGGCCAGATGGCCCACACCTACCGCTGGGAAGGCGGCGGCGCGGCAGTGCTCGGCAGCGTCCAGCCGCAGCCGCTCGAGCACGAGGCCGACGGCTCGCTGGCGCTGGCGGCGATCGAGGCGGCGATCAAGCCCGACGACTCGCATTTCGCGAGGAGCCGCCTGCTCTGCCTCGAGAACACGATCGGCGGCAAGGTGCTGTCGATCGAGTACCTCGAGGCCGCCTGCGCACTCGCAAGGCGGCGCGGGCTGTCGACCCATCTCGACGGCGCTCGCCTCTTCAACGCCGCGGTGGCGCTCGCTGACGATGCGCGCGGGGATGCGAGAGCGATGGCGAAGGCGATCGCGGCTCCGTTCGACAGCGTCTCGGTGTGCTTCTCGAAGGGACTCGGCGCGCCGATCGGCTCGGCGCTGGTCGGCTCGCGCGAGTTCATCGCCGGCGCCCACCGATGGAGGAAGATGGTCGGCGGCGGCATGCGCCAGGCCGGCGTCGTCGCCGCGGCGGCGCTGCATGCGCTCGATCACCACGTCGACCGGCTCGTCGACGACCATCGCCTCGCCCGGCGGCTCGCCGAAGGGCTGGCCGGCATCCCGGGACTGAAGGTCGAGCCGCCGCAGAGCAACATCGTCTTCGCCGATCTCGACATGGGCGATCGCGCGGCCGGCCTCATGGATCACCTCAAGTCGCGCGGCGTGCTCGCCATCGGCCTCTATCGCCTGCGCTTCGTCACCCATCTCGACGTGGATGCGGCCGGCGTCGATCGCGCCGTCGCGGCGATCCGCGAGCACCTCGTCCACTGATTCGCGGAGTCAACGATGCCCATTTCCAACCTCGACGCGCTCTCGCGCACGATCGACCATCGCGAGATCTTCCACGACGAGATGCTTTCGCTCGTGCGCCGCATCATGAGCGGCGAGATGTCGCCGGTGATGATGGCCGCGGTGCTCGTCGGCCTGCGCGTCAAGAAGGAGACGATCGGCGAGATCACCGCTGCGGCGCAGGTGATGCGCGAGTTCGCGACCAAGGTCCACGTCGCCGACCGCACCCATCTCGTCGACATCGTCGGCACCGGCGGCGACGGCTCGCACACCTTCAACATCTCGACCTGCTCGATGTTCGTCGCCGCGGCCTGCGGCGCGCGCGTCAGCAAGCACGGCAACCG
>JBBSBZ010000317.1:0-3761 GCA_038250795.1 Burkholderiales bacterium | reverse complement strand
TGCCTTTCTCGCCGCTTCCGAACAGTGGCCGAGCCAGGGAATGCCGGTCAACCCGGTGGCATGGCTCATCTCCTCGGGACGATTCAAGGCCATCGACCGGATCCGCCGCGACAAGAGATTCGTCGCCTTGGAGGAGGGAACAGGCGAGCGGGTCGAGGCGATAGCCGACGACGCAGCTGGCTGGGAGCAGCGCTGGGACGAACGCGAGGCGATCGAGGACGACCGCCTGCGCCTGGTCTTCACCTGCTGCCACCCCAGCCTGGCCGCGGAAGCGCGCATCGCCCTCACGCTGCGCGAGGTGTGCGGCCTGACCACAGAGGCCATCGCCGGTGCCTTTTGATTCCAACGCCGACGCTGGCTCAGCGAATCGTGCGCGCCAAGGCGAAGATCACCGCGGCGCGCATTCCCTACGAAGTGCCCGCGCCGGCCGAACGCCCGGTGCGGCTGGCCAGCGTGCTGCGGGTCGTCTACCTGGTCTTCAACGAAGGCCACTCGGCGCACGCCGCGGAGCTGTCGGACGAAGCGATCCGGCTGGCGCGTCTGCTTCTGGCGCTGCTGCCCGAACCCGAGGTGCTGGGCCTTCTGTCTTTGCTGCTGCTGCACAACGCACGACGTGACGCACGAGTCACGGCCGCGGGCGAGTTCGTGCCATTGGAAGAGCAGGACCGCTCGAAGTGGAACCATGCCGCCATCGCCGAAGGTTGCGCTCTGGCCGAGGCTGCACTGTCGCGGCCTGGCTTCGGCGCCTACGCTCTGCAGGCCGCTATCGCCGCCGTGCATGGCGAAGCCCCCAGCGCTGCTGCCACCGACTGGCCGCAGATCGTGGGCCTGTACGACGCGCTCTTGCGCATCGAACCCAGCGCCGTGGTTGCGCTCAACCGTGCTGTCGCAGTTGCAATGCGCGACGGCCCCGAAGCGGGTCTGGCCCTGATCGAGCCGCTGATGTCTGCATTGCCGGGGTACCACGCAGCCGCGGCAGCTTCGGCCGACCTATGCCGCCGCGCCGGAAGGCTGCAAGAAGCGCAGGCGCACTACCGCGCCGCGGCGTCCCTTGTGCGCCAAGAACCCGAGCGCCGCTTCCTGCTGCGCCGGCTCGTTGAAACGGGCGGCTGAAGAATTTTTTCAGTAGAGCCTGTCGAAAGCCGTCAACGCCGTTCGACTACCCATGTCGGCACATTGAAGCCGCCACCCTTTTTTTCGATGAGGAGCCCCATGCCCACCACCCTGACCCCTTACCTGAGCTTCCGCGACAACACTCGCGAAGCCTTCGCCTTCTACGAGAAAGCGCTCGGCGCCAAGATCGAAGCGATGATGAGCTACGCCGAAATGCCGGCGCCGGCTGCGCCCGACGCCGGCTGTGCCGACGGCGCGCGCGCCGACGGCGACGGCATCATGCATGCGCGCCTGGCGCTACCGGGCGGTGCCATGCTGTTCGCGGGCGACACCCCTCCGGGCATGCCGTATGAGGGGGTGAAAGGCGTGATGCTCGCGGTCCAGTACGACAGCATCGACCAAGCGCACAGCGCCTTTCACGCGCTGTCGCAAGGCGGCCGGGTGACGATGCCGCTGGCGCCCGCGTTCTGGGCCAAGACCTTCGGCATGCTGACCGACCGTTTCGGCGTGAGCTGGGCCGTCAACGGTGAACCCATCGCATTGGCGGCCGCACATTGAAGTATCTCTGCCTCGTCTATCTCGACGCCGCGCACTGGGACGCCTGCAGCGATCAAGTCTGCGCCGAGTATGCGCAGCAGTTGGACGGCAGCCGCCGGCTGCTGGCGGCCGAGCCGCTGCACGGCACGCACACCGCCACCACGGTACGAGTGCGCAACGGCGAGATGACGCTGTTCGATGGGCCCTTTGCCGAAACCAAGGAGATGCTCGCCGGCTTCTATCTGGTAGACGCGAAGGATCTGAACGAAGCGATCCAGATCGCCGCCGGCATACCGCCTGCGGAGCACGGCAGCATCGAAGTACGTCCGGTGCGCGAGTTGCAGGTCGCCCCTGGTTGAGGCCGGCGCCAGTCCACTGAATTGCGACCTGCCACGTCGCCGTGAAGCGGTACCGTGGTGCGCCTTGATGGTTTCAGTCGGCTTCCGGCTCGGTCGGTAAAATTGGGTGCATGAGCACCTTCAATGGTTGTCGTTCGTCATCGTCGCGATCTCGCTGGCGCCTGTAGCTTTCCAGTGGCCTCGGAAGGGATCTCTAGGGAAGTAGCTTTCGGGGCCCGACTCGACGGCATCGACCTCACGGCTTCTTTCCGAAGGTCAGGCGGTCTCGGCTTGCGACGTCGTGGCTTGATGCTTGGCAGACTGTTAGCTTTGCGACGTCGACCGAGGGCGAAGATCCCACGGACTCCGTTATGGCAACCACCGCTCGCGGGGATAGGGATGCGGACCGCCTATCTGACATCGGCAGCGCTTGCGCTGCTCCTGAGCTCGGTTTGTGGTCGGGCTGATGCGTTCGGTGGCTTGATCCTCATCGACAGTCCTCCCTCGGACGGATACTCGTTGTCGATAGGCCCGGGGGTGGCGGGATTCCGGGACCGTCGAGGCCGGAAGGACACGAAGGTCGTACCAGTGCCGGGTGTGGACTTTTACGCGTCCACGGGCGGCTTCGCGTCGACGGACGTCGGCCTGGGCTGGAACTTCTCGCGTCGAGAAGACCTCCAGTTCGGAGTCCGGTTCTGGCCCATCTTGGAGCGCTCTCGAAGCGCTTCGCAACGGACGGATCACTCGGACACCCGTACTCGAATAGCGAAGGGTGCATTCCTGAACTACGCCCCGTGGCAGTTCCTCATCCTGCAGAGCAACGTGCTGGCGGGATACGCCACATCAGGCGACCGCATTCAGGCTGAAATCGGTGCGACGGCCGGACTGCCACTCGGCGATCGAGGGCTGGTTGGAGTGACGCTCGGGACGACGTGGTCCAACGGGCCCTACATGAGGAACTCCTTCGGGGTGTCACCGCGAGAGTCCGCCCGCGACGGACTGCCGGTTTACTCACCGGGAAGTGGCTGGAGCGATATCAATCTTCAGCTGAGTGGAGAATTTCAGCTCAACGAGCGATGGCGGGTATCCGGCGAGGTGGTGAAGGCCCGCCTTATCGGGGGTGCGGGACGCAGTCCGAGCGTGGCGTCCCGCAATGTGGGAACCTTCGCGCTGACGATCTGGTACCGCTTCAAGTAGCGCGCGACCGAGCTCACTTGGCGGATGTCCAACCGGCTTGAAATCCGCCGGCGGGCGCGTGCATCGACAGTCACGTCGCGGCGGCGATGCTGTTCACGAGTCGTTGGTCCAAGGCGCCTTGCGCAGGGCGCCAGTGTCGGAGTTCAGCGGCCGCTGGCTCCGCTTGACCGTCCCACCGGCTCAACAACCGTTTCCATGGCGTCCGATACGAGTACGCTGATATGTCGCCCGTGATATCGCTGCCGATCACGCGGCCATTCATCGTGCCGATCACTGCGTGCGCATGGCGCTCCAGGAGCCGACCCTGGTCCCAATTGGTGTGAACGACATCCGGCGCAAAAACATCCTTGTCAATCGACAGATAGATCGGTCGGCCTGAAGCGCTCGACCGCTCCGAGAAGGCTCCGACCAATTGGTCCATGCTCGCGAATTCGCGTACGGCACGGCCGAGTCCTATCGAGCGCGCCCAAGCGGTTCTGACGCCTGTGCACCAATATGTGAGCCTGCCCCGGTAGAGCGCGGCCAGCCGGTTTTCCCAGGCACGAGCCGCGCCGACATCGCTCGACGTCACGCCGA
>JBBSBZ010000316.1:0-3768 GCA_038250795.1 Burkholderiales bacterium | reverse complement strand
TATGAGAAAGATCGCTGCGGTTCTCGCATCGGGGTGGCGCCGGGTCATGCGTCGAGGCGGCCCGTACCAGATCGTTCCGCGCCGCATCAGGCGTGATCACCGCGTCATCTGGGGCGACCCGTCGATGGTGCTGACGCCAGCGCAACGTCGCGCCCGCTTCGCCCGCAGCCCGTTCTGGCGCTGCATTTCCTGCGGCAGGATCCACGAATTCGACGAGTCGGTCGCAGTCCTGTACGCCTCGCCCTGCACCTGCGGCAACTTCGAGTTCGAGTCGCCGTTCTCCGTCTTCCTGCGCTAGTCGCGCACCGCGTCAGGCGCTGGCCGGCGCGACGATCAGCTCGCCGCTTCGCCCTGCCACCGCGCCCCAGGCGATCGGCAAGACCGGTAGCCGGCCGCGCTCGATCGTGGCGAACATCCCACCCAGGTCGACCAGCTCGTGGCCCTGTGCGCGCCAGCCGGCCAGCAGCGCCGCGAACGCGGGCGCCAGGAGGCCGCCTTCCAGTTCGGCGTGAAGCGTGAAGACCTGGTCGCGGGCGCTCTCGGTCCGGCGCAGCACGGCGGAGACGACGCTGCCGGCGTCGAGGCCGTCGGTGCCGATGAGCTCGTCGAGGGTCGGCAGCGTCGTTGGCAGCTGGACGTGCGACAGGGCGACGCCGTCGATCTCCGGCACGTAGGGGCCGGCGCCGCGCCCGTCGGAGGCGTACGGCAGCCGCCAGCGGTCGAGCTGCCGAAAGGCCGCCGCGTTCATCTGCCAGCCGGCGGCGCCGTGAGTCGACGGCGGTGCGCCGAACACATCGATGAAGCGATCGTAGGCCGGCGTCATCTGGCGCAAGGTCCAGGCCTCGTCGCGACGGCGCACGTTGTCCTGCCAGACGACGTGATCCCAGCAGTGGATGCCGCATTGGTGGCCGGCGTCGCGGGCCGACCGCATCGCGTCGGCGGCGGCGCGGCCGATGTCGGGGGCGGGCAGGAGGACGCCGTAGAGCAGCGTGCGCAGGCCGTAGTGCTCGAGCACCGAGGTGCGCTGGACCTTGGCGAGAAAGCCCGGTCGGAGGGCGCGACGCAGGGCCCAGCCGGTGTGGTCGGGACCCAGGCTGAACAGGAAGGTCGCGGGGGCGGACGCGCGGCCGAGCGTGCCCAGCAGGCGCGGCACGCCTTCGCGCGTGCCGCGCAAGGTGTCGACGTCGACCTTGAGCGCGATCCGCGCCACGCCCGCCTCAGCGCGTCTCGGTAAGCGAGCGCGCGTCGACGACCTTGGTGCGGTACGACTCGAAGATCCGCCGCAGCGACTCGTCCATGCCGACGGTCGGCCGCCAGCCGAGGTCGGCGACCGTGCCCGAGATCTTCGGCAGGCGGTCCTGCACGTCCTGGTAGCCGGCGCCGTAGAAGTCGCCGGCGGAGGTTTCGACGATCCGGCAGCCGGCAGCTGCGCTCGCGTACTCCGGGTATTCGGCCGCCATCGCGAGCATCGACTCGGCGAGCTGCTTGACCGACCAGTGGTTGACCGGGTTGCCGATGTTGTAGATCTTTCCCGACGCGATGCCGCCCGGGTTCTCGAGGATCTTCATCAGCGCGCCGATGCCGTCCGAGATGTCGGCGAAGGCGCGCTTCTGCCGGCCGCCGTCGACCAGCTGGATGTTTTCGCCGCGCACGATCTGGCCGAGGAACTGGGTGACGACGCGCGAGGACCCTTCCTTCGACTCGAAGATCGAGTCGAGGCCCGGTCCGATCCAGTTGAACGGGCGGAACAGCGTGTAGTCGAGGCCCTGCTCCATGCCGTAGGCGGCGATGACGCGATCCATCAGCTGCTTCGAGCAAGCGTAGATCCAGCGCGGCTTGTTGATCGGGCCGTAGACGAGGGTCGAGGTCTCGGGGTCGAACTCGCGGTCGGGGCTCATGCCGTAGACCTCGGAGGTCGACGGGAAGACGAGATGCTTCCGGTAGCGCACGGCGGCGCGCACGATCGGCAGGTTGGCCTCGAAGTCGAGCTCGAAGACGCGCAGCGGCTCGCGCACGTAGGTCGCCGGCGTCGCGATCGCGACGAGCGGCAGGATCGTGTCGCACTTCTTGACGTGGTACTCGATCCATTCCTTGTTGATCGTGATGTCGCCCTCGAAGAAGTGCATGCGCGGATGGTCGGCCGAGGCGCCGAGACGGTGCGACGCCATGTCCATGCCGTAGACCTCCCACTCGGTGGTCTCGAGGATGCGCTGCGTCAGGTGGTGGCCGATGAAGCCGTTGACGCCGAGGATCAGGATCTTTTTCATGGTGTGTCTCGATTGTCGCGCCGGGCCAGGAGCGCCAGCAGCTCGTCGGGAGAGACGTTGCGGCCGTCGGCCAGCAGTTCGTGGACCGCGATCCGGCCGCCATCGCCGCAGGCGCCGACGATCGCCCCGTCGACGACGTGCAGCCCCGCCGCAAGTGTGGCCTGCGCCGCGTCCTCGGCGGGAGCGCGGCGCGCGCCGGCGACGACGAGGCGAACCCCGGCCACGTCGCTGAAGGCGCCGGGGTAAGGAGGCGCGACGGCGCGGATCAGGTTGTAGACGTCGCGGGCCGGGGCCGACCAGTCGATGCGGCCGTCCTCGGGCCGGCGGCCGCCGAAATAGCTGCCGGCCGCGACGTCGTTGGGGCGCCACCGCACATCGCCCGAGACCAGCGCCGGCAGGCTGCGCCAGAGCACCTGCTCGGCGGCGACGGTGACCTTGTCGAACACCTGGCGCGCCGTGTCGTCGGGAAGGATGGGCACCGACTGCTGGTCGACGATCCGTCCGGCATCGGCTTTGGCGACCATCTCGTGCAGGGTCGCACCGGTTTCGCTTTCGCCGTGGAGCACGGCCCAGTTGGTCGGCGCGCGCCCGCGATAGCGCGGCAGGAGCGAGCCGTGCATGTTGAACGCGCCGCGGGGCGCGAGGCCGAGCACGGCCATCGGCAGCATCGAGCGGAAGTAGAACGAGAAGATCATGTCGGGCCGGATGCGGCCGACTTGGGCGACCCAGCCGGGATCGTCGTCGTAGACGAAGGGCAGGCCGAGCTCCGCCGCGGTGTCGGCGACGCGCTCGAACCAGAGCTTCTCGCCAGGATGGTCGCGGTGCGTGACGACAAGGGCAACCTCGATGCCCCGGGCGCGAAGCACGCGCAGGCACCGGTCGCCGACGTTCGAGTAGGCGAAGACGACGGCCTTCATCTCACCTGGACGCGCTCGCGCATGGCGTCGACCGCCGCAGCGCGCAGCTCGGGCGGTTCGGAAGCCGGCGCTTCCAGGACGGCGCCGATCCGGTAGCGCGGCCGACGCCGGACTTCCTGCTGGATCCGGCCCACGTATTCGCCCATCAGCCCGACACCGAACAGCATGATCCCGGTGAGGAAGAACTGCAGCGCGAACAGCGTGAAAACGCCCTCGACCTCGGCGCCGAACAGGAAGCGGCGCACGAGAAGCAGGATGAAGAGCGCGCCCGAGAGCAGCGCGAGCACGGTGCCGATCAGCGAGAAGAGCTGCAGCGGCACGGTCGAGAAGCCCGTCACCAGATCGAAGTTGAGACGGATCAGGCTGTACAGCGAATACTTCGATTCGCCCGCATGGCGCGCCTCATGGCGCACCTCGATCTCGGTGGGGCGCACCGCGAAGGTGTAGGCCAGCGCCGGGATGAAGGTGTTCACCTCCTGGCAGGCGTTGATCGTGTCGACGAGGGCGCGGTCGTAGGCGCAGAGCATGCAGCCCTGGTCGGTCATGTGGATGTCGGTCGTGCGCTCGCGCACCGCATTCATCAT
>JBBSBZ010000315.1:0-3778 GCA_038250795.1 Burkholderiales bacterium | reverse complement strand
GCCCACCAGGCCGAATGGCGATGGGCGCGCGAATCGCTGCGCAGCTTCATTTCACGACGCGACGGCGAAAACCGCCCGCAAGCCCATCGCCAGCAACAGCAGCGCGAAGGTCCGACCGAGCCAGACGGAGGCCCGTTCGCCGAGGCCGGCCCATTCCCTGGCGATGTTGGCGATGCCGACCGGCACGTGAACCGCGCTGGCGACGACGAATACCGCGTAGAAGCTGGCGAAGGCCCAGTTGCCGCGGGTGCGGCCGAGTATCTCGGCGGCGCTCAAGCCCCCGCGCACCGCGTAGACGATCACGACCAGATGGAGCAGCACGCAGAGCGTGAGCACCATCGCACTGATCCGTTGCCAGTACCAGCGGCGCGCCTGCGCGATCGCGAGTGCCGCGCCGCTGGCGCCGGGCGGTGGTCCGGCAGCGATGTCGGTGGTCGTCGTCGTGCTCGTCACTTCAGCTCGCCGCGGATGGCAGCCCTCGCGACGCGCCGCTTCAGGCCGGCGATGCCGAGTGTCGGCGCGATCTGCTTCGGGCACCGCTCGGTGCACGAGCCCTGGGTGTGGCAAGCGTGGCAGCCGGCATCGCCGGCCACGGCGCGCAGACGTTCGGTCTGCTGCACGTCGCGAACATCGTTGACGAGGGTCCAGGATCGGTTCAATGCGGCCGGGCCGAGGAACTCCGGGCGCCAGGCGACGACATCGCACGACGCGTAGCAGACGCCGCAGCCGATGCATTCGATGCCGGCGTTCGCGGCGACGCGCTCGGCCGAGGCCGGGGGTACCGTCGCGAACGCATCGGCGCGCGTGCGACTGCCCTTGAAATGGCCCTTGGCGCGCGCCCACTTGTCGAAGAACTCGCTCATGTCGGTCGCGAGATCCTTGATGACGGGCAGATTCGCGAGCGGCGCGATCTCGAGCTCGCCGCTCGCATCGACCACCTTCGCGACGTGGGTCCGGCAGGTCCAGCGCGCGACGCCGTTGACCGTCATCGCGCATGAGCCGCACATGCCGACACGGCACGCGAAGCGGTAGCTGAGCGACGGCTCGAGGTGGCGCTGGATATGGGTGACGACGTCGAGGACGGTCTGGCTGGCGAGGCGTGGCACGTCGTAGCGGCTGAAGCCACCTTCCGTCTTGCCGCGCCAGACGCGCACCGTCAGCCCGTTCGCCATGGCGGCCTCGGCCCAGGTCTTGTCATGCCCGTCGACTTTCTTGCCACGCGCCAACTCGTTCGAATCCGGCGCCGAACGACGCTAGGCGAGAAGGCTGGCCAGCAGCGCATCGGACACCGTGATGCCATCGCGCTCGGCCCGGCGCAGCAGCGCTTCGCGCCGCGCTCCCGGCAGGCGCACGCCGGCATCGGTCTGCATCTCGGCGATGAGAACCTCGAGCCGATCGAGGAAAAGATCGCGGCCGGCGAGCGCTTCGGGATCGATGACGATGAAGGTCTGGCCGATCTTCGGCCGATTGCCGGCGTCGACGAAAAAGCTCGAGGCTTCGAAACCGAAGCTCGCGCCGATCAGCGCGGTGACCAGCAGCTCGACGACGAGCGCGAGCATTGCACCCTTCGGACTCGACGCGGCGCCGATCGGCAACATCGATCCGGCCATGCCGGCCTCGGGATCGGTCGTCGGCTCGCCGGCAGCGTCGAGCGCCCAGCCGAGCGGGATCGCTTGGCCGGACTTGGCAGCGACCATCAGCTTGCCGCGCGCGACCTCGCTGAGGCTGAGGTCGATCAGCAGCGGCGCGCGCTGCCCGTCGGCCGCGGCCGGATCGCGGCGACGCGGAAAGATTGCGGCGACCGGATTGGTGCCGAAGATCGCGTGCCGGCCGCCGGCCGCCGGCATCGCAGCCGGCGAGTTGGCGAAACCGAGGCCGACCATGCCGGCATCGGCAACCGCGCGCAGGTGATCGACGATGACGCCGGCGTGATGGCTGTTGACGACGCCGACGATCGCCACGCCGAATTCGCGGGCACGCCGGATCGCTTCGACGACGGCGAGATCGCAGGCCGGGAAGGCGAGCCCTTCGTGGGCGTCGACGACCGCCGCTGCGCCCTTGCTCTTGGCGACTTCGGCCAATGCCGCACCATCGACGCGACCGTTGCGCAAGTGCGTCGCGTACTGCGCAACGCGTCCGAGGCCATGCGACGCGAGGCCCTGCGCTTCGGCAAGGACCAGCGCGTTCGCGGTCGACCGCGCCATTGCCTCGCTGGCGCCGGCGCGGACCAACGCCGCAGCGACCTTGCCGCGCAGATCGTCGAGCGTGAACGTCGCCATCAGCGCAAGGCCTCGAGGACGCGCTCGGCGATCAGCCCCGAGACACGCTCGTTCGCCTCGGCCGAGAGACCCGCGATGTGCGGCGTCAGCAGCAGGTTCGGACAACCGGCGAACGGATTCGCGGCGACCGGCGGCTCGACCTCGAAGACATCGAGCGCGGCGCCGCCGAGGTGCCCGCGCTTCAGCGCCGTGGCGAGCGCCGCATCGTCGACGATGCCGCCGCGCGACGTGTTGATGAGCACGGCGCCGGCTTTCATCGCCGCGATTCGGGCAGCGTTGAACAGGTGCTTCGTCGATTCGACCAGCGGCAGGTGCAGGCTGACCACGTCGGCACGCGCGAGCAGATCGTCGAGGGAGACCGCTTCGACCGCGGCAGCGGCATAGGCGGCGTCGCCGGCCCCGAGCATCGCATCGAAGGCGATGACGTTCATGCCGACGCCGCGGGCAAGCCGTGCGGTGAGCTGCCCGATCGAGCCGAAGCCGACGAGGCCGAGCGTCTTGCCGTGGATCTCGCGGCCTTTGCCCAGCGCCTCGCGCGGCCAACGACCCGCGACGACGTCCGCGCTCGAGAGATAGGCGCCGCGCATCAGCAGCAACGCTGCCGTGATCACGTACTCGGCGACGGCGAGCGCATTGGCGCCGGTCGCCGGAATCACCGACATGCCACGCGCCGCGCAGCCGTCGACATCGATGTTGTCGAGCCCGACGCCGAGGCGGCCGACGACCTTGCAGCGCTTCAGCGCCGCCAGCAGCGCGCCGCGCACCTGGGTGCGGTTGCGCACGATCAGCGCGTCGGCGTCTGCCGCGGCGGCGGCCAGGCGGGACGCATCGTCGACCAGCGTCGGCTCGTAGCGGACGTCGTGCGTTGCGGCGAGCCGGGCGACCGCGCGCTCGTCCATGAACTCGCTGATGACGATGCGCGCCATGGTCCCGGGACGCAGCGGCGAGTCGACTCAGGCGCTCTCGTAGAGCCGGGTCAGCACGAACTCGCGGTGTCCGAGTGCTTCGGCCGCCGTCAGCCGGCCATTGGCGGTGCGCAGCATGCACTCGAGCAGCTTGTCGCCGGCCTGGTCGAGCGTGATTTCGCGTTGCAGCAGCCCCGAGCAGTCGAAGTCGACGTGCTCGCTCATCGTGCGCACCGTGCGCGGGTTGGCGCACAACTTGATCACCGGCACGATCGGGTTGCCGATGACGTTGCCCTGGCCGGTCGGGAACAGATGAACCGCATAGCCCGATGCCGCGCAGAGCGTCACCATTTCCGCGGCCGCGCTCGACGAGTCCATGAACCACAGCCCAGGATGGGTCGGTGTCTCGGCCTTGTCGAGCACGCCGTCGACGGTGCACTTCTTGCCGATCTTCTGGATGTTGCCGAGGGCCTTTTCCTCGATCGTCGTCAGGCCGCCGGCGATGTTGCCCTTGGTCGGCTGCGAATCGGACAGGTCGCTGGTCTTGTGGCGGTTGATGACCTCCTGGTAGCGGTCGAACATGAACATGAACTT
>JBBSBZ010000314.1:0-3805 GCA_038250795.1 Burkholderiales bacterium | reverse complement strand
CGGATCAGCGCCAGTCGACCGAGCTGAAGCGCTCCTGGCCGAGCAGCGTGTAGAAGATGCCGACCGTGTTGCGGATCTGCCGGCCGGTGGCGGCGCCGGCGAAGTTGGCGTCGCGCCGGTTGCCGAGATAGCGGATCGAGACCGCGTGTTGCTTGTAGACGCGCACCGTGAGCGCCGCGTCGAGCCTGACGATGTTGTCGTGGCCACCGGAGGTGCCCGAGGCGACGTTGCTCACGAAGTACTCGCGCCCGGTGACGTCGAGCGAGGCCCGGTCGGTGTGGGTCAGGCGAAGCGCCAGCAGGGCCTGCGGCGTGACGCCGTAGTTGTAGTCGCGGTCGTTCGCCGCGCCGTTCGCGGTGCCGACGGCGGTATAGCCGACGCCGAGCGTCCCCGTGCCTTCCAGCGAGACCTTCTCCGACAGCCACCAGTGGCCGGTCGTGCCGAGCGAGACCGCCGTCGTCGAGACCCGGAAGGTCTGCGGCGAGATGTAGTCGTAGCTGCCGTAGAGGCCCCAGACGCCGCGATAGTCGCGGCCGGCCTCGTACGGTCGGCCGACGAGCAGGCCGCGTGTCAGCACGTTCTCGATGCCGTTGGCGCTCGATGCGGTCGCCCGGAAGTTGAAGTAGTCGAAGGGCCGCGTGTACTGGTAGCCCTTGGCGCCCGGCGAGCCGTAGTCGATCGAGAAGTCGGCCTGGACCTCGTTCGGCTTGAAGCGCGTCGAGGTGATGCCCGTCTCCTCGCGCAGGCTGTGCACGTAGCCGAGCTGGGCGCGGCTGAAGTAGGGCGCGTCGTGGCTCGAGAAGATGCCGCCGTAGCGATCGGCGAAGACGAGCCGGTTGAAGCCGCTCGATGGCGAGACCGCCGCCGCGACCGCCTCGCGCCACGGCCGCGTCATGCCGCCGCCTTTCTCGAGGACGAGATTGGACATGCGAAAGAGGGCCTCGCCGAGGAAGGTGCCGCCGATGCCGCTCGCGACCTGGTCGTTGCGCGACGGGTGGGTCTGCTCGCCGAAGATCTCCCAGAAGGCGCTGCCCGCGAAGGTGTAGCCGGCCGACTCCCAGTAGCTGAAACCGGCCGAGCGCGCGAAGCCGTGGTACATCCCACCCTGGTAGGGGTGGGCGAACTGATTGATCGAGAACGGGTCGCGGTCGGTGCCCCAGCCGCTGCGCAGGTTGCGGCGGATGCTGCCCAGGCTGACCGCATAGTCGTCGCGGCCGCTGCCGAAGGCGCGGTTGGTGCGGTTGAGTAGGAAGTCGAAGCCGACGATCTCGAGTGCCGGCAGCGCGTAGTCCTTCGGCTGCGCCGCGCGGGCCGCGATCGCTGCCGGCTCGGCCACCACGCTTGCCGGCAGGACCGGGCGTGCGCTCGCGCCGCTCGCCGCGGCGGCGGGCGACGACGCACTGTCGACCACCTCGGCCGCGTGCAATGCCGGTGACGCCGCCAGGATCGCGACGAACACCGGCGCCAGAACGGTGTCGAATCCGGGGCGAAGGCGCGGCATGGAACGGAAACTCGGCATGGCGGAAAGCGGCTGAATCGTCGTTGCGAAGCCTAACGTCACGACGCGAGGAAGGTTGCCCGTCAGGCGCGACGCGGCATGCTCCTACGCGCGGGCCGGCGGCCGCGTGGCGCTGCCACGACGGTCTTCGCTCAACCGGCGCGGACGGCGCCGAAGCGGGCCGCCGAGCGCGCCTTCGCCTTCTCGGCCTCGACGGCGCGATCGCGCGGATCGGCGTTCGTGACGAGCGAGTCGATCAGGTCGCGCGCCGTCGCCGCGATCTGCGCGACGGCGGCATCGAAGGCCGCCTCGTTGGCCTTCGACGGCACGCTGAATCCGCTCAGCTTCCTCACGAACTGGAGCGATGCGTCGCGGATCTCGAGCTCGGTCGCGGGCGGCTCGAAGTTGAAGAGGGTCCGGATGTTCCTGCACATGATGTCGTTGCCTTTGTCGTGGCCGTCTGGCGCGAGATGACGTCGCGTCGCTGATCCTCAAGCCTTCGACGAGTGAAGAGCGACACGGTTGCCTTCGCTGTCGAGCACCACCGCGCGAAAGCCGTACGGTGCGATCGGCGCAATCGCCTCGAGCACGCGGCCGCCATGCGCGCTTGCCGCGGCGACCGCTTCGGCCATGCGCCCCTCGGCGTTGAGGTAGACGAGCGGGCCGCGCGGCGAGGGCGCGTTGTCGGCGCCCGATGAGACCAGGCGGCCGGCGACGTCGCTGCCGGAGTGGGCGAGCAGGCCGAAGCTGAAGCCCGGACCGCCTTCCCGGGTGACTGCGCTGCCGAGCACGGCGGCGTAGAAGGCGATCGCCCGGTCGAGGTTCGCGACCGGGATGTCGACCCATACGAAGCGGTGGCTCATGGCAGCGATTCCTGTACCGGTCAGCGAACCGGATAGGTACCGTCGCCGTGCGGCGCGGCGCGAAAGGCGGCCAGCGTCTCGGCGCCTTCGCTCAGGACGCGCAGCGCCGGGAAGCGCGGCGGCGGCACGAGCGGCGCGACCGACGACAGCTGGATGAAGCGCCACACGACGGCGCTCGTGATGCCGTCCTGGGCTATCGTGTCGGCGCCGGCCGGAAGCGGGTCGCGCGCGAGCTCGGCCTCGAGCGCGTCGAGGGCCGCGAGCATCTGGCCGGTGACCCGATCGATCCACGGCGCATGCTGCTTGTGCTCGGGCCGAAGCGACCGCTCGTAGACGATCTGGACGCTCTTCTCGCACGCCGCGAGCGCCAGGCCTAGCAGGCGCAGCGCATGCTGGCGCCGGCGCCCGTCGGCCGGCACGAGGGTCTTGCGGCCGGCCGAGAGCGTCTCGGCGTGGTCGAGGATCAGCGTCGAGTCCATCAGCACCTCGTCGTCGTCGCACACGAGCGTGGGTGCCTTGACGACCGGGTTGATGGCGGAGAACGCGTCGAACTGGCGGAACACCGAGATCGACTCGTGCGTGAAGGGGATCTCGAGCAGCTGCAGGGAGATCGCGACCCGGCGCACGTAGGGCGAGTCGAGCATGCCGATCAGGCGCATCGCCGGGCTCCGTTCATCGCCGTCACCGTAACCGCTCGGTCGGCGCCTTGTCAATCGCCTGGCGGCGCTACGCTCGGCCTCCATGAGCGACGACGAGACAGCGGTGCGCGACGGCCTCTTCGTCGCCGAGGATGGACTGGCCCGCTGCGCCTGGTGTCGCGGCAGCGAGGTCTATCGGCGCTACCACGACCGCGAGTGGGGCTTCCCGGTCTTCGACGAGCGGCGCCTGTTCGAGAAGATCTGCCTCGAGGGGTTCCAGGCGGGCCTCAGCTGGCTCACGATCCTCAACAAGCGCGAGAACTTCCGCGTCGCCTTTGCCGGCTTCGACGCCGAGCGCGTCGCGCGCTTCGGCACGAAGGACGTGCAGCGACTGCTCGGCGACGCCGGCATCGTGCGCCATCGGGGCAAGATCGAGTCGACGATCAACAACGCGCGCCGCGTCCTCGAACTGCGCGCCGAGTTCGGCTCCTTCTCGGCCTACGCCTGGTGCTGGGAGCCGTTCGCCGGGACGCGCCCCGAGCGCCTGACGCCCTCCGTGCTGGCGGCGCTCGGCCCGTCGGCTGCCGCGATCGATCTGTCGAAGGACCTGAAGCGGCGCGGCTGGACCTTCGTCGGCCCGACCACGGTCTACGCCTTCATGCAGGCGATGGGGCTGGTCGACGACCATTTCGAGGGCTGTCATGCCCGCGGCGCGATCGAGCGCGAAAGCCCGGACGCGGGCCGACCGCTTCAGTTCAGCGGATCTTGATGCGGCCGAGCCGCTTCGCGTTGGCCACGGCCTTGCG
>JBBSBZ010000313.1:0-3817 GCA_038250795.1 Burkholderiales bacterium | reverse complement strand
CGGCCGCAGGTCGAAGAACTCGGTGATCAGCGCGGCGATCTTCTCGTCGGAGATCTTGCCGGTGCCTTCGGTGTAGACCGTGACGTTCATCGGCTTGGCGACGCCGATCGCGTAGGCCACCTGGATCTGGCACTGGCGGGCAATGCCGGCCGCGACGATGTTCTTGGCGACGTAGCGCGCCGCGTAGGCGGCCGAGCGGTCGACCTTCGACGGGTCCTTCCCGGAGAACGCGCCGCCGCCGTGCGGGCAGGCGCCGCCGTAGGTGTCGACGATGATCTTGCGGCCCGTGAGCCCGCAGTCGCCCTGCGGGCCGCCGATGACGAAGCGGCCAGTCGGGTTGACGAGGTAGCGCGTCTCCTTCAGCCACTCCTTGGGCAGCACCGGCTTGATGATCTCCTCGATCACCTGCTCGATGAACGAAGCCTTCATCTTGGTCGGCGTCTCGCTCTGGCTCGGGTCGTGCTGGCTCGAGAGGACGACGGTGTCGATCGAGTGCGGCTTGCCGTCGACGTAGCGCATCGTCACCTGGCTTTTCGCGTCGGGGCGCAGGAAGGGCATGCGGCCGTCCTTGCGCAGGCTGGCCTGGCGCTCGACCAGGCGGTGCGCGTAGTAGATCGGCGCGGGCATCAGGTCGGGCGTCTCGTCGCAGGCGTAGCCGAACATCAGGCCCTGGTCGCCGGCGCCGGTGTTGAGGTGGTCGTCGCTCGCGTGGTCGACGCCCTGGGCGATGTCGTTGCTCTGCTTGTCGTAGCAGACCATCACCGCGCAGCCCTTGTAGTCGATGCCGTAGTCGGTGTTGTCGTAGCCGATCCGCTTGATCGTGTCGCGCGCGACCTGGATGTAGTCGACGTGGGCGTTGGTCGTGATCTCGCCCGCGAGCACCACGAGGCCCGTGTTGCAGAGCGTCTCGGCGGCGACTCGCGAGCGCGGGTCCTGCGTGAAGATGGCGTCGAGGATGGCGTCCGAGACCTGGTCGGCGACCTTGTCGGGATGGCCTTCGGAGACCGATTCGGAAGTGAAGAGGAAGTCGTTCGACACGCTGTGCTCCAGTGCTTGAAAAATACGGCGGCCCGCTGGGTGGATCGCGTTGCCGGCCGGGGCTCTGGAGGGAGCGGCGAACGCTTTAGCGGAATTCTCTTAACGTCGCCCCGCAAGTTGTTCAGTAACTCGGCGACGGGACGATTATAGGAATTCCCCTCCCGGCGTGGCCAGCCAAGGTCTCCCGTTGACCATTGCGGCCTCCCGGCGCGTCCCCTACCCCTCGATAATCACGCGATGGGCCAGGTGACGACGCTTCTCTCCGCGCTGGCCGACGGCCGCTCCGAGGTGTTCGGCGAGCTCTACGCTCTCCTGTATCCCGAACTGCACCGCCTGGCCCACTCGCGCGTGCGGCGCAGTGGCGACATGACGCTGCTCGACACGACGTCACTGGTGCACGAGGCCTATCTCCGCTTCGAGAGCACCGGCGCCGTGAACTTCCGCGATCGCGCCCAGTTCATGGCCTACGCGGCGCGGGTGATGCGCTCGATCGTCGTCGATGCCGTGCGCCGCCGCGGCGCCGAGCGGCACGGCGGCGCGGCCATCCACGTCGAGCTCGACGAGGCCGAGGCGCTGCCGGCCGCCGATCCGCGCGACAGCGAGGTCCTGCGCGTGCACGAATCGCTCGAGGAGCTGGCGGCGATCGATCCGCGCCTGGTGCAGGTGGTCGAGATGCGCTACTTCGCCGGCATGACGGTGACCGAGATCGCCGGCGTCCTCAACCTCGCCGAGCGCACCGTCGCGCGTGACTGGGAAAAGGCCCGGCTCTTCCTCCACACCTGCCTGCGCTGACATGCACCGACGCAAGCGCGCAGCCGCCCGGCCTCGCCGATGAACGCCCGCGTGGCGGCGACCGCGTCGCTCGCTCCGCCCACGGCGGACGAATGGCGTCGGATCTTCGCCCTTCTCGACACCGCGCTCGAGCTCGAGCCCGCGGCGCGCGCCGACTGGCTCGCCACGCTCGATCCCGCGCACGCGCCGCTCGCGCCCTGGCTCGACGAGCTGCTGCGCACCCATGCATCGCGCGAGACCGACGACTTCCTCGGCCGGGGCGGCTCGTTCGCGCTGCCGGCCGCAGACGGACCGGCGCCGGCCGGCGTCGCCTCGGTCGTCGGCCCGTACCGGCTGCTGCGGGAGATCGGCCAGGGCGGCATGGCGACGGTCTGGCTCGCCGAGCGCGCCGATGGCCTGCTCGAGCGCAAGGTCGCGGTCAAGCTGCCCCACGCGAGCTGGGGCGGGGCGTCGTTCGCCGACCGCATGGCGCGCGAGCGCAACATCCTCGCCTCGCTCACCCATCCGAACATCGCCCGCCTCTACGACGCCGGTCTCGCCGTCGATGGCCGACCCTATCTCGCCCTCGAATATGTCGATGGCCTGCCGATCGACACCCACGCGGCGACCCGCGGCCTCTTGGTCGAGGAGCGCGTCGAGCTGATCGTGCAGGTCGCGCGCGCCGTCGCCTACGCGCATGCGCGCCTGGTCGTGCACCGCGACCTGAAGCCGTCGAACATCCTGGTCGATGCCCAGGGTCGCGCGCATCTGCTCGACTTCGGCGTCGCCAGGCTCATCGATCCCGGTGACGAGGCCGCGCCGACCTCGCAGGCGACGGTCTCGATCGGCCGCGCGCTGACGCCCGACTACGCCTCGCCCGAGCAGATCCGCGGCGACGCCATCGGCACCGCCTCCGACGTGTATTCGCTTGGCGTCGTGGCGTACGAGCTGCTCGCGGGCACCCGTCCGTATCGGTTGCCGAAGAACGTCGGCGCCGTCGCGCTCGCCGAGGCGATCGCGCGCGTCGAACCCGCGCGCGCAAGCCAGGCGGCCGGCACGACGCCACTGCGCGGCGAGCTCGAAGGCGATCTCGACGCGATCCTCGCCCGGTCGCTCGCTCCGGCGGTCGCCGATCGCTACGCGACCGTCGATGCGCTGGCCGACGACCTGGAGCGCCACCTGCGCGGCGAGCCGGTGCAGGCGCGCGCGGCGTCGCGGGCGTACGTGGCCGAGCGCTGGGTGCGCCGCCACAAACTCGAGACGGCGATCGCCGTCGCGCTCGTCGTCGCCGCCGTCGGCGGTGCGCATGCGCAGGTCGCGGTCATGCTCGCGCTCGCGGCCGGCGCGGTGGTCGCGCTCTGGCAGCGCAACCAGGCCGTGCGTCAGGCCGAGATCGCGCGCGCGGCGCTGGCCCGGGGCGAGCAGGTGAAGGACTTCATCGCCTCGATCTTCACGCACGCCGTGCCGCGCGCGGGCAAGGGCGGCGTGGTCGCCGCGGCCGACCTGCTGCGGGCGGCGGCCCGCCGCGTCGAGACCGATCTCGCCGGCCAGCCGGCGGTTGCCGCCGAGCTCGGCGCCCTGATCGGGGCGAGCTTCAACGAGCTGAACGAGGTGCAGGCGGCGATCGAGTGGCTGCCGAAGGCGATCGAGCTGTGCGTGCGCGAGCTCGGCCCGACCCACCACCTCACGCTGCAGAGCCGCCACCGGCTGGTCGAGGCGGCGAACTACGTCGGCGATCTGGAGACTTCGGAGGCGCTGCTGCCTTCGCTGGTGCGTGATCTGCGGGCGGCGCAGCCGGCGGAAGCGAAGCTGCTCGTCGCGGTGCTCGAGGTGCAATGCTTCGTGCTTGCCAAAAGGGCTCAGGAATCGGAGGCCATCGCCGCGCTGCACGAGGCGCTCGAGGTCGCGACCCGGGTGCTCGGCGAGGCCAGCGACGATGCCTTGTCGACGCGCGTGGCGCTGTCGAACACGCTGATCCACTTCGGCCGCAAGCGCGAGGGCCTGGAGG
>JBBSBZ010000312.1:0-3825 GCA_038250795.1 Burkholderiales bacterium | reverse complement strand
CCCTGCGGCGAGCGCGTTCGACTGCAACAGGTTCTTCAGCCAATCGATCATGGTCGCTTCTTCGCGGCTGCCTTGTTTCCGGTCGACTTGTCTCCGGCGAAATAGGCGAGCGGTCTGTGCTGCACGCCGAGCACGCCGGGTGGGGTGGGCATCGTCGAGGTCTGCGGCGACGAGGCTTCGGGCGCTTCCGGCTCGGCCGGCCGGATGCGCACCCGCACGTCGTACCAGCCCGCCTGGCCGGTGACCGGATCGGAGTTGCTGATGGAGCGGCCTTCGCCTTGCGGCAGCTCATCGGCGATGAGGTGATTGAGCAGGAAGCCTTTTCGCGCCTCGTCGGCGCCGGGCGCGAGCTGCCAGGCGCCATCGGCCTTGCCGATCGCGTTCCACGTCCAGACCGTGCCGGGCTCGACGGCTTCGCTGTAGCGGACCATGCAACGCACCTTGCCCCACTGGCTTTCGACCCAGCACCAGCCGCCGTCGGCGATGCCGGCCCGCTGCGCCACAAGCGGGTTGACCTGCAGGTAGTTGTGGCTGTGGATCTGGCGCAGCCAGGCGTTCTGCGAATCCCATGAGTGGTACATCGCCATCGGCCGCTGCGTGATGGCGTTGAGCGGAAAGGCCTCGGTGTCGGTCGCGGCGTCTTCGAGCGGCGGATACCAGAAGGGCAGCGGATCGAAGTAGGTGTCGACGCGCGCGCGCAGATGCTCGGGCGGCTGCCGGCCTTTCGTCTTGCCCTGTGCGGCAAGGCGAAAGCTCTGCAGCGTGTCGGAATAGAGTTGCAGCTGGATCACGTCGTTCTTCTGCCGCCAGCCCTTCGCCTTCGCGAAGTCGAGGTACTCGCGGTTCCAGTTGCGCATGTAGTGCATCGTCTCCGGCAACGGGTACTGGAAGACGCAGTTGTTCTTCGCGTACATCTCCCACTGATTCGGGTTCGGCGCGCCGCGCAGGTGCTCGGTGCCGTCCTTGCCGCGCCAGCCCATCAGGAAGCCGATGCCGGGTTGCGCTTCGAAGTTGACGACGAAGTCCGGATAGTCCTTGAACTTGCGGCCGCCTTCCGGTGTAGTGAAGGCCGGCAATTTCAATCGCGACGCAAGCTCGACGATCACATCCTGGAACGGCTTGCATTGCCCCGTCGGCGGCACGACCGGAACGCGCACCGAATCGGCTGGGCCGTCGAAGTCGGAGATCGGCCGGTCGAGCATGCCCATCACGTCGTGGCGCTCGAGATACGTAGTGTCGGGCAGCACGAGATCGGCGAAGGCGACCGTCTCGCTCTGGAAGGCGTCGCAAACGACGAGAAACGGGATCTGGAATTCGCCGTCGGCGTTCCTGGCGTTGAGCATCTCGCGCACGGCCATCGTGTTCATGGTCGAGTTCCACGCCATGTTGGCCATGAAGATCATCAGCGTGTCGATGCGGTACGGGTCGGCGCGCGTCGCATTGGTGATCACCGTGTGCATGAGGCCATGCGCCGACAGCGGCGCTTCCCACGAGAAGGCGTGGTCGATCCGCATCGGCGTGCCGTCGGCCAGGATCGCCAGCTCTTCGGGGCTGGCCGGAAAGCCGAGCGGCGCCGCGTTGAGCGGCGTGTTCGGCTTGATCATCTCGGGCGAATTGAAGGCCCGGAAGTTCGGCACGATGTGACGCGGGTAGGGCGCCTTGTGGCGAAAGCCGCCGGGCGCGTCGATGGTGCCGAGCACGCTCATCAGCACTGCCAGGGCGCGGATCGTCTGAAAGCCGTTCGAATGCGCCGCCAGGCCGCGCATGGCATGGAAGGCGACCGGCCGGGCCTGCGTGGTCTCGTGGTGCTTGCCCCAGGCGTCGGTCCACGGGATCGGCAGCGTGAAGGCATGGCGCAGGGCGGTCTCGCCCATCTCGCGGGCGAGATTGGCGATGCGCGCGGCCGGGATGCCGGTGATCGCCGCCGCCCACTCGGGCGTGCAGGGCGCCACGCGATCCATCAGCAACTGGAACGACGGCGCGACCTTCGTGCCGTCGGCCAGCGTGTAGTGGCCTTCGAGCGCCGGATCGGCACCGTCGGCGATGCCTTCCGGGTACGCGGCGACGATGGTCTTCGAGACGGTGTCGAAAACCAGCTTGTTGTGCGGTTCGCGGCCATCGCCCGGCGGGCCCCTGGCCGGGTCGGGGTCGTGCGCGAACATGCCTTCGCGGTCGCAGCCGGTCCCGAGGATGACGAGCTGCGGCGCGTTCGTGAAGCGCTTGAGAAAGGCGCGGTCGACGAGGTCCTCGTCGATCAGCACGTGCAGCAGCGCCATGAAGAGCGCGCCGTCGGTGCCGGGCTTGATCGGGATCCATTCGTCGGCGATGGCCGAGTAGCCGGTGCGCACCGGGTTGATCGAGATGAAGCGGCCGCCGCCGCGCTTGAACTTGCCGAGCGCGATCTTCAGCGGGTTCGAGTGGTGGTCTTCGGCGGTGCCGATCATCACGAACAGCTTGGCGCGGTCGAGATCGGGGCCGCCGAATTCCCAGAAGCTGCCGCCGATCGTGTAGATCATGCCGGCGGCCATGTTCACCGAACAGAAGCCGCCGTGCGCTGCGTAGTTGGGTGTGCCGAACTGGCGCGCGAACAGGCCGGTCAGCGCCTGCATCTGGTCGCGGCCGGTGAAGAGGGCGAACTGCTTCGGGTCGGTGGCGCGAATCTTCGCGAGCCGATCGCCGAGGATCTGGAAGGTGCGCTCCCACGAGATCGGCTCGAACTCGCCCGCGCCGCGCGGGCTGCCTGCTTTTCTCAGCAGCGGCTGCGTGAGCCGCGCCGGCGACACCTGTTTCATGATCCCCGAGGCGCCCTTGGCGCAGATCACTCCCTGGTTGATCGGGTGCTCGGGGTTGCCGTCGATGTAGCGCAGCTCGCCGTCACGAAGGTGCACGCGAATGCCGCAGCGGCAGGCGCACATGTAGCAGGTGGTCGTCTTGATCTCGGTCGTCGCGGCCGGCGCGGGCGAAGCGAGCGGATCGTGCAGCGGCTCGCGCGAGAAGAGTCTGAACAAGAGCGGCTCCGGCGGGGTGGGCGGTAGAGGCCGATGTTAGGCAGTCGAGCGTGAGCAGAAAAGCGGGTAATCTCACTCGCGATGAGCGATAAAACCGATCAGCGACTGCGATTGACACTGCGTCAGCTCGAGGTCTTCGCGGCGATGGCGCAAAGCGGCTCGACCCGCGCCGCGGCCAGCCGCGTGGCCCGCTCGCAGTCGGCAGCCAGCACGGCGCTGGCCGCGCTCGAGACGGCACTCGACTCGCCGCTGTTCGACCGCGTCGGACGTCGGCTGCTGCTCAACGAGCACGGCCGTGCTCTTCTGCCGCTCACCCTCTCGCTGCTCGAACAGGCGGCCGAGTTGCAGGCGCTCTTCACCCGCGAGCCACTGGCACCGCTGCGCATGGCGGCCAGCTTCACGATCGGTGAATACCTGCTGCCGGAGATGATCGCCCGATGGAAGCAGGCCCATTCCGGGGCGTCGGCGCGGCTCGTCATCGGCAACAGCAGCGAGGTGATCGAGGCGGTGGCGCGCTTCGACGTCGACATCGGCTTCATCGAGGGCCGGCAGCGCCACCCCGACGTGATCGTGCGCCGCTGGCTCGCGGACGAGCTGGTGATCGTCGCCGCGCCCGGTCACGCGCTGGCAGGCACGCGGACCGTGAGCGCGGGCGAGCTGGCGGCCGCCGGTTGGGCGATGCGCGAGCCCGGCTCGGGCACCCGCGAGGCCGCCGACCGCTGGCTCGCCGAGCGCGTGCGGCCGCTGCGCGTCGAGCTCGAGCTCGGCAGCAGCGAGGCGGTCAAGCGGGTGGTGGCCGCCGGTGTCGGTATCGGCT
>JBBSBZ010000311.1:0-3828 GCA_038250795.1 Burkholderiales bacterium | reverse complement strand
TCGACTCAATAGCCGAGCGCCGAGCCCGAGCCTGCGCGCGGATCGATCGCGCCGTAGAAGCGGTTCCTGCCCACCGGCCTGCCGTCGAGCCGCGGCGCGCCGACGAGGATCGCCGCGACCTGGTTCAGCGGCCGGATCGGCACCAGCTCGTGGCCCATTGCCTCGAGGATCCGGCGCGTATCGGGACTGATCGCGAACGGCTCGACCGTCGTCGCCTCCGGCAGCCACTGCTGGTGAAAGCGCGGCGCGTCGACCGCCTCCTGGATCGTCATGCCGTAGTCGACGACGTTGAGGATCGTGTGCACGACCGTCGTGATGATCCGGCTGCCGCCCGGCGTGCCGAGCACGAGGAGCGGTTGCCCGCCTCGCGTGACGATGGTCGGGCTCATCGAGCTGAGCGGCCGCTTGCCGGGCGCGATCGTGTTGGGCTCGCCCTGCACCAGGCCGTAGAGATTCGGCACGCCGAGCTTGACGGTGAAGTCGTCCATCTCGTCGTTGAGGAGGACGCCGGTGCCCGCCGCCGTGACCTTGGCGCCGAACCAGTCGTTGAGCGTGATCGTCACCGCGGCCGCATTGCCGCTCGCATCGACGATCGAGTAGTGCGTCGTGTTCGTGCCTTCGTGCGGCGCTATGCCGGCCCCCAGCTCGCTCGACCGCGTCGCCCGCTCCGGATCGATCGCCGCGCGGATCCGGGCCGCGTACGACTGGTCGAGGAGCTGTCCGACCGGGTTGCTCACAAACGCCGGATCACCGAGGCGGTTGCGATCGACGTAGGCGTGGCGCATCGCCTCGATCTGCACGTGCACCGCCGCGGCCGCGCGAAAGCCCCAGGTCCCGAGCGGATAGCCTTCCAGCACGTTCAGGATCTCGCACACCACGGTGCCGCCCGAGCTCGGCGGCGGCGCCGAGACGACATGCAGGCCGCGGTAGTCGCACTCGATCGGCGCGAGCTCGCGCGTCCGGTAGCCGGACAGATCGGCAGGCGTGATCAGTCCGTGCCCGGCCCGGCTCGACGCGACGATGGCGCGCGCGACGGGACCATCGTAGAAGCCCGCGACGCCCGCCTCGCGGATCTGGCGCAACGTCGCGCCGAGGTCCTTCTGCACCAGGCGGTCGCCCACCGCATAGGGCTCGCCGCCCTGCAGGAAGATGGCAGCGCTCGCCGGGTCGGCGCGAAAGGCCGCGGTCGCGGTCGCGAGGAGCGCGATGTCGCCCGGGTCGAGGACGAAGCCTTCCTCGGCGAGGCGGATCGCCGGCGCGATCAGGTCGGCGCGCTTCATCGTGCCGTAGCGGGCCAGCGCCGTCTCCAGGCCCGACACCGTCGCCGGCACGGCGACCGCGAGGTGGCCGGCGCGCGTCGACTGCGGCACGACACCGCCCGACGCGTCGAGGAACATGTCGCGCGTGGCAGCGAGCGGCGCCGTCTCGCGAAAGTCGAGGAAGGTCTTGCGGCCGTCGGCAAGCCGCAGCGTCATGAAGCCGCCACCGCCCAGGCTGCCGGCGGCGGGATAGACGACCGAGAGCGCATAGCCGACCGCGACCGCGGCGTCGACGGCGTTGCCGCCGCGCTCGAGGACATCGACGCCGACCCGGGTCGCGAGATGCTGCGCCGTCACCACCATGCCGTGCTCGGCGCCGACGGGTGCCATCGAGGCGGCGTCGGCGCGCCAGCCGACGGCCGCCAGCACGATGGCGGCGCAGGCGATGCGCGGGGCGACGCGGTAGCGGAACAGATGCATCCCGTGCAATGTATCCGGCAGGTCCGGGCGTGCTTCACGAGCGCGCCACATCGTGTTACCTCTTGCCGCACGTTCGAGGGGTTTCGTCACAGACAACGGCGAGGGGCGCTCGCTACAGTCGTCTTCCGTTGCCTTGCGTGCGCCCGTCGCCGCGCCGGTGCGACGGCCCGCCCGGACCTCGCCATGCTGCGCCGCCTCCATTCAGCCTTCGCTTGCGCGACCGTCGCGATGGGTCTGGTCGCGCTCGGCGGCTGCACCGCGCCGGGGCTGATCCTCACCGCGACGGGCATCGCCACAGACACGAGCATGACGTGGGACATCGTCAAGCACCTCCACGCCAAGCTCACCGAAGACGACCCGCGGCCCTGCATCCTGCTCGACAGCGTCCAGCGCGCGCTCAATGCCCGCTGCGACTACGTGGCCGGCAGCATCCGCACCGCGGACATCGCCCGCAACGGCCTGCAGGCCTGCCCGCTCGCCGCGGCAACGCAGGACCCGCGGCTCTGGCGCGCGCTGCCCGAGCTGGTCGAAAAGGGCGCGACGTCGGCGCGCTGCCCGCGCTCGCCGCTGCAGGACCTGGCCGAAGCGGACGCCTGCCCGGATTTCGCGTCGGCATCGCCGGAGGTGCTGCACGCCATGGCGGAGCTGGCCGACAGCGACCCACGCGCCGTCCGGCACGACGTCTTTCGCATGCTGAGCTGCCCGAACGCACGCAGCGCCGGGCTCGACCGCGTCCTCGTCGGCTGGCTCGATCGCGGCAAGCTCGAGCCAGGCACGATCTCGTTCAATCCGCTCGAGGCGCTCGACCCCGGCCTGATCGGCTCGCGCTTCGCGCGCGACCTGCAGGTCGCCGGCCACACGCCGCAGACGGCCCTCGATCACTTCGAAGGCACGCTGCCGAGCGGCTTCGAGGAGGCCCTGCGCACCAGCAACTGGGAGGCGCTCGGGTGGTGGCTCTACGAGTTGCCCCAGCTCGCCAACGAAGCCCCACCGAGCCGCGGCGCGCAGCTCGCCTCCATTCCCCTGCAGCAGGTGCTGCTGCCCGGCTTCCTGCGCGATCCGTCGACGCAGGGCGAGATGGTCCGCTTCCTGATGGCGCGGGGCGCCGATCCGCGCCGAAAGCTCCCCTTCGACTCGGGCACGACCGTGATCGGCTTCGCCGCCTCGATCAAGAGCCCGATGCTCGCCTTGCTCGACCCTCCGCGTCCCACGCCTGCGGCGCCGATCGTCGCTCCGGCAACCACGCTGGCCCACAATGCCGCCGGCACCGAAGACAGCGGCGCGAAGCCGCTGCGACAGGCGGCGCGCTTCGACCTCCGGACGGCCGACGGCAACATCACTTCGCGCTGAGCCCGCGCGCCGCGAAGCTCAGTCGTTGGCGAAGCTGTAGGGGCCGCCGCGCTCGAGAGCGCGCCTGTAGGCGGGCCGGGCGTGGATCTTCTTCAGGTAGCCCATGAGCCGGGGCCGGCTCGCGTCGAGGCCCGCGCGCTGCGCCGCGGCCTCGACCGGAAAGCTCATCTGGATGTCGGCGGCCGTGAAGTCGCTGCCGGCGAACCACTCGCTGCGGCCGAGCTCGCCCTCCATGAAGTCCAGCTGGCGCTTCAGGTTCGGCTCGACCATCAGCGCCTTGACCTTGCCGGCGATGCCGCGCGCCACCGGCTTGACGAAGAAGGGCATGCCCTGCCCCGAGCCGATCCGGTCGAAGATCAGCTTGAGCAGGAGGGGCGGCATCGCCGAGCCCTCGGCGAAGTGCATCCAGTAGGTGAAGCGACGCTTGTCCTCGCTGCCCGCCGGCGGCACGAGCCGGCCGGCACCGTAGGCCTCGAGCAGGTACTCCATGATCGCGCCCGATTCGGCGACGGTGATGCTGTTGTCGGTGATGACCGGGGACTTGCCGAGCGGATGAACGCGCGTCAGCTCGGGCGGGGCGAGCATGGTCTTGGCGTCGCGCTGGTACTTCTTGATCTCGTACGGGATGCCGAGCTCCTCGAGCAGCCAGAGTACCCGCTGCGAGCGCGAGTTGTTGAGGTGGTGGACGGTGATCATGGCGGGCCCGGCATCGATGCGGATCGCGCGATTGTCGTCGCCC
>JBBSBZ010000310.1:0-3855 GCA_038250795.1 Burkholderiales bacterium | reverse complement strand
TCGCAGCGGCGAGTTCGGCGCGGCGGCAATCGTGCGGCTGCTCGAGCGCTGCGACGCGCTGCGCCGTCCCGACCGCTTCGCCGAAGCGCTGCTCGCCTGCGAGTGCGACGCGCGCGGTCGGCTCGGGCTCGCGGAATCGGCCTATCCGCAGCGACCTCGCCTGCTCGAGGCGCTTCGCCGTGTGCAGGCGGTCGACGCGACCGCGGTCGCCGCCGATGCGGCCGGTCGCGGTCTTGCCGGTCCTGCCGTCGGCGAGGCGATCCACGCGGCCCGCGTGCGCGCGCTCGAAGTGCCGCCGGTCTAGCTCGCCGTCACAGGCGATGCCGGCGGTCGCCGGTCACGAAGCCGATCGGCGCGAAGTCCGGCAGGCCCTTGGCGAACGCGATGACCTTGAAGAGCTCGCCCATCTCGTGCTCGTGCACGAGCCGGGCCGCATCGACACGCTCGCGCACGCCGGCGCCGGCGAGCAGCTCGGCGAAGCCGCAGTCGAGGAGGAAGCGCGCCTGCGAGGTGTAGCCGACGACGTCGAGGCCCGCGTCCTGCCCCGCGACCGCGAGCGCCGTGAAGTCGAGATGCGCCGTGATGTCCTTCAGGCCGACGTCGGCGAGCGGATCGGTGTCGGCCCGGTGGGCGCGGTGGCACATCAGCGTGCCGCCGGAGCGCTGCGGGTGGTAGTACTCGCGCTCCGGAAAGCCGTAGTCGACGAGGAAGATCGCGCCGAGTCCGAGCCGGTCGGCGAGCGTGGCGACGAAGGCCTCGGCCTGCGGGTGCAGCTCGGTCGTGCTGCCGACGGGAAAGCCGGCGTCGACCGGCGGACGCCTGTCGCCGGGCCGGTCGCTCCAGGCGAAGCCTTCGGCACCGGCACCGCGGCCGACACCGCGCTCTAGCCATGCGGCTCCGTCGAAATGGATCAGGTCGACCGGCATCGCGTCGAGCACCTCGTTACCGACGACGACGCCGTCGAGCGACTCCGGCAACGCGTCCAGCCAGCGCACGCGATCGCCCGACAGCGCGGTCGCTTCGCGCTGCCGCTCGCGCAGGGGCGCAGAGACTTCGACGATCGAGTAGCGGCCGATCCGATCGCCGAGCTCGGCGAGAAGCCCGACGGCGAGCGCGCCCGAGCCGGCGCCGAATTCCCAGACCTCGTCGCTGCCGCTCGCGTCGAACGCCTGGCGCACCTGGCGCGCGAGGGCGCGGGCGAAGAGCGGCGAGAGCTCGGGCGCGGTGATGAAGTCGCTGCCCGACCGGGGGTCGCGGCCGAGGATGGGACGGCCGCTCGCGTAGTAGCCGAGGCCGGGCGCGTACAAGGCCATCGCCATGAAGCGGCTGAACGGAATCCAGCCGCCGGCGGCGTCGATGGCCGCGCCGATGAGTCGCCGCAGGGCCGCCGATACACTGATGTCGTCCAGGCCTTCGCGCACCCGCGCATTGTAGGAATCGTGCTCACTCCCTTCGCCTCGTCCACGCCCTCGGCGCCCATGCTTCCCGTGCCGGCCGGCGCGCCGGTCAAGCGCAAGCGCACGGTCGAGTCGGCCAAGCTTGCCAAGCGGCTGCGCGCGCAGGTCGGCCGGGCCATCGCCGACTTCTCGATGATCGGCGAGGGCGACAAGGTGATGGTCTGCGTCTCGGGCGGCAAGGACAGCTACGCCCTGCTCGACATCCTGCTCGAGCTGCAGCGACGCACGACGACGCGCTTCTCGATCGTCGCCGTCAACCTCGACCAGAAGCAACCGGGCTTTCCGGAATACGTGCTGCCCGAGTACCTGTCGGCGCGCGGCGTCGACTTCCGCATCGTCGAGCAGGACACCTACTCGGTCGTCAAGCGCCTGATTCCCGAGGGCAAGACGATGTGCAGCCTGTGCTCGCGCCTGCGCCGCGGCGCGCTCTACCGGGTCGCGAGCGAGCTCGGCGCGACCCGGATCGCGCTCGGCCACCATCGCGACGACATGGTGCAGACGCTCTTCATGAACATGTTCTTCGGCGGCCGGCTGAAGGGCATGCCGCCCAAGCTCGTGAGCGACGATGGCAGTCACGTCGTCATCCGGCCGCTCGCCTACGTCGCCGAGATCGACCTCGAGCGCTGGGCCGCCGAGCAGGCCTTCCCGATCATCCCGTGCACGCTGTGCGGCAACCAGCAGACGCTGCAGCGGGTGCGCGTGCGCGAGATGCTGCGCGCATGGGAGCGCGAGGATCCGGGCCGCACGGAGCGCATCTTCGACGCCATGGCACGCGTCGTGCCCTCTCACCTCATGGACCGCAAGCTCTTCGCCTTCGCAGGGATCGAACCGACCGGCATCGCCGATGTCGACGGTGATCGCGCGTTCGACGCCGGCGACGAGCCGGCGGGTCCGTCGTCGGTGATGCGGGCGAACGACGACATTGCCATCGCCGTGTCCGCCCCTGCACGGGGCGCTCGCGCGCCCAGAGGAGAGAAGCAATGAGCAGATTCCTGGTGGCGGTCGCGGTGGCGTCGGCGGCGATGCTCTCGGCCTGCGCCTCGCTGAACGACGTCGCGGCCGACGTCTCGAGCTACAGCCGCTGGCCGACGGGACGCGCTCCGTCGACCTATGCCTTCGTGCGGCTGCCGTCGCAGCAGAGCCGGCCGCAGCAGGCGCAGATGCTGGAGGACGCGGCCCGCGGCGCGGTCGAAGGCGTGGGCTTCGTGCCGGCTCCCGAAGGGGCGGCGCCCGACGTCACCATCCAGGTCGGTGCGCGCATCGTCGAGACCGACGGCTATCCCTACGACGATCCGTTCTGGTACGGCGGCCTCGGCGTCTGGCACCGTCCGTTCGGCCGCTACGGACAGCCCTTCGGCTATCCCGGCTGGCGTGGCGGCCTCTGGGGCGGCCCCTACGGCGGCTTTCCGAGCTACCAGCGCGAGGTCGCGCTCCTGATCCGCGACAAGCGCTCCGGCGAGCCGCTCTACGAGGCACGGGCGGAGAACGAAGGCTCGACCACCGGCGTGGCGACGATCCTGCCGGCGATGTTCGTCGCTGCGCTCAAGGACTTTCCGGCCGGCAGCACGACGAACCCGCACCCGGTCACGGTTCCCGGGGCCCGCTGACCGCCGGTCCCCGGCTGCCGCGGCCGCGACTCAACCGGCGGCCGCTTCCGCGATCAGGGCGCGAAGATCGGCTTCGTAGCCCTTCATCTTCTTCACCACCTCGTTTCGCTGCCCCGCACTCGTGGTGTTGTGGAGCTCGCTCGCGAAGCTGCAGCGGTGGTCGGCAAGACGGTCCGAGTAGAGGCGGTAGGTCGCGCGCGGCGACCGCTCCAGGCGCCGGACCCAGGCCCGGGCCTGCGACAGCGCCTCCTCGCGGCCGGTGCCGCCGTCGCGCCAGCGCCGGACGAGGGCGACCGCGTCCTGCTGGCGCGCGAGCCGCTCGGCGTAGCTCAGCTCCGCGTCGTACGGCGACGCCGCCACCGAGCGCACGATCAGCGCGCGCTGGCTGTCGTCGAGATCGCCGTAGAACTCCTCGGCCCGCTCGATCTCGCGCTTCACCTCGGCACGACGCCGCTTGTCGCGGTCGCGCTGGAGATGATCGTCGCGCCACTCGGCGTTGGTCTTGGCCTGGCGCTTCTCGATGTTGCGGATCTGCGCCGGCGAGAGCGTCAGCGCGACTTCGACGACCGTCGGCAGCGCGTATTGCAGGAGCACGTCGCCGCGGTCGCGCACGTCGCGGCCCCAGGCGCACATGCGCTCGGGCGACACGCCGCCCAGGGTCTCGCCCTCGGCGCGCACGAGCAGCTCGACGTAGTCCGGCAGCTGGGTGCGGCGGTGCCAGCGCAGCGCCTCGTCGAGCGCCGTGCGCACGCGCAGCGACTGGGCGTCGTCGAAGTCGACGTAGCCGTCGA
>JBBSBZ010000309.1:0-3880 GCA_038250795.1 Burkholderiales bacterium | reverse complement strand
GCGGCTGCGTTGGGGCGAGACGATGTGGCCGCTGGCGGTCTGGAACTGGACGGTGCTCGGATCGGCGCGCGCCATGTCCGGCGTGATGACCGGCAGCGCGCTGCAGCCGGCGAGGGTGGATGCCGCCAGGAACAAGGCGCGAAGCGCGCCTCGCCGGATCGTGGGTCGGGTCAAGCGGATCTCCGTAGCTGTATTTGGTTGCAGCAAGTGTGCCGGCACGCGTTCACGAACGGGCGAGCGCGCGCGCCGACTCCGTCACCAGAGAAGGGCCCTTGTAGATGAGGCCCGTGTAGATCTGGACCAGATCGGCTCCCGCGCGGCGCTTGGCGACGGCGTCGGCCGCCGACATCACACCGCCGACGCCGATGATCGGGAACCCGGGGCCGAGGCGTGTGCGCAGCCGGGCGATCACCGCATTCGACCGCCCCGCGAGCGGCGCGCCCGACAGGCCGCCCGTCTCGGCACCATGCCGGCGGCCGACGACGCCGTCGCGGGCCAGCGTCGTGTTGGTGGCGATCACGCCGTCGATCGGGTGGCGCTGCAGCGTCGAGGCGATCGCATCGATCTCGTCGACCCCCAGGTCGGGCGCGATCTTCACGAACATCGGCACGTGCCGGGCGTGTTCCGCGGCCAGCTCGGCCCGTCGCGCGGCCAGCGTCGCGAGCAACCCGTCGAGCGCCGCGTCGCCCTGAAGCGCGCGCAGGCCCTTGGTATTGGGGCTCGAGATGTTGACGGTGACGTAGTCGGCGTGCGGATAGACGCCCGCCAGGGCGACGAGGTAATCGTCGGCGGCCCGCTCGATCGGTGTCGCCGCGTTCTTGCCGATGTTCAGCCCGAGGATGCCCCCGCCGTCGCGAAACCGGGCCCGCCGCACGTTGGCGACGAAGGCGGCGAGGCCGTCGTTGTTGAAGCCGAGGCGATTGATCAGCGCCTGCGCCTCGACGATGCGAAAGAGACGCGGCTTCGGATTGCCCGGCTGGGCGAGCGGCGTCACGGTGCCGACCTCGATGAAGCCGAAGCCCATGGCACCGAACGCGTCGATGCAGCGGCCGTTCTTGTCGAGCCCGGCGGCCAGGCCGACGCGGTTGGGAAAGTCCAGCCCGGCCACGCGCACCGGGTCGCGGATCCGCTCCTGGGCCATGACGCAGACCAGAGGCGTGTGCTGGATCGCCGCCAGCGCGCCGAGCGTCAGTTCGTGAGCGTGCTCCGGATCGAGGCCGAAGAGGAACGGCCGCGTCAGCGGGTAGGGAATCAGCGGCATGAGGCCGGCCCATTTTCGCACTGCCCGGGCATACTCCCCGCGGAGGATTCGCCATGACCGGACAACGCATCGAGAAAGACACCTTCGGCGACATCGCCGTCCCGGCCGACCGCCTCTGGGGCGCGCAGACCGAGCGCTCGCTTCATCACTTCGACATCTCGACCGAGAAGATGCCGGTCGAACTGCTCCGTGCGCTGGCCTCGGTCAAGCGCGGCTGCGCCGTCGTCAACCGCGCGCTCGGCACGCTCGACGGCGCCAAGGCGGACGCCATCGTCGCGGCCGCCGACGAGGTGCTCGGCGGCCGTCACGACGGCGAGTTCCCGCTCTCGGTCTGGCAGACCGGCTCGGGCACGCAGACCAACATGAACATGAACGAGGTGCTCGCCAACCGCGCCTCGCAGCTTCTCGGCGGGCCGGTCGGCGAAGGGCGCCTCGTGCATCCGAACGACGACGTGAATCGCAGCCAGTCGTCGAACGACGTCTTCCCGACGGCCATGAGCGTCGCGGCGGTCGAGGCGCTCGAGCACCGGCTGCTGCCCGCCGTCGCGGCCTTGCGCGCAACGCTGGCGACGAAGTCGGCCGAGTTCTCGGGCATCGTCAAGATCGGCCGCACCCATCTCCAGGACGCGACGCCGCTCACCCTCGGCCAGGAGATCTCCGGCTGGGTGGCGCAGCTCGATCACGGCATGGCGCACGTCCGCGCCGCGCTGCCGCATCTTTGCGAGCTGGCCCTCGGCGGCACGGCCGTCGGCACCGGGCTGAACGCACCCTCCACGTTCGGCGACAAGGTCGCGGCGGAGCTGTCGGCGCGGACCGCGCTCCCGTTCGTCTCTGCGCCGAACAAGTTCGAGGCGCTGGCAGCGCACGATGCGATCGTGCATGCCCATGGTGCACTGAAGACGCTGGCCGCATCGCTGATGAAGATCGCCAACGACGTGCGCTGGCTCGCCTCGGGGCCGCGCTCGGGGCTGGGCGAGATACGCATTCCCGAGAACGAGCCGGGCAGCTCGATCATGCCGGGCAAGGTGAACCCCACGCAGTGCGAGGCGATGACGATGCTTTGCGCCCAGGTGTTCGGTAACGACGCGGCCATCAACATCGCCGGCGCGTCGGGCAACTTCGAGCTCAATGTCTTCAAGCCGGTGCTCATCCACAACTTCCTGCAAAGCGCGCGACTGCTCGTCGACGGCGCGCGAAGCTTCGAGGAGCACTGCGCTCGCGGCATCGAGCCCGATCGCGAGCGCATCGCCGAGCTGGTGCAGCGCTCTCTGATGCTCGTGACCGCGCTCAATCCGCACATCGGCTACGACAAGGCGGCCAAGATCGCGAAGCAGGCGCATCGCAGCGGAAGCACGCTGCGCGAAGCGGCGCTCGCCTCCGGCTGGCTCAGCGCCGAGCAGTTCGACGCGTGGGTCGTCGCGTCCGACATGGTCGGCGTGCCGGCGCAGGGACTTCGGACATGACGCAGGACGACCTGAAGCGACAGGTGGCCGAGGCCGCGCTCGCCTACGTGCCCGAGGGTGCGGTGATCGGCATCGGCTCGGGCACGACGGTCAACCACTTCATCGACGCGCTCGGCGCGCTCCCTGTCGGCATCGCCGGGGCGGTCTCGAGCAGCGCCGCCAGCACCGCTCGCCTGCTCGGCCGGGGCATCCGCGTGCTGGAGGCGGGCGACGTCACGTCGCTGCCGGTCTGCTTCGACGGCGCCGACGAGATCGACGGCGAGGGCGTCATGATCAAGGGCGGAGGCGCCGCGCTGACCCGCGAGAAGATCGTCGCCGACCTGGCCGAGCGCTTCGTCTGCATCGCCGACGAATCGAAGCTGGTCACGCGGCTCGGCCGCTTCCCGCTGCCGGTCGAGGTGATCCCGATGGCCTCGGCGCAGGTTGCGCGCCGGTTCGCGGCGATGGGCGGCCGAGCCGTCGCGCGCCAGGGCGTCGTCACCGACAACGGCGGCGCGATCCTCGACGTGCATGACCTCGTGATCGACGATGCCGCGGCACTCGAGCGCGAGATCAACCAGTGGGCCGGCGTCGTCTGCGTCGGCCTGTTCGCGCGCCACCGGGCGAGCGTCTGCCTGCTCGGCACGCCGGCGGGCGTTCGCACGCTCACGTTCTGATACCAACCCGGCGTCGCCCGTGGGGCGGCAGGCGAGCGAGGGCGAAAACCGCGTAACCTCTGCCCGTGCACGTTTCGTGCGGCCCGCAGGAAGGATGGCCCGTGGCCAAACCCAATTACTCGTTCGAGAAGCGCCAGCGAGAGCTGGCGAAAAAGAAGAAGAAGGAACAGAAGGAGAAGGACAAGGCCGACCGCAAGGTGGGCACCCCGGGCGAGGGCGACGCCGCGGCGCCGGGCGATGCCGAGTCGACTCAGGCGACCGCGCCGGGCGAGCCCGCCTCCGGCGGCTGACCCTTCGACGGTGCATCGCGGTTTCTCGCCGATTCGTCGCGCCGGAACCGCCGACTGATGAAGCGCGCCGGATCGACCGCGTCGATCAGGTCCGCTTCCACGACCGAAGGCGCGCCGGTGATCGCCGCGGCCAGGAGGCGCGACCCGAGCGCCGCCGTCGCGATGCCACGTGACCCGAGCGCCGCGAACACGAAGAGGCCCGGCGCGCGT
>JBBSBZ010000308.1:0-3891 GCA_038250795.1 Burkholderiales bacterium | reverse complement strand
GACCGACTTCGGGCCCGGCACGGAGGCGAGCAGCGACTTCATCCGCTGCACGTGCGGCGCGAAGCGGCGGTTGAAGCCGACCATCAGGAGCGGCGCCGCGCCGTCGAAGGCGGTGCCGATGCGACCGAGCTCGTCGCGCGTGAGGCAGAGCGGCTTTTCGACGAAGACATGCTTGCCGGCGGCGCACGCCGCGAGCACGAACTCGGCGTGGCTGTCGTGGCGCGTCGTGACGACGACGCTGTCGATCTCGGGCGAGGCGAGCAGCGCTTCGCTGTCCGTGCTGGCGTGCTCGAAGCCGAACTTGCGGCCGACGTGGACGCTGCTGACGCCGCCTGCCGACGCGATCGTGTGCAGGCGTGCTCCGGTCGCCTTGAAGGCGGGGACCAGGACTGCACCGGCGTAGTTGCCTGCGCCGATGAAGCCGAGGGTCGCCGCGTGCGCGCCGGTGCGCTCGGCGACTGGGGCGACGCGGACGCTGCGTGCCGTTGGTGCCGTCGCGCCGGCGTCCGGCGGCGGATACGCGAGGACGATGCCGAGCGAAGGCGCGGCGCCGCCGACGAGCGCATAGGCGTCCTCGGCGGCTTCGATCGCGAAGCGGTGCGATACCAGCGTCTGCAGGTCGAGGCGGCCGGCGGCCATCATGTCGAGCACGGCCTCGAAGTTGCGCTGCTCGGTCCAGCGCACGAAGCCGATCGGGTAGTCCTGGCCCCTGTCCTCGTAGGCCGGGTCGTAGCGGCCCGGACCGTACGAGCACGAGACCTGGAAGGTCAGCTCCTTCTCGAAGAAGTCGGCGCGCGAGAGCTCGAGGCCGGCGACGCCGACGAGGACGATGCGGCCTCGCTTCCTGCACATCTGCGCCGCCTGGTGCACCGGCTCGTTGCTCTTCGTCGCCGCCGTGATGAGGACGGCGTCGACACCGCGGCCGCGCGAGAACGCTTCGGCGGCGCGCACCGGGTCGGCGCCGCTGCGCAGGTCGACGACCTCGGCGCCGAAGCGCTCCGCGAGCGCGAGCTTGTCGGCGTCGAAGTCGAGGCCGAGGACGCGGCAGCCCTGGGCGCGCAGCAACTGCACCGTGACGAGGCCGATCAGCCCGAGGCCGGTGACGACGACGGCCTCGCCGAGCGTCGGCTGGACCAGACGGATGCCCTGCAGCGCGATTGCGGCGAGCACCGTGAAGGCGGCGTCGTCGTCGCTCACGCTGGCTGGTACCTTGGCGGCGAGGTGGGTCGGCACGGCGACGATCTCGGCGTGGCGGCCGTTCGACGCGACCCGGTCGCCGACAGCGAAGCCAACGACTGCGGGGCCGACCTCGATCACCGTGCCGACGTTGCAATAGCCCATCGGCAACGGCTGGTCGAGCTTGTTTCGGACGGCGTCGAGCGTAGGCCCGAGGCCGTCGGTGCGAACCTTGTCGAGCACCATCTTCACCTTGTCGGGCTGCTGGCGTGCCTTGTCGAGCCAGTTCGCCTTGCCGAAGTCGACCAGCATCCGCTCGGTGCCGGCCGAGACCAGCGTCCGCGACGTGCGCACGAGCACCTGGCCGCGCTGGACGGCCGGGCACGGCACCTCGGCGACCTCGGTCGTGCCGGTCTTCAGGCTTTGGAGGATCTGCCTCACGGTCGACGGTGTATGTTGCGCCGCGCCATCACGAGACCTGGCGCGCCTGCGCGATCAGGGCGTCCTTGTCGGCACGGTTGGGGTAGTTGATGAGGACGGCACGGTAGACGCCCTTGAAGACGAACAGGCTGCCCGCCGCCGCGCCGACGATGCCGAAGCGGCTGATCAGCTCGCCGACGTCTTTCAGCGAGGCGGCGCCGCCGAGGGCGGTGAGCGGCAGCGTCACGGCGGCGCGGACGCGGTCCATCAGTTCGAGGTCGTAGCCTTTCATCGTGCCGTCGCGGTCGATCGAATTGATCACGATCTCGCCGGCACCGAGCTGCTCGATGCGGGCGGCGAACGCGGCCGGCTCGAGGCCGGTGGCGCGGCTGGCGTTGTGGGTGAAGACTTCGTCGCGATGGCCGACCTTCCTGACGTCGATGACGACGACGACGCTCTGCCGGCCGACCCGCTCGCAGGCGCGCGGAAGGAGCTCCGGGTCGGCGACCGCGGCGGCGCTGACCGCCACCTTCTCGACGCCGAGGCCGATGATCTTCTGGATCTGCTCGGCGGTCGTTACGCCGCCGCCGTAGCAAAGGGGCATGCGGCACTCCACGGCGAGATCGCGGATCAGCGCGTAGTTGGGCTCGCGGCCCTGCGCGGTCGCGTCGATGTCGAGCACAGTGAGCTCGTCGACTTCCTTCTCGTTGAAGATGCGCACCGCGTTGAGCGGATCGCCGACGTATTTCGGCGTGCCGAACTTGACTGTCTTGACGAGGCCGCCGTTCTTGAGCAGCAGGCACGGGATGATTCGAGGCTGCAGCATGCTCAGAGCTCGGCGAAGTTCTTCAGCAGGCGAATTCCCCACTGGTGGCTCTTCTCGGGATGGAACTGCACGCCGTAGACGTTGCCGCAGTGCACGCTCGAGACGAAGGGACCGTTGTAGTCGGTGGTCGCGAGCGCGTCCTTCTCGTGGCGCGGCGCGAAATAGTAGGAGTGGAGGAAGTAGAAGCGACCGCCGCTGCCGAGGCCGGCGAAGAGCCCCTCGTCGCCGCGCGGAGCGACGTCGTTCCATCCCATGTGCGGCAAATGGGTGCGGCCGGTGAAGGTCTTCTCGTCGAAGATCCTGACGTCGGCGTCGATCCAGCCGAGGCCGGGCAGCGCTCCCTCGTCGCTGCGGCCGGCGAGCATCTGCATGCCGACGCAGATGCCGATCACGTCGCGGCGCTCCTCCATCACCAGCTGGTCGAGGCGCTCGCGCATGCCCGAGTCGTTGAGTCGGGTCATCGCCCAGTCGAAGGCACCGACGCCGGGCAGGACGATCTTCGTCGCGTCGTCGAGCTCGGCGCGCGTGCGTGCCGAGCGTACCGGGATGTTCAGCCGGGTGTAGATGTTGGCGATCGCCTGGACATTGCCAAGTCCGTAGTCGACGATCGTGATCACCGCTTGCCTCCCAGCTCGAGGCCGAGCATCCGCATCACCTTCGCACCGGCGGCGTAGAAGGTCTCCTGCGACTTGTAGTCCTTGTAGGTCTTGTTCGGCGCGTCGAGGTAGCCCTGCAGCTCCGCGGCGCTGATGCCGAGCTTGGTCGCGACGTAGGTCGACTCGTGCTTGATGGTGTCGGCGTCGAGCGCTGGCGTCCTGAGCTGCTCGAGCGCTTGCGCCCGGGTCATCTGGCCGGTGACGATGAGGCTCGAGAACTGCACCTTGCGGGTGTCGAAGCCGAACTTCGCGGGCAGCCAGTAGCCCTCGTAGAAGCGCGTGAAGCGCGACTCGAAGTGCTTTTGCGGATAAGGCTGCCAGCCGAACTTGCCGACCAGCAGCTCGATGGCCTGCGCCTTCACATAGGGCACATGGTTGAGCGGCCGGATGACGCGGATGCCCTTGACGTAGGGCAGGTAGATCTTGTGGCGCAGGATCGACGTGGTCGGGAAGGTCGTCAGCGGTCGCGTACCGAAGCGCGCGTGGATGTCCTTCAGCTGGATCGAGTCGGACTGGTAGTACATCCACTCGATCGGGTTCCTGATGCACTCGGTCGAGAGGTTGGCGCCGGTCAGGATGTGCTTGATGTCGTGCTGCTCGGCGAACTTGTACATGGTCGCGAAGAAGGCGTGGTCCTGCGGCGTGTCGATGTGCGGAACCCCGGCCTTGAAATAGGCCAGCTGCAGGTCGCGCATCTCGTCCCAGTCGATCACCTCGGTGTAGAGGTCGAGGCCGAGCTTGTCGACCAGGCGCTCGATGTTGTTGACGGCCTCCTGCGAGTTCCAGCCGGCATCGACGTGGAAAACCAGTGGG
>JBBSBZ010000307.1:0-3898 GCA_038250795.1 Burkholderiales bacterium | reverse complement strand
TGATCGGCGTGTACGAGTTCCTGCGCATGAACCAGGTCATCATCGCCTACCACGCGAAGGCGCGCGGCGAGATCGTGCTGTCGCCCGAACTCGTCGAGTACCGGACGGTGGCGCCTGAGCGCGTCAAGTGCTGGCCGGCCGGCACCGGCCGCGCGCTGGCCGACTGGCTCACCTCGCGCGGCATCGAGCCGCAGTGGCTCGAGGTGCCGCCGGGCAAGCGGGCGACCGAGATCGACGTCGATTGAAGAATGAGGCGATGGAAGCGAACAAGGAAATAGATACCCGCGGCATGAATTGCCCGCTGCCGATCCTGAAAGCGAAGAAGGCGCTCGCCGACATGGCCAGCGGAGACGTGCTGAAGGTGATCTCGACCGATCCGGGATCGGTGCGCGACTTCCAGGCGTTCGCGCGCCAGACCGGCAACGAGCTCGTCGAGCAGGCCAGCGCGAACGACGAATTCGTGCACTTCCTGCGCCGGCGCTAGCCGGCGCGTCGCCGCGCTCAGAGCGCGAGCGACTTCAGGAAAGCGCGAAAGTCCGGGCCGAGCTCGGCGCTCGCCAGCGCCAGCTCGACGTTGGCCTGCAGGAAGCCTTCCTTGCTGCCGCAGTCGTAGCGCTTGCCCTGATAGCGATAGGCATAGACCTTCTCGCTCTTCAGGAGGCCGGCGATGCCGTCGGTGAGCTGGATCTCGCCGCCGACGCCGCGGGGCTGCTTGGCGATCTCCTCGAAGACGCGCGGCGTGAGGATGTAGCGACCGGCGACGCCGAGACGCGACGGAGCGACGTCGGGCGCAGGCTTCTCGACGATCTTCTCGATGTCGACGAGCCGGTCGCCGACCGCCTTGCCGGCGACGATGCCGTAGCGACGGGTCTGCTCCGCGGGCACTTCCTGGACGGCGATGATCGAGGCCTGGCGCTCCTCGAACTGCCCGACCATCTGCGCCAGGACCGGCGGCGTGCCGATCATTAGGTCGTCGGGCAGGATCACGGCGAACGGGTGGTCGCCCACGATCTGGCGGCCGCAGAGCACGGCGTGGCCGAGCCCGAGCGCCTGCGCCTGGCGCACGAAGACGCATTCCATGTCGTCGGGCTTGACCGCTCGCACGATGGCGAGCAGCTCGTCCTTGTGGGCCTTGACGAGCGCGTCCTCGAGCTCGAAGGTGAGGTCGAAGTGGTCCTCGATGACGCGCTTGTGGCGGCTGGTGACGAACACCATCTCGCGCACGCCCGCGGCGTAGGCCTCCTCGACCGCGTACTGCATCAGCGGCTTGTCGACGACCGGCAGCATCTCCTTGGGCATCGCCTTGGTGGCGGGGAGGAACCGGGTGCCGAGGCCGGCCACCGGAAAGATCGCGTGTCGAACCAACATCTCTTTACAATCCTTGGAAGTGTCTTGATTCTTGCACGCACGGTCGATCCAGCAGGTTCACACAGCAGGCGATAGGAACAGTCCGTGGACCTGCTCGTCATCGACCCGATCGACGCCGAAGTGCTGAACTGGCTCGCTTCGCGCCATCGCGTTCGCTTCGCGCCCCATCTGGCGTTTTCGCCTCGCGAGTTCCGTGCCGCGCTCTACAACGTCGCCGCCGCGATCATCCCGTCGTCGGTGAGCGTCGACGCCCAGACGCTCGACTTCGCGCCGGTGCTCAAGGCCATCGGCCGGGTCAGCGCGGGTTCCGAGAATCTGGACGTCGAAGCGTGCGAGCGGCGCCAGGTGGAGGTCGTGCGAAGCGTCACCGCGACCGCGCGCGCCGAGGCCGAGTTCGTCATCGGCGCGATGCTTTCTCTCCTTCGCCGCGTGCCGGTCCGCGCCGCAGACGGATCGGTCGCCGGCCGCGAGCTCGGCGGCGCGACGATCGGCCTCGTCGGCATGCCGCCCGCCGCACGCACCATCGCCCAGCTGCTCGTGGCGTTCGACGTCCACATCCTCGGCTACGACCCGTCGCTTCACGTCAGCGACCGCGCCTGGGCGCAGTGGCAGGTCGCCCATTCGAGCCTGCGCGAGCTGGTCGAGTGCGCCGACGTCGTCTGCGTCCAGCTCGATTACTTCAGCCGTTACCACGGCCTGATCGGCGACCGGTTCCTGCGCCACTGCAAGCCGAACCAGGTGATCGTGAGCACCGCGCATTCGGGTCTCTTCGACGAAGTCGCGCTCGCGACGGCGCTGAAGAGCGGCCGCGTCGCCGCCGCCTGGCTCGACAGCGTCGAGCCCGGTGCACTCGATCCCGATCGTCCGCTGCACGGCATCCCGACGCTGCAGGTGACGCCGCGCGTGGCGACGACGACGCGCGAGTCGCGCCAGCGCAGTGCCTGGGCGGTCGCGCGCCGGATCGACGAGCTGCTGCAGGCGCCGCCGTCCGGCCTGGGCGACTTCAGCTCGACGGCGCCAGGCGCTCTCGCTGATCTCGAAGCCGAGTGACGGTCGCCGTGAAGTCGGCGACGCGCTTCTTTTCCTGATCGACCACTGCCGCCGGCGCGCGGCCGACGAAACGCTCGTTGCCGAGCTTGGCGTTGGCCTTGTCGATCTCGCCGACGAGCCTGTCGATCTCCTTGGTCAGGCGCGTCGTCTCCGCGCCGACGTCGATCTTCACGACGAGGGCGATTCTCGTCTCGCCGACGACCGCCACCGGTGAGTTCCGCGAGGCCTCGGCGAAGGCCGCGTCGTCCTCCGCGACGGTCACCTCCGAGATGCGCGCGAGCGACTTCAGGAGCGACGTCGCCTCGCGCACGAAGTCGGCGTCGCCGATCGCATTGAGCGGCACCCGCTCTCCGGGCGACAGGCTCATCTCGCTGCGCAGGTTGCGGCAGCTGCCGACGATCGCCTTCAGCTTGGTCATCCACGTATCGGCCTCGGGGTCGACCCGTTCGAGCTGCGCCTTCGGGTACGCCGCGACGACGATGCCGTGCGCGTCGTCGACGGACTTGCGGCCGGCGACCGGCGCGACCCGCTCCCACAGTTCGGCGGTGATGAAGGGCGTGATCGGATGGAGCAGGCGCAGCACGGTCTCGAGCACGCGCAGCAATGTGCGCCGGGTCGCGCGCTGCTCTGCCTCGCTGCCCGACTGCAGCTGCACCTTGGCGATCTCGAGGTACCAGTCGCAGTACTCGTCCCAGACAAACGAGTAGATCGCCTGCGCGACCGCGTCGAGCCGGTACTCGGCAAAGCCGGCCTCGACCGCCGCCTCGACGCGCTGCAGTTCGCCCGTGATCCAGCGATCCGCCTGCGAGAAGACGAGGTAGCGATGGAACGGCTCCCCAGGCGCGCACTCGGCCTTGGTGTGCTCGGCGAGACCGCAGTCCTTGCCGTCGCAGTTCATCAGCACGAAGCGCGTCGCGTTCCAGAGCTTGTTGCAGAAGTTGCGGTAGCCCTCGCAGCGCTTCGAGTCGAAGTTGACGTTGCGGCCGAGGCTCGCGAGCGAGCAGAAGGTGAAGCGCAGGGCGTCGGCGCCGAAGCCGGGGATGCCGTCAGGAAACTCGGCAGCGGTGTCCTTTCGCACGCGCGGCGCCGTCTCCGGCCGACGCAGGCCGGTCGAGCGCTTCTCGAGCAGCGGCTCGAGGGCGATGCCGTCGATCAGGTCGACCGGATCGAGCACGTTGCCTTCCGACTTGCTCATCCGCTTGCCCTGCGCGTCGCGCACGAGGCCGTGGATGTAGACGTCGCGAAACGGCACCTCGCCGGTGAAGTGCAGCGTCATCATGATCATCCGGGCGACCCAGAAGAAGATGATGTCGTAGCCCGTGACGAGCACGCTCGACGGCAGGAAGAGCTCGAGCTCCTCGGTCTTCTTCGGCCAGCCGAGCGACGAGAACGGCACGAGCGCCGACGAGTACCAGGTGTCGAGCACGTCGGGGTCGCGCACGAGCGTGCCGGAATAGCCCGCCGCCTCGGCCTTCGCCCG
>JBBSBZ010000306.1:0-3940 GCA_038250795.1 Burkholderiales bacterium | reverse complement strand
TCAGTGCCGCAGCTCGCGTCGGCGCTGTCTTACCGCTGCGCTGCGGCTTGTCCCACGACTGCGGGGAGCGTGTTCCCCTAACGTGTAGATTCCCGGGCGGGCGCTCCGCCCTCCAGCCGTCCCCAGAACCGCAGCGAGAACACCATGGCCACGATGAGTTCCGAATCCAACCCGACGGCCGCCTCCGGCGACACCACAGACGACGGCTCGACCGCCCTCCAGCGCCTTCGCGAGCAGGCCGACGCCGTCGTCAACGGCCTCCAGCCGCGCATTGCGGCCGTCTCTTCGTACGCCCGCGAGGAGCCCACGCGGGCGCTTCTCATCTCGGCGGCCACCGGCGCCGCGCTGATGGGGCTGGTGGCGCTGGTCATGCGTTCCAGCAGCAGTCGCGCCACGCTGCCCGACCGCGGCCGCCCCGCCGCGCTGGCCTCGTCGACGATGGCGGCGATCCGCGAGGCGGCGCTCGACCTGGCCGGGCGGGCCCAGGCGATGGCCGCCGACGCGCTCGACGCCGCTCAGCAGCGTGCCGCAGACGTCTTCGACGGCGCCCAGCAGCGCGCCACCAGCGCCCTCGACGCTGCCCGTTCGCGCGCGACCGACGCCCTCGACGCGAACCGGAAGCGCGCGGCCGATTCGCTCGACGCGTCGCAGCAGCGCGCGTCCACCTCCTTCGACGATGCGAAGAAGCGTGCCGCCGCCGCGGCCGGCAGCGTCTCCGACTCGCTCGGCGACGCCTGGAAGTCGGTGCGCGACCAGGCGCAGCCGATGGTCGACCGGGTCAAGCCCGTCGTCGACAAGGTCCGGCCGCAGATCGACGCGGTCGCCAGATACGCCAAGGAAGACCCGGCGCGCGCGGCGCTCGGCGCCGCCGCGGCGGCGGCACTGGTCATCGGCCTCGTCGCCCTGGCGCGCCGGGCGCAGGACGACTGACCGCACGCGACCCGGCGATCGCCGGGCGTATAAGGACGGCGGGCGCAACCCCGAGGCGCCGGAGGCCTCCATGTACGTTCGCAATGCCTGGTATGTCGCCGCCTCGTCGGAAGAAGTCGGAGCGGCGCCGCTCGGCCGCACGATCTGCAACGAGCGCATGGTCCTGTTCCGCGGCGCCGGCGGCGTCGTTTCCATCCTCGAGGACTTCTGCCCGCATCGCGGCGCGCCACTGTCGCTCGGGCGCGTGCGCGAGGACGGCGCCATCGTCTGCGGTTATCACGGACTGGTGATGGGCCACGACGGCCGCTGCGTGAGCATGCCGGGCCAGCGCGTCCGCCCGACGATCCGCTCGTACCCGGCGCTCGAGCGCTACGGCTTCATCTGGGTTTGGCCGGGCGAGAAGGGCGAGGCCGATCCGGCCCGGCTCCACCACCTGCCCTGGGCCGAGAGCCCGGAGTGGACCTACGGCGGCGGCCTCTATCACGTCGCCTGCGACTACCGGCTGATGATCGACAACCTCATGGACCTCACCCACGAGACCTACGTGCACGCCACGAGCATCGGCCAGCCGGAAATCGAGGAAGCCGCGCCGGCGACGCGGGTCGAGGGCGACTCGGCGATCACGAGCCGATTCATGTCGAACATCCCGGCGCCGCCGTTCTGGCGCGCGGCGCTGCGCGGCAACCACCTCGCCGACGACGTGCCCGTCGACCGCTGGCAGATCTGCCGCTTCTCGCCGCCGAGCCACGTGATGATCGAGGTCGGCGTCGCGCATGCGGGCCACGGCGGCCACGACGCACCGGCCGATCGCAAGGCATCGAGCATCGTCGTCGACTTCATCACCCCCGAGACCGACACCTCGATCTGGTACTTCTGGGGCATGGCGCGCAACTTCAACATCGAGGACCAGGCGCTCACGCAGAGCATCCGCGACGGCCAGGCCGCGATCTTCGGCGAGGACGTCGGCATCCTCGAGGCGCAGCAGCGAAACCTCACCGAGCAGCCCGACCGCCATCTCATGCGGCTGAACATCGACATGGGCGGCTTCGAGGCGCGCCGCATCCTCGAGCGTCTCGTCGCCGAAGAGAAGAACGACCTGCTGAAAGCCTGAGCGGCCTGCCCGCGAGCGCCACCGCTCGCAGGCGGGTTCTGTCGCTCAGCCGGCGTGCTTGCCGGGCGTCCAGCCGACGTCGCCGATCGCGCGGTCGGCGACCTCCACGGCGCGGCCTTCGAGCGTCGTCGCCATCGTGTCGTTCCAGCGGTTGAGGTAGCCGAAAAGCGCGATGGTGGCGACGATCTCGACGATCTGGCCTTCGTCGAAATGCTTCCTCAGCTCGTCGAAGTCGCCGGCCGTCGCCTCGTTCGGCACGAGCGCCGAGTGGTAGCCCAGGCGCAGCGCGGCGCGCTCGGCGGGCGTGAACAGCGGGCTGGTCTCGAAGCTCCACACGGCGCGAATCTTCTCGTCGGAGGCCGTGTAGATGCTCGCCAGGTTGGTCATGTGCGCCTGGCAGTAGCGGCAGCCGCTGGCCTGGCTGGTCACGAGGCTCACGAGCATCTTGAGCTCTTCCGTGACGGTGCCCTCGTAAAGAACCGCCTTGTTCAGTTCCATGAAGGCGGCGGCGATGGCCGGCCGGCGCTGCATCGTGAGGATGCTGTTCGGCACGAACCCGCGCGTGTCCTGGTAGTGCTGGAAGCGATCGCGAAACTGAGGGTTGGCTTCCCAGGGCAGAGGTTCGACGTGAGGCATGGCGGCGTGGCGGTCGGCGTGGCGAAGCCCCGATTGTCGCGAAACGACGCCTGCACGATGCAAGCGAATCGAGGTCGACCCTCGCCCGCTACCCTAGCCTTCCTGCATGCGCAGCAGGCGCGCCTTCTCCTCGGCCCGCGCGTCGTCGACGACACGCAACACGCCGGCGACGTCGACGGGCGCGAGCGCGGCGTCGAAGCGGCCGGTGAGCGGCCCGCCGGAGCCCAGCGCCCCGCTCGTGTAGCGCGACCAGATCTCGGCGCCGTACTGCGTCGCCAGCAGCTCCGGCGCGAAGCGGCCGAAGAAGTTCGCGAGGTTCTGCACGTCGCGCAGCAGCATGCGCTGGGCGTGGTTGTTGCCTGCCGCGTCGACCGCCTGAGGCAGGTCGATGATCACCGGGCCGTCGGCGGCGAGCAGGATGTTGAACTCGGACAGGTCGCCGTGGATCACGCCGGCGGCCAGCATGCGCACGACCTCGGCGATCAGCGTCGCATGATGGGCGCGCGCCTCGTCGGCGGTGAAGTCGACGTCGTTGAGGCGCGGTGCGGCGTCGCCGTCGACGTCGACGACGAGCTCCATCAGCAGAACGCCGTCGTGGAAGTTGAACGGCTTCGGCACGCGCACGCCGGCCGCCGCGAGTCGGTAGAGCGCATCGACCTCGGCGCTCTGCCAGGCCGCTTCCTGAGCCTCGCGGCCGAACTTCGTGCCCTTGGCCATCGCACGCGCCTGGCGCGAGTTCTTGACCTTGCGGTTCTCGGTGTAGTCGACCGCCTGGCGAAAGCTGCGCTGCGTCGCCTCCTTGTAGACCTTGGCGCAGCGCGTCTCTTCGCCGCAGCGCACGACGTAGACCATCGCCTCCTTGCCGCTCATCAGCTGGCGCACGACGGCGTCGATCAGACCTTCCTCGAGCAGCGAGCGCAGCCGCTGGGGCGCCTTCAAGGCGGCGTCGCCGCGGAAGGGCCGGCCAGCCACGCGGGCGCGGGCCAGCCCTGCAACTCCGCGACGCGGCGGATGACCCAGTCCGCTTCCGCCGCGGACACGGCGGCGGGCTCGGCGCGCAAGCCGTCGCGGCAGCGTTGCAGCGCGTCGCTGCTGCCGTCCGGGTCCTGCTCGTGCGCGGCGAGGAACGACGCCGTGTGCAGCGCGAGGTCCTCGCACAGGTCGAAGCGTGCCTCCATCTCGGCGCGGGCCAGCAGCGGCCGCCCGTGGGCGGAGTGCAGGGCGAGGAAGGACTCCGGGACGAGCGTCTGGTTGTGGTCGTAC
>JBBSBZ010000305.1:0-3978 GCA_038250795.1 Burkholderiales bacterium | reverse complement strand
GGCAGCGACGGAGCGACAGGACTGCCGGCCTTCGGTTATCGCGTAGATTCGACCGGATCGCAAACAGGAGACTTTCATGGACGAGGAAACTTTCAACATCAGCATTCGCAAGTTCCTGAAGCTGGTTGGCGTGAGCTCGCAGCGCGAGATCGAGCAGGCTGTCGCCAAGGCCATCGCGGCCGGCAAGATCGCCGGCACGGAGACGTTTGCGGCGACGATGAAGTTGCAGGTCGCGGGGTTGCAGGTCGATGTGACGTTCGATGGCGAGATCCAGCTGCAATAGCGGGCCTGTCGTGGCCGCCGCCACCCCGGCATGGATCCGACGCTCGAATCCGGCGACGTCAGCGTCCGTCTGCGGTCGGCGCCTGCGGTCGCGGCAGCCACGCGAAGGCAGCGGCGCCGGCGCTCAGCAATGCCGCAATCGTGCCGAGGACGGCGACGAACGGATCGACTGCATGGGCCGCGGCGATGGAGGCGGCCAGTCCGGTCAGCCATTGCATCAGCGCGACGCCGAGGAACATCGCCATCGTGAACAGCGCCAGCGCGCGCCCGGTCATCGCCACCGGGTAGGCGCGCCGCACGTCGGCGTACTGCAGCACGATGTAGCCTGACGCGAAGCCGTAGAGAATCGAGCCGCCGACATCGAAAGTAGCGCCAGGATTGAACGCCAGCAGCGCGAACATCCCCGCCGCGGCGAGCGTGAAGCCGGTGATCCACCGCCGGCGCACGGCGCTTCCCGGATCGAGTCGGCCGATCAGCGGCGCGCCCATCATGGAGGCCACCGATACGGCGATCGCGACGTTGCCGCTTTCGATCAGCGAGAAGCCGTGGCGCGCGATCAGCAGCGGGCCGAGCCAGAGTCCGCGCAAGGTGATGAATGCCGCATAGGTGACGCAGGCCAGGGCCAGTATGCCGAGGGTGTGCGGCACCGCGAAGAGGGCGCCGAAGCTGCGCACGGCTCCTCGCACCGATTCGTCGGCGCGCGCGGTGGCGCCTTGCGCCGGCTCGCGCACCAGCGCGAACATCACCAGCCACGCGAGCGTCGATGCGCCGCTCAGGACGACGAAGCCGGTGCGCCAGGAGCGCGCCTCGATCAGCCACGCCAGGGGCGTGCCGGTCGCCAGCATGCCGAAACCGCCGAGGCCGAGGACGATGCCCGACAAGGTCGCGAATCTCGACGCCGGGAAGTGGCGGGCGATGTAGACGGTGCAGACCAGAAAGGCGGGCGCACAGCCGATTCCGATCAGCACCTGGGCGAGCACCAGCACGTCGAAGTGCGTGGTCCACGCGGACAGTGCGGCGCCGACGATGGTGAGCGGAAATGCCGCCAGCACGGTGCGTCGCACGCCGTACAGATCGATGCCGATGCCCATGAAGAGCTGCAACGCGCCGAAGGCGAGGTGAAACGCACCGGCGAAAACGCCAAGGGCCTGCGCCGTCAAGGCGAACTCCGCCTCCAGCTGCGGCGCCATGATTGCCGCGACGGTCCGATACGCCTGGCTCAACGCGAATGCGATCGTCAATGCGAGCAGAACGACCCACCCCGATCCGCGGGCAGCGGATTTGCTTTTCGGCTCGGCGGAAAGAGGTGACATGGTCCGGGGTCGTCGCCGTCGAGCATTCTCGACCATGGTCGAGGGTGCTGAAGGCCTTGCCGGTCCTTGCCATGGGCCTGGGCTCCCGTGATGCAATCGAATCGAGTTTCGTGCGTTGGCGTACAGACTCCGCAACCGGCCCGATCCAGGATGAAACCGTTCCAGCATCCCGCGGTTCTCGAGGAGCACACAATGGATGCGCGCGGGAATCGGAAAGGGAGTGCCTCGTGAAATTCAAGGTCGGCGATCATGTGACCTGGAACTCGGAAGCGGGCCATGTCGGTGGCCGCGTCATCAAGATCCACACACGGGACACCGACTTCAAGGGCTACACGCACCACGCGAGTCCGGACGATCCGCAGTACGAGATCAAGAGCGACAAGACCGATCACGTCGCGATCCACAAGGGCGGCGCGCTGAAGAAGACCCATGCCTGAGCACAAGCGCACGGGCTTGGTCCCGCGGCCCGTGTTCCTCGACCTGACCCGGCTCGAGATGCCGGTCGGTGCGCTGACCTCGATCGGCCATCGGATCAGCGGCGTCGTGCTCGCGGCAAGCGTTCCGATCGCGGTCGGCTTGCTCGGCCTTTCGCTGCGCGACGATGCCGGCTTCGCGCAAGTGACTGCGCTCTTCACCCGAGTGGCGGTCAAGGCGGCGGCGGTGGTCGTCGTCTGGGCGCTCGCCCACCACTTGCTCGGCGGCGTGCGCCACCTGCTGACCGATTTCGACATCGGCTCGCCGCTGCGGGTCGCGCGCCGCAGTGCCTGGTTCGTCAATCTGGCCGGCGTCGCCGTGGCGCTTTTCGCGGCCGGAGTCCTCTGGTGAGATGGCGATTCACGGGCCTGAGGGCGTGGTGGGTGCAGCGGGCGAGCGCGGCCTGCATGCTGCTCTTCGTCCTGTTCGTGCTCGCTTCCTTGGCGTACCAGCCCCTGCGGACGTTTCCTCAGTGGCACGCCTGGATGGCCCGACCGGTCACCTCGGTGGCGTTTCTGGCCTTCTCCGCGGCCCTGCTCGGGCACATGTGGGTCGGCCTGCGCGACGTGCTGCTCGACTATGCCAAGCCGGCGGGCCTGCGCGACGGTCTGCTCGTCGCCGTGGCCTGCGGCCTGCTGGGCATCGGCGTGTGGCTCCTGTGGATCCTGCTCCGGTTGCACGGCTGAGCCGGAACGCACCACGGCCACGATCTGCGGAGCTCGCATGAAACTTTCGATTTCCCGTTACGACCCGGAAAAGGACGCGAAGCCCTATCTCCAGGACTACGAGATCGAGCCGGGCCCGAACGATCACATGCTCCTCGACGTGCTGCTCCGGATCAAGGCCCAGGACGACACCCTGTCGCTGCGTCGGTCGTGCCGCGAGGGCGTGTGCGGCTCGGACGCCATGAACATCAACGGCCGCAATGGCCTGGCCTGCATCACCCGGGTGAGCGGACTGCGCGAGCCGGTGGTGATCCGTCCCCTGCCGGGATTTCCGATCATTCGCGACCTGTTCGTCGACATGACCCAGTTCTTCAAGCAGTACGACTCGGTCAGGCCCTACCTGGTCAATGCCGAGCCGCCGCCCGAGAAGGAGCGTCTGCAGTCGCCCGCCGAGCGCGACCGGCTGAACGGCGCCTACGAGTGCATCCTGTGCGCCTGCTGCAGCAGCCAGTGCCCGTCGTACTGGTGGAACCCCGACAAGTTCGTCGGCCCCGCCGGGCTGATCCAGGCGTATCGCTTCATCTTCGACAGCCGCGACCGCGCAACGCAGGAGCGGCTCGACGATCTCGACAACGATCCCTACCGGCTCTTTCGCTGCCGCACGATCATGAATTGCGCCGAGGTCTGCCCGAAGGGGCTCGAGCCGGTCCATGCGATCGAGCGCATCCGGCTGAAGATCGCCGGGGTGGCCGAGCCCGTGGGCGGGCTCGACGTCCACCCGCCGATCTCGCCACGCTGAGGGGGTCATCGCGGCGGTTGCATCCGCGATCCATAAGGTATAGTCTTGATGTATCTTCAAAGGCATGGCCTGTACAGGTCGTCGAGCCCAGATCGTCAAGCGAGATCCGATGTCGTCACCCAAGTACTGCACCGAGGCCGAAGCGGCCGAACTGGTCACCACGTTCTATGCCCGGGTGCGCAACGACCCGGTCCTCGGTCCGTTCTTCGAGCGCCACGTCGCCGACTGGGATGTGCACATGCCGAAGATGGTCGCCTTCTGGTCTGCCGCGCTGTGCGGGTCGAAGAACTATCGGGGCAACCCGATGGTGGTGCACAACGCGCTGCCCGGCCTCACGCAGTCGCTGTTCGAGCGCTGGCTCGATCTCTTTCACGAGTCGGCAAGCGAGTTGCCGAACCGGGCGATGGCCGAGCGCGCCGTGGGGCTGTCGCAGCGGATCGCGCAG
>JBBSBZ010000304.1:0-4019 GCA_038250795.1 Burkholderiales bacterium | reverse complement strand
GTGTCGACCATCAGCAGCGCCGGATGGCCGGCGGCGTCGATCGCGCGGCGCACGGCGGCGATGTCGGAGGTGACGCCGGTGGAGGTCTCGTTGTGGACGACGCAGACCGCCTTGATCGCATGGCCGGCGTCGGCGCGAAGGCGCTGCTCGACCAGCGCCGCGTCGACGCCGCGCCGCCAGGCCACGGGCAGGCCGGTGGCCGCGTCGTCGCCGGAAGCCGCCAGGAACTCGGGGCGAAGGCCGAGGCGCACGGCCATCTTCTGCCAGAGAGCCGCGAAATGGCCGGTCTCGAACATCAGCACCGCGTCGCCCGGGCTCATGACGTTGACCAGCGCAGCCTCCCAGGCGCCGGTGCCCGAGCCGGAATAGATCACGACCGGATGGCGCGTCTGGAACACGCGCTGCATGCCGGCCAGCACCTTCTTGCCGAGCACCCCGAACTCGGGCCCGCGATGGTCGATCGTCGGCAGGCTGAGGGCGCGCAGGACGCGATCGGGCACCGGGCTCGGGCCGGGAATCTGCAGGAAGTGGCGACCGCTCGGATGGGCGTCGAGGGAAATCATGGGCACACCTTCATTCGTTCAGTTTTGCATGCAAAGCGGGCTTGTCAAGCATCGCTAACTCTGAGGCATGCGTTCGGCATCACTGCAATTTTGCATACAAAATCCCGGTCATCCTCCGTTCACATGGCCGACGTCCTCGCGATCCCGTCCCAGGTGCTGCACCAGCAGGTCAGCGCGCGCCTGCGCCAGCTGATCGTCGAAGGCACCATCGAACCGGGTGCCAAGCTCAACGAGCGGACCCTCGCCGCGGAGCTGCGTGTCTCGCGCACGCCGCTGCGCGAGGCGATCCGCATGCTCGCCGCCGAGGGGCTGGTCGCGCTGCTGCCCAACCGCGGCGCCGTCGCCGTGCAGCTCTCCACCGCCGACATCGTCGACACCTTCGAGGTCATCGCCGGCCTCGAGGGCCAGTCGGGCCAGCTCGCCTGCGAGCGGATCACGGGCGCCGAGCTGAAGGAGATCCGCGCCCTGCACTACGAGATGCTGGCTGCGCATACGCGCCGCGACCTGCCGACCTACTACAGCCTGAACGCGGCCATCCACAGCCACATCAACGCGGCGGCGCGCAACCCCGTGCTCGCCGACGTCTACCGGACCGTCAACGCCCGCCTGCAGGCGCTGCGCTTTCGCTCCAACTTCGACGAGGACAAGTGGGCGCGCGCCATGCGTGAGCACGAGCGCATGGTCGAGCTGCTCGCGGCGAGAGACGGCGTTCGCCTGCGCAAGCTCCTGGTCGCCCATCTCGAGCACAAGCGAGACGCCGTGCTCGAGCAGCTGGCACGCGAGTCGGCCGCGGCGGGCGAGCGCGCATGAGCGTCCATCCGGCCGCGGAGACGGCGGCGCTGCTCGCGGGGCGTCTCGCGGCCGACACGGGTGGCGAGGTGCTCTTCGACGCCGCCTCGCGCGGCCGCTACGCCACCGATGCGTCGATCTACCAGGCGATGCCGGCCGGCGTCTTCGTGCCGCGCAGCGACGACGATGTCGCCGCCGCGCTGGCCATCGCGCGCGAGCTGGGCACGCCGATCGTGCCGCGCGGCGCCGGCACCTCGCAGTGCGGCCAGACGACCGGCACCGGCTTGGTCATCGACGTCAGCAAGCACCTGCGCAAGCTCGTCGCCTTCGACAAGGACGCGATGACCGCCGAGGTCGAGCCCGGCCTCGTCCTCGACGCGCTCAACGCCCAGCTGAAGTCGCACGGGGTCTGGTTCCCGGTCGACGTCTCGACGAGCGCGCAGGCGACCCTCGGCGGCATGGCCGGCAACAACTCGTGCGGCTCTCGCTCGATCGCCTACGGCAACATGGTCCACAACGTGCTCGGCATCGACGCCTGGCTGAGCGACGTCAGCGAGGTCTCGTTCGGCCCGGTCGCGGGACTGGACGCGAAGGGACGCGCGATCGCCGACTTCGTGCGCTCCCTCGCTGCCTCGGAGCACGGCGAGATCATGGCGCGCTGGCCCAAGGTGCTGCGCCGGGTCGGCGGCTACAACCTCGACATCTTCCAGCCGCAAAGCGAGCGACCGTACACCGGCGACGGCAGCGTCAACCTCGCCCACCTGCTGGTCGGCAGCGAAGGCACGCTCGCGTTCACGCGGCGCCTGCGCCTGAAGCTCGCACCGCTGCCCGGCCACAAGGTGCTCGGCGTCGTCAACTTCCCGACCTTCCGGGCGGCGATGAGCGCGGCGCAGCATCTCGTCACGCTCGGGCCGACGGCCGTCGAGCTGGTCGACCGCACGATGATCGAGCTGGCGCGCGGCAACCCCGCGTTCCGGCCGACGATGGAGGCGGCGCTGATCGGCGCGCCCGAGGCGATCCTGCTGGTCGAGTTCGCCGGCGACGACCGCGCCGCACTGCTGCGCCGGCTCCAGGATCTGGTCGCGCTCGTCGCCGATCTCGGCCTGCCGGGCGCCGTCGTCGAGATGGCCGACGACGCGCCGCAGAAGGCGCTCTGGGAGGTGAGGAAGGCCGGCCTCAACATCATGATGAGCCTGAAGGGCGACGGCAAGCCGGTGAGCTTCATCGAGGACTGCGCCGTGCCGCTCGAGCACCTGGCCGACTACACCGATGCGCTGACGGAGGTGTTCGCGCGCCACGGCACGCGCGGCACCTGGTACGCGCATGCCTCGGTCGGCACCTTGCACGTGCGGCCGATCCTCGACATGCGCACCGGCGGCGCTGCCAAGATGCGCGCCATCGCCGAGGAGGCGAGCGTGCTGGTGCGCAAGTACAAGGGCGCGTACAGCGGCGAGCACGGCGATGGCCTCTGCCGTGGCGAATGGGTGGCGTGGCAGTTCGGGCCACGCATCGACGCCGCCTTTCGCGCGATCAAGCAGCACCTCGATCCGATCGGCCTCTTCTGCCCGAAGCGCATCGTCGACCCGCCGAAGATGGACGACGCGACGCTCTTTCGCTACCCGCCCGGCTACCGCACCATCGCGCTCGTGCCGGTGCTCGACTGGTCGGCGTGGAACGTGCAGAACGATCCCGTCACCGAGCGGACGACTGCGCCCGGCAGCGGCGGCGACCCGTCGGGCGGCCTCGCGAAGGCGGTCGAGATGTGCAACAACAACGGCCACTGCCGCAAGTTCGACGCCGGCACGATGTGCCCGAGCTTTCGGGTCACGCGCGACGAGCAGCACGTCACGCGCGGCCGTGCCAACACGCTGCGCCTGGCCCTCTCGGGGCAGCTGCCCGACGGCGGCGACGGCGACCCGCTTGCGAGCGACGCCGTCGCCGCCGCGCTCGACCTGTGCGTCGGCTGCAAGGGCTGCAAGCGCGACTGCCCGACCGGCGTCGACATGGCGCGCATGAAGATCGAGACGACCGCGCGCCGCAAGCTGCGCACCGGACATTCGCTGAAGGACCGGCTGCTCGCCGCGCTGCCCGAGATGGCGCCGTGGCTGGCGCACGTGCCGGCGCTCGCCAACCTGCGCAATCATTCGCCGGTACTGGCCCGCCTCGGCGAGCGCTGGCTGGGCCTCTCGGCGGCGCGCTCGCTGCCGCGCTGGCGCAGCGACAGCTTCGCGCGCATCGCGCCGTCCCTCGGCCTCGTCGACGCGGCCGCGGCGCTGGCGGCGCCGAAGGCGGCGGTGCTCTTCGTCGACACCTTCAACGGCGCGTTCGAGTCCGAGAACGCAGTGGCCGCGGTGCGCGTGTTGCAGGCTGCCGGCTATGCCGTGCACGTGGCCCGGCGGCACGACGCGGGCGCCCTCTGCTGCGGCCGCACCTACCTCGCCGCCGGCATGCCCGACCGCGCCAGGGCGAAGGCGCGCGAGCTGCTCGACGCGCTGCTGCCGTTCGCGGCACGCGGCATCGCCATCGTCGGCCTCGAGCCCTCGTGCCTGCTGACGATGCGCGACGAGATGCTGGTGATGGGCTTCGGTGCCGACGCCGACACGCTCGCCTCGCAGGCGCTGCTGTTCGAGGAGTTCGTGATGCGCGAGGTCCGCGCCGGCCGCTTCG
>JBBSBZ010000303.1:0-4037 GCA_038250795.1 Burkholderiales bacterium | reverse complement strand
TCGAAGTCGCCCTTGTCGGCCATGTTGAGCGAGGTCGCGAACTCGGTCGAGAGGATCTTGACGTTGAAGCCCGCGTCCCTGGTCATCGCCTGCACGACGAGCGCGAGTCGCTGCGCATCCGACGTGGTCGGGGTGACGAGCGTGAAGGTCGGGTTCGGGACGCCGGCTTCCTTCAGCAAGGCCTTGGCGCGTGCCACGTCGCGCTTGGGCACCGGCACGTTCTTCGCGTAGAACGCGTTGCTCGGCGCGACCCACTGGTTGCCCACCGTGGCCTCGTTGTCCATCACGACCTGGACGATGCCTGCGCGGTCGAGCGCCAGCTCGAAGGCCTCGCGCACCTTGGCGTCCTTGCCGAGCGGATTCTTCTGGGCCTGCTCGCTCTTGCCGACGTTGATCGTGATGCCCTGATAGCCGATCTCGGTGATGCGTGCGATCTTCAGGTTTTTGTCGCCCTTGATCTTGTCGATGTCCGACGGGGCGACCCGCTCGATGACGTCGAACTGCCCCGAGCGCAGGTTCGCGAGGCGCACGGTCGCGTCGACGATGGGCGTGTAGACGATCTTGTCGAAGTGGACGTTGGCCTTGTTCCAGTAGTTCGGGTAGCGCTCGAAGCTGATCTTGTCCTGCGCGATGCGCTCCACGAACTTGAACGGGCCGGCACACACCGGATGGGCACCGAAGTTCGCGCCTTCGGCCTTCGCGGCCTTGGGCGAGACCATCATGCCGGCGCGATCGGCCAGGGCGGCGAGGATCGGCGTGAACGGCGCCGAGAGGTTGAGCCGGACCGTCGCCGGATCGACGACGTCGACGCTCGCCACCGGCCGGAGCTCGCCGCTGCGGTTCGAGCCGGCCATCGTCTTGTGGCGCTCGATGTTGAACTTCACGGCGGCGGCGTCGAGCTTCTCGCCATCCTGGAAGGTGACGTCGGTGCGCAGACGGATCGTGAGCGCCTTGTTGTCGGCCGACCACTCGTAGCCCGTGGCGAGCTGCGGCACGATCTGCAGCTTCTCGTCGATGTCGAAGAGCTTGTCGCACATCGCCGCGAAGACGATGCGGCCGACGAAAGTGCGGGCGAGCGTCGGGTCGAGCACATCGGGGTCCTCGGCCAGGCCGACGCGCAACGTCTGCGCGTTCGCCGCGGCGGCGAGGATCGGAAGAAGCAGGAGCGGGAGGAAGCGGCGCGGCAGGGACATCGGTCTTCTCCGGGGACGGAACGAATGCGATGTTCGCCGATCCTGGCGAGCAAGGTGCGCGCTTTGCATGCGGTCGCCGCCGGCGAAGGCAGACCGTGGCCGGTCAATCCCCGCCGTAGCCGCGCGGACCGGCGAGATCGGAGAAGAAGCGCTTCATGATCGGCTCGATGCGACGCAATTCGCCCTGGTGCATCGAGGCGAGACGGGCCAGCACCATCTTGCCTCTCGGCGAAAGGCGCAGCTCGACCTTGCGGCGGTCGACGATCGAATGCTCGCGCACGACCAAGCCTTCGTTGACCAGCCGGTTCACCAGCCCGACGGCGCTGTTGTGCTTGATCACCAGCTGCTGGGCCAGGTCGGCAATGGAGACCGGCTGGCCGTCCGGCCACCCGCGCAGGACGAGCATCGCCTGGTAGTGCTGCGAGGTCAGGCCCTCGTGAGCCGCCGAAACCTCGCTGAACCGCAGGAAGCCGCGCAGCGCATGCCGGAAAGAAGCGAGCTGCGCGTAGTCGCGCGTGGACAGCTTGAAACGCTTCTCAGCGCTCTTCAACAACAAGAAATGTCCTCTCGGGCGGGCCTTGCGGCGGCGTGCCGGAGCTACGGGTAACTCCGCTACGCACTCGTCCGCCCGACTTCGTACACTAGAAAAGTATCGTGTCGCGATATATCAGCGGAGTCTACCGCTCAAGAGGATGTCCATGCAAGATCGAAAGTCAGCTCCGTTCGTCGGCGACCGCCGTCAATTCATCCGCACCGGTCTCAGCGTGGCCGGGGGCCTGGCGCTGCCGGCCGGTTTCGTGTCCAACGCGCTCGCGGCCGACCAGCCGCCGATCGGCACCTGGCCTGCCGGGTCGTCCGGTAATTCCGTGTTCATCGGCATCGCCGTGCCGCGCACCGGCACCTACGCCGTGCAGGGCGAGGACGAACTCAAGGGCTACCTGCTGGCCATCGAGCACATCAACTCGGGACATCCGCTGATCAAGGCGATCTCGCCCAAGACCACCAAGGGCGTGCTCGGCAAGGAGGTCAAGTACGGCGTCGCCGACTCGGCCGCCAAGCCGAACGACGCCATTCAGGCGCAGCAGCGCTTCATCACCGAGAACAAGGCCGTCCTGATGACGGGCTCGACGTCGAGCGCCGTGGCGGTGGCGCTCAACAAGCTCGCCCAGCGCGAAAAGGTGCTGTACGTCGCCGGGATCTCCGGATCGAACGACACCACCGGCAAGGACTGCGTCCGCTACGGATTCCGGCAGAACTTCTACGGCGAGACGGCCGCCAACGCGATCGGCCCGGCGCTCCTCAAGGCCTACGGCAAGAACAAGAAGGCGGCGTTCATGACGCCCGACTACACCTACGGCCATACCGTCACCAAGTCGGTCAACGACTACCTGACCAAGAACGGCGGCTGGCAGATGGTGACCAACCAGGTGTCGCCGCTCGGCGCGCCCGACTTCAGCTCGTACCTCACCAACATCGCCAACTCGGGCGCCGAGTTCCTGATCAACGTGAACTGGGGTCACGACGCGGTTCTGTCGACGCAGCAGGCCAAGCAGTTCGGCCTCTTGCCGAAGATGAAGCTGGTGATTCCCTACCAGATCCCGTTCCTGGCCCGCGAGGTCGGCGCCGAGATCACCGAGGGCGTCTTCGCGGCCACCGATTTCTGGTGGACCCTGGAAGACCGGTACCCACTCGCCAAGATGTTCGTCGAGGCGTTCGAGAAGAAGTACGGCTACAAGCCCGAGTGGGGCGCCGAGAACGCCTACATGGAATTCGCGCTCTGGGCCGAGGCCGTCGAGCATGCCGGCACCTTCTATCCGCCCGACGTGATCAAGTCCTACGAGTCGCCCCGCAAGCTCAACTCGGTGGTGGGCGAGGTCGAATGGCGCGGCGCCGACCACCAGCTGGTCCGGCCGGTGGTGATCGTCAGGGGCAAGGCGCCCAAGGACATGAAGAACAAGGAAGACTTCTGGGAAGTGATCGAGGTCGTGCCGGGCGCGGGGCTGATGCAAAAGCCCGACGCCTTCGGCTGCAACCTCGGCGCGTACACCTGACGCGCATCCGCACCGAACAGGCGCGGCAGCCGGCGATGTGCCGCCTGCCGCGCCCATTTTTTTGCCCTCCATGCTGAGCTGGTCCAACTTTCTCTCGCAGCTTTTCAACGGCCTCGCCCAGGGGGCGCTGCTCGCGCTCATCAGCTCGGGGCTGACGATCATCTACGGGACGCTCGGCGTGCTGAACCTGGCGCACGGCGCCATGTTCATGATGGGCGGCTACGCCGGCTACGTCGCGTTCCAGGCGACCGGCTCCTTCGTCATCGCCGTGATCGCCGGCGCGCTCTTCATGCTGGTGGTCGGCGTCGTGATGGAGCGGGTCATCATCCGCCACTTCTACGCTCGCCCGCACGAAGACCAGCTGCTGGTCACCTTCGGCCTGTCGATCGTCTTCGTGGAGGTCATCCGGTTCTTCTTCTCGAGCGATTCCAAGACCGTGCCGGCGCCGGCGATGCTGTCGGGCATCACCTCGCTGGGCGTGATGTTCTATCCCACCTACCGGCTGGCGGTCGTGGGCATCGTCGCGGTGGCGCTGCTCGCCCTCTTCATCGTGCTCTACAAGACCCGGCTGGGCATGATCGTGCGCGCGGGCATCGAGGACGCGGTGATGGTCGATTCGCTCGGCATCGACGTCTATCGCGTGTTCATGGTGGTGTTCGGGATCGGCGCGATGGCGGCCGGCTTCGCGGGCATCGTCAACGCGCCGGTGGTCTCGCTCTCGCCCGACATGGGCGAGGCGATCCTGGTGCAGACCTTCGTCGTCGTGGTGATCGGCGGCGTAGGCTCCTTCCCC
>JBBSBZ010000302.1:0-4039 GCA_038250795.1 Burkholderiales bacterium | reverse complement strand
TGTTCACCATGCCGGTGATCGGTCATGACGGAACCGTCCTCGCGCTGCTCGGCGCGGCGCTGCGGCTGTCGAGCCGCACGCTGCTGGACGGGCTGGCGCAGGCCAGCGTCGACCACGGCTCGCCGGTGTCGACCATCGTCACCGACGCGCACGGCACGATCATTTCCCATCCCGCCGCAGGCTGGGTGCTCCGCAACGCCGCCGCCGAGCCGATGATCGCCGACGCCTACGTAGCCTGGCAGCAGCGCGGCAGCCCAATCGCGCCCGAGGGATTCGCGCTGCGCGCCGGTGGCCGGGAAGTCGGCGTCGCCGGAGTTCCGCTGGCGGATTGGCTGATCTTTCGCACCGGGAGCGCCGGCGCGCTGCTCGGCGGAATCGCCGACGCGCGCCGCCGCGCCGCCTGGCTCGCCTTCGGCGTCGCCGGCGTCGGCGGCATCCTGACGCTCTTGATGACAACGTTCCTGCTCCGGCCGCTGGCGCTCTTGCGGTCGCGCGCGATGCGCCTGCTCGGCGAGGATCGGACCGCCGAGGGCGGCTGGCCGACGGCGCACGGCGAGATCGGCGAGCTCTCCGAGGTCATCCGGCAGGTGATGCACGAGCGCGAGGCGAGCGAGCTCGCCAACCAGGTGCTGCTCGCCAAGATGCGCGCCGTCATGGCCAAGGCGCCCGTGGGCATCACCTTCACTCGAAACCGTCGCTTCGAGCTGGTGAGCGCCGAATTCAGCCGCATGCTCGGCTATCCGCAGGGCGATCTCGAGGGCGAGCCGGCGCGCATCATCTACGCGTCCGACGAGTTCTACCAGGGGCTTGGCGCGCGGGTGGCGGCCGCCTTCGCAACGCGCCGGGTGTTCGCCGAGGAGATCGAGTTCGTGCGCCGCGACGGCAGCCGCTTCTGGGGCCAGCTGCTCGGCGCCCCGGTGAGCGACGACGACCTGCCCTCGGGCACGATCTGGACGCTCGAGGACGTGGGCGAGGAGCGCCAGCGCCGCGACGCCCTCTCCTGGGCCGCCACGCACGACGCGCTGACGCGGGTGGCGAACCGGCAGAGCTTCGAGACGACACTGACAGAGCAGCTCTCCGAGCGTCGCCGGCTGGAAAGCGCGTGCGCCCTCTTCATCGACCTCGACGGCTTCAAGCCGGTCAACGACACCGCCGGCCACGCCGCCGGCGACCAGCTGCTGAAGGACGTCGCCTCGATCGTCCAGGCCCGCATCCGGGCCGACGACGTCGTCGCCCGCCTGGGCGGCGACGAGTTCGGCGTGCTCCTGCGCCGGTGCACGCTGGACTCGGCGCTCGACGTCGCCGAAGGCATCCGAGCCCGCATCGAGGCGCACACGATGCAGTGGGAAGGCTCGGCCTTCCAGGTGCGCGCGAGCATCGGCGTCGTTCACATCGACTCCGCCTACAAGGACGTGGCATCGATCATCGCCTCGGCCGACGCCGCCTGCTACGCCGCCAAGCGAGCCGGTCGCAACGCGGTGCGCAGCGGCGGCTACCTCAGACTCGTCTGAGCGATCTGTCGCCCGGGCTGGGGCGCAGAATGCATGTCTTTCTCCGGGAGGCTCGCATGAGGATTCGAACGTTGCTCGTCATCGTGGCCATCTTTCTCCTGGCTGCGTTCGTCGCCCTGAACTTCAACGCCTTCACCGCGTCGGCTCCGCTCAACCTGCTGGTCACCACCGTCGAGGCTCCGCCGGCCCTCATCATGCTGGTGATCCTGGCGCTGGGCGGGCTCGCGGCCGCCGTCTACATGGCGCTCTGGCAAGCCCAGATCCTGGTCGAGTCCCGACGCCATGCAAAGGAGCTGCAGGCGCAGCGGCAACTCGCCGATCAGGCGGAGGCTTCGCGCATCACCGACCTTCGCAGCGCCATCACCGAGCAGTCGGCCCGCCTCGCAGAGCGCCTGAACGTCACCCAGGAGGCGCTGCGCAGGGAAATTCACGAGCAGGCCAGCTCGCTGGCGGCCATGATCGGCGAGCTCGGCGACCGTCCCGGTGCCGGCGCCAGGCTCATCGGCGATTGAGCGAACGGCGAACCGTTCAGAACTGGTACGCGATCCCGGCCGAGTAGACGATCGGCCGGAAGTCGACCGTCGTCGTCAGCACCGTCGCGCCGGATGCGACCACCTTGCTCTTGACGTCGAGCTTGGCGACGCTCGCGAAGATGCCCCACTCCTTCGTGAACGCGTAGTTGATCCCCGCCTGCAACGCGAGACCGGTCGAGCTGCCCATCTTCACGTCCGGAGCGAGGCTCGAGCGGATGCTGGTGAAGCGCGTGTAGTTCACGCCCGCGCCGACGTACGGTCGCAAGGCATCGGCCGGACCGAAGAAGTGGTAGTTGAGGAGCAGCGTCGGCGCGATGAATTTTGCCGAGAGCACGTCGTCGCCCAGGAAGGCGACGCTGCCGGTGGCCTTCGCCTTGATGCGCGGCGGCAGTCCTATGACGAACTCGAGGCCGACGCTCGGCGTGAACAGGCGCTCGTAGACGAAGATCGCCGTCGTCGCGTCGTTGGTCTGGGCGTCCGCACCGGCGGGAACGCCGATGCCGCTGATGCCGTTGGTCTTCGAGTGGGTGGTGTAGCGCGTGACGCCGAGCTTGAGCGTGTTCTCTTGCGCCTGCGCCGCGCAGGCGCAGCAAGCGAACGCCAGCGCCATCGTGCGCAGAACGAGGGTTTTCATGACGGAGCTCCTCTTGATTCGCTCAGATCCAGCCGAACGAGCGCAGTTGCGCCGCGAACGCGTCGCCGATGAACTTGTGGCCGCCGGTCGTCGGGTGGACGTCGTCGGCGAACTGCCAGGTCGTGACGTCTGCACCCGCCCGCAGGCCGTTATAGGGCGCGCCCGGCGTCGCGTTGCAGAACAGCGAATAGCCCGATGTCACCGTCTGGTGGACGATGGCGCTGATCGTCGCCGGATCGCACGCCGGCACGGTGTTGTTGACGAAGCCGTACTGGCCCGGGTTCTGGTACGCCGCCTTGAAGAGCACGAAGGTGTCGATGATCTGCACCGGCTGGTTCACGAGGCCTTCGCGCAGCCACAAGTTGAAAACCTGCGACAGGTCGGTGAGCACGGGCCGCGCCGTCGCCGGCAGCGAGTTGCCGAACGGTGTGTCGGCGATGTCGCTCAAGGTCATCACCGCCACGTAGGCGCCGCCGTGGGCGAGGATCTGCGTGACGACGTCGGCGGCCAGTTGCTGGGCGGCCAGCTTCATCGCGCCCTCGGCCGCCTGCTGCGCGGCGAAGAGCTGCAGGTTGGCCTCGTCGGCCGTGATCTGGCCGGCGGCGGCTTGCGCCTGGATCGTCGCGGCCGCGGTCGCGAAGGCGCCGAACTGCGTGAAGACGTCGTTGCTGCCGGCGTACACGAAGATGAGATCGCTGCTCTTGAAGCTGCCGAAGCGCGCGAGGTGGTTGGCGATCTGCGTCACGACCGGCACCGTGAGCGCTCCGGTCGAATGGCCGATGCCGTTCGGATCGGTCACGCGCGAGCCGCCCTGGCCATAGCCCGTGCAGGTGGGCGCGAGCGCCGGCACGGCGGCGGCGGGACACTTGACCGAACTGGGGCCGAAGCCGACTTCGGCCGGCGTGACGACGATTCCGAGCGAGGCCGCCAGGTTCTCGACCCAGACCTTGCCGAGCGGGTTCGCGTCCGGCTGCCCGTCGCTCGTCTCGTTGGTCGTGAACTTGCCGCCGAAATACGGCGGCGTGAAATTGCCCGCGAGCGACGTCGCCGGCGCATACGAGCCAATGTCGCTGAGGCTGTCGCCGAACGAAACGACCGCGGTGAACGTGCCCTTGGTCGTGGGCGCGCCTGCGGGCGAGCCGGTTCCCGGGACGTCGGGATCGCCGCCCCCGCACGCGGCGAGCAGCAGAGCGGAAAGAGCCCAAGAGCTCAGGAAGCGTATTGCTCTCATGCCGGCACCCCGATCGTCGGTGGGCAGACGATCGTCGGCCCTCGACCACTATCGCACTTTCATGTAAAGCTCGCCAATCCGTCTGATCTCTGGACCCGATGCGACTCGATTGAACAAGAGGGCTGACTTG
>JBBSBZ010000301.1:0-4044 GCA_038250795.1 Burkholderiales bacterium | reverse complement strand
TGTCCCCTCGCGGCAGCGACGATCGTGGGCCAGGGGCGGCTCTCCGGCGCGGCTTGCGCGAGGGGCACGCAGAGGGCGAGGCAGGCCACCGCGGCGAGGCGCAAGGCATTCAAGGGTGCTGTCTTCATCGAAGCTTTAGCAAATGGTCGACCGACCACGCCTCGGCGCCCACGCTGCCAGGAACTTTGAACGAGCATTTATCGCCAGACTCCATGGAAAGGATGTGTGAAACGCCTGCGCCCGAGTCGTTTCCACCGGAGATAGTTCGCCGGCCCGTGTGCTTCAGTTACACCGGACGAGAAATTTCTCTTGCGTTCGCATCCTCGTTGACTCATTTCTCGACAAATGCGGATTGGAATCGATGTGCGGTTTCGCGCGATCGGATCAGGGCGCTCGCCGATGATCGCCGCGCTGGCGATGAGCCTGAGTCCGGTCTCGGTGGTCAGCAATGCGTTGTGCCTGCGCCGGGTGCCGCTGTGAGCGGTCGCCCCACATGACGTCGGGTCGTCGCCGATTCCCCGCGCCTGCATCAACGCGTCTTCGAAGCGGTCGGCACCGTGAAAGCCTGCAACTGGCCGAAGCCGGTCGGCAGGGACTTGGACACCATCTTCTCGCAACTAGCCTTGGGTACCAGCGAAAAGGAATTCGGCGGGTAGTCGACCTTCGCGCTGCCGGCGCACTGGTGCGGGACCTGCGGCTCAGTCGTTCTGGCCCTTCAGGGCCACGCGTAGCATTTCTCCTCGTCGTTCGTCTGGCCAATGCCGAAAGCGTCCCGAATACCGCACCCAGGGTCAGGGCCAGGGCGGCGGCGGGATATTGGACGGATCGGACCCTGTTCTTCTCCATGTCGTATCGAGCGGGTCGAGCTGGCGACGAGTCGTCGATGCGCGAAACGCCGCAACGATGAACATTAGATGCCGGCGCCCGCTCGATACTTACAGTCTGTGGACTGACGGCGCCGTGATGGCGACGCGCAGACGCTGCCCTCAGCCGGCCGGAATCGCTGAGGCGGCGCACCGACCTGATGCTGTCGCAGGTCGCGCTCAACGACACGATCTTGGTGTTCACTTTCGCGCCCATCGTCGCGTTGCTGCTCGGCCTGTCGTCGATCGTCGTGCACCGGGACACCTTGATCACCTCGGTGGTGCTGTACATCGTGATCCCCGTCGTGATCGCACAACTGGAGCGCCAGGTCTTGCTCCTGTACGGCCAGGCCGCGTTCGACAGGGCGCTGGTGACGATCGCACCGTGGTCGATCGCCGCGCTGCTGGCGACGCTGGTGCTGCTATTCGCGTTCCAGGACAAGGCCATCATCGAGCATCCGCTGGTCATCGCCACGCTCGCGGTGCCGATCATGTTCCAGGTGTTCTTCAACTCCGGCCTGGCCTATCGGCTGAACCGGCCCCTGCGCGAATCGCATGACGTAGCCTGCCCCTCGGCGCTCATCGGCGACCGGCATGAGCGACGCCAGCAGCAATACCTATCAGAACCCGGGCTGCAGCACGTCGCGCAACACCTTCGCGCTGCTCCGACATGCCCTTCCCTGGCGATACCGCTTTTTGACGTTGATGTTGATCAAGCGCAAGCCGGCGCGAACAGAACTTCCTAGAGTGATCTCGAGGCATGGAGAGCCGGTTGAGCAAGATGCTCGTGATCGCGTATTCGTACCTAGCGGAAGTGGCCGGCGCTTGGCCCGACTGCTGTGAGCGCGGCAGGGGCGGGTCCGGACGATGGTCGAGTCGCGCAAGTGCGCCGGCGCCATGCGCACGTTGCGTCGCATGTTCGACTCATGGCTTTGTCGGCATCCCGCGGTGTGCTTCATCGGCTCCACGATCCCGGACTTCGACTCCGTCGAACCTGGTTGCGCCGATCTGGCTGGGACGGCTAGCCGGGCCCATGCGCAGCTTCGTCGCCAACTTCGCCAACATGCTTCACGACATCGCCTTGGTTCCGGTGATGGGCTCGGACAGGACGCTGACGTCGGCCGCCAAGGTCGCCCGCCTCGCCCAGCGCACTCCTTTGCTCGAGGACGCATTCCTGGCTCCCGAGATAGATGACGGCAGCCGCGCCGCGCGCCTGCAGGCCTTCGGCGACGCGCTGCGTTCGTTTCGTCGGGCAATGCCGCCACAGGCCGCTCGGAGAGCTCGCCGTACGCGGCCTGACGACGCAAGGGCCTCTTTCATTCGAGACTGCTCATGAAGATCGTTTGCATCGTTGTCGCCAGCCATTCGCTCGCCCGCTTCCTCCGTTACGACGCGGAAACCGGCGAGATGTTTCCGCTCTTCACGATGCATCGGCCCGACGGCGACGAACACGACCGTCGCGCCCATGACCGGGCCCGCTTCGCGCCGCGCGACGACGACCGACGCCACCTTCATGATTCGTTTGCGCGCGACATCGCGCTCTCGCTCCGCCTACGCCTGTCAGCCGGCGCCTACGACTCGCTCTGGGTCGTCGCGAGCGATCGATTTCTCGGCGAGCTCGAGACCGCGCTCGGAGATCCGACCACCGCACGCCTCGGCCACGCGATCGCCAAGGATATGACTCATTTGAGCGTCGAGCAGATCGAGCAGCGTCTCCACGAGCTGATCCCCTCGGCGTTCCCCGACAAGGGCCCCGAATTGACGTCGATCAAGGCTGATGCGCTGCCCCTTCTTAGACTTTCGAAGCGGCTCGCCGGGAGGGTCGGCAAGTGATTCAACCCGCAACAAGGAGCCAAGCGCGGCGGGCGTGTCGTCGTGCGCGAGAGCTCGTACGGCAGTGCCTCGCGCATCTTCACTCTCGCGCACGACGTCGACGACCACGCAGTTGTCGCCAAGCTTGAGGACGGAGTCCTGAAACCGACCCTGCCCAAACGGGAGGGCACGACTGCCCGCCCCATCGTCATCCAGTAACCCGCCGCGTGGCAAAGGAGAGATCATGACCAAGACAGACAGTGCCCTGAAAGCCGACATCGTCAACGAACTGGTGTGGGACCCGGCGATCAAGGAAGCCGCGGTCGGCGTCGCCGTCAAGGATGGTGTCGTCACGCTCACCGGCCACCTCGACACCTATGGGGAAAAGGACGCCTCCGTTCGTGCCGTTCGCCGCATTGCCGGCGTCAAGGCCATCGCCGTCGAGATCGACGTCAAGCTGTCGCCTTCGCACCAGCGCAGCGACACGGACATCGCCAAAGGCGCTGAGGTGGCGCTGAGATGGAACACCACGGTGCCGCCCGACTCGGTCCGTGTCACGGTCGACCACGGCTGGGTGACTCTGCAGGGCGAGGTCGAGTGGAACTTCCAGCGCGAGAGCGCGGCCAAGGCGATCCGGTCGCTGGTGGGTGTCGTGGGCGTCAGCAACGAGCTGAAGCTGACCACCCAGGTGCAGGTGGCCGACCTCGCGCGCAAGATCGAGGATGCGCTCAGGCGCCAGGCGTTGCGCGACGCGCAGCACATCCAGATCGCGGTGAAGGGCGATACCGTGAAGCTGACCGGCACCGTCCACAGTTGGCAGGAGCGTCAGGCCGCGCAGGGCGTCGCCTGGTCCGCTCCGGGCGTGCGCTCGGTGGTCAACGAGCTCGAAGTGCTGTGACTCGACCGGGAGCAGGCGCCTGATCCGGCCACGGCGGTATCGGCCCGACCAGCCGTTGGCGACCGCTCCGGGCGCCCGCTCCGCAACGCGCCGCGCACCGCAAAGTCGAGCGTGCCGCGAACCGGCTTGAGAAGAGACCATGAAAAGCGATCCCGATCACGTGCTCAAAGAAGCCATCATCGCCGAGCTTGCGTGGGACCCCGCTATTGACGCCAGGGCCATCGGCGTCGCCGTGAACGACGGCATCGTGACGCTTGCCGGGGTCGTTTCAACCTTTGCCGAAAAAGCCGCCGCCGCCGAAGCGGTCCGCCGCCTGAAAAACGTCAAGTTGCTCGCGCTCGAGGTCGAGGTGCGGCTCGCGATTCCGCACCGACCGAGTGACGGCGAGATCGCCGCTCACCTCGTTGAAGCGCTGCGCTGGAATACGCTGATCCCGCCCGGTGCGGTGCAGCCGACTGTCGAGCAAGGCCG
>JBBSBZ010000300.1:0-4061 GCA_038250795.1 Burkholderiales bacterium | reverse complement strand
GAAGATGGGCCTTTTCATGTTCGCCGAGTTCATCGAGATCGCGATCGTCGGCGCACTCTTCACGACGCTCTTTCTCGGCGGCTACAACCTGCCGTACATGAACGACGCCGGCTTCACGTGGCCGGGCGGCGCGACGGTCGCGCTCGGCCACGGCACGGTCGTCGCGATCCAGCTCGTCACCTTCCTGGTCAAGGTGCTGCTGGTGTGCAGCTTCCAGATCCTGGTGCGCTGGTCGCTGCCGCGCTTTCGCTACGACCAGGTGCTGTTGTTCGCCTGGAAGTTCATGCTGCCCCTCGCGCTCGCCAACCTCGCCATCACCGCCGTGCTGTTGTGGCTGGTGCAGGGAGGGCTCCGGTGAAGGTCTCCTATCCACGCAAGAAGTACTGGAACGCGCCGACGCTGACGCTCTGGGAGCGCGCGTACCTGCCCGAGATCCTGCGCGGCCTGGGCATCACGAGCGCGGTCTTTCTGCGCAACATGGGGCGCTGGCTGACCGGACGCAAGGGCGCGCTCACGACCTACTACCCCGAGGAGACACGCTTCGACTACGCGCCGCGCAACCGCGGCAAGCACGTCCTGACGCAACGCCCCGACGGCAAGCCGCAATGCATCGCCTGCAACATGTGCGCGACGGTGTGTCCGGCCAAGGTGATCGAGATCGAGGCCGGCTTCGATCCGGCCGACCTCGCCCACCCGAAATTCCCGATCCGCTTCGAGATCGACTATTCGCGCTGCGTCTTCTGCGGCCTGTGCGTCGAAGCGTGCCCCGAGGACGCCATCCGCATGGCGAAGGAGACGCCGGGCCTGCCCGCGGCCGACCGCCACGACATGTGGCTCGGCCTCGAGGAGTTGCTGACCTGGAACCCGCAGCGCGACGTTGCCAAGCCCTATCCGGCGTCGCCCGATGCGAAGTCGATCGGCGGACGGTCATGATCGAGGCGCTCCTCGAGAACATCGACACGCCGCTGCTGCTGGTGTGCGCCGTCGGCGCCCTCGGCAGTGCGGCGCTGATGCTCGTGCTGCACCAGCCCATGCGCGTCGCGATGGCGCTGATCACGACCATGGTCCTGCTCGGCGTGATCTACGGCCTGCTCGGCGTCCACTTCGTCGCCGCCTTCCAGGTGCTGATCTACGTCGGCGCGGTGATGGTCTTCATGGTCTACGTGATCATGCTGCTCGAGGTGCGCGAGTCGGATGGCCCGCGCTATTCGCGCTGGTTGGTCCCCGGCGGCATCGGCTTTCTCGTGCTGCTCGGGGTGATCGTCATCAGCATCTGGCGCCCGCTGCCTTCGCCGACGGTCGCGATCGGCACGGTCGCCTACGGCATCGCCACCTTCTCGACCTCGTTCCTGGGCGAGTACTGGCTGCTGTTCGAGCTCACCTCGGTGCTTCTGGTCGCAGCCGTGGTCGCCGCGCTGGCGGTGATCCGCGTCAGCCGCGACGCCGACCAGCGGAGGCGCCATGGATAGGACTCAACTGCTGATCGGCGTTGCGGTCGCGCTCTTCTCGCTCGGCCTCGTCGGCGTCATCGTCCGCCGCAACGTGCTCGTCATGCTGATGTGCATGGAGCTGATGCTCAACGGCGTCAACCTCAGCCTCGTCACCTTCGCGCAGCAGACCGCGACGACCGTCGGTGCGGTCCTCGTCTTCCTCGTCTTCGTCGTCGCGACGATCGAGATCGCGCTCGCCATCCCGATCGTGCTTCTGCTCGTCCGCGACAAGCGCACGCTCGACCTCGGCGCCTTCCACGACCTCAAGGGATGAGAAGGCCGCCACGATGCTGACCGCGATCGTTCTCCTGCCGCTGCTCGGCTTCGTCCTGAACGGCGTCCTCGCGACGCGTCTCGGCGGCAACCTCGTGGGCAAGCGCTTCGTGACGGTGGTCGGCTGCGGCCTGCCGCTGATCACCTTCGTACTCGTCGTCGCTTCGCTGCTCCAGTTGCGCGCAGGCGACTATGCACCGCTCATCGACGTGGCGTACCGCTGGGCCCAGATCGGCACGAGCCCGTTCGAGGTCACCTTCTACCTCGACCGCCTGAGCGCGGTGATGACGCTCGTCGTCACCGGCGTCGGCGCGGCGATCCACGTCTATTCGGTCGGCTACATGAAGGACGACGACGGCTTCGGTCGCTTCTTCGCCTACATGAACCTGTTTCTCTTCTTCATGCTGTTGCTCGTCCTCGGCCGGTCGCTGCTGGTTCTCTTCGTCGGCTGGGAAGGGGTCGGCCTCTGCTCGTACCTTCTGATCGGCTTCTGGTTCCACGATCTCGGCAACGCCCGCGCCGGCAAGAAGGCATTCATCACCAACCGCGTCGGCGACGCCGCCTTCCTGGTCGGCATGTTCCTGCTGCACCAGTCGTTCGGCACGCTCGACATGGACCGCATCAACGCGGCCTTCGCCGGTGCGACGCTGCCGGCGATCTCGGCCAGCCTCGTCGGCCTGCTCCTCTTCGTGGGCGCGACCGGCAAGTCCGCGCAGATCCCGCTCCATGTCTGGCTCCCCGATGCGATGGCCGGGCCGACGCCGGTCTCGGCGCTGATCCATGCGGCGACGATGGTGACGGCAGGCGTCTACCTGGTCGCGCGGATGTCGGGGGTCTATCTGCACGCGCCGGAGGCCTCGGCGGTGATCGCGGTGATCGGCGTGGCCACGGCGTTCTTCGCGGCAACCGTCGCCGTCGCGCAGACCGACATCAAGAAGGTGCTCGCCTACTCCACCATCTCGCAGCTCGGCTTCATGTTCCTGGCCCTTGGCGTCGGCGCCTACTCGGCCGCGATCTTCCACGTCGTCACCCACGCGTTCTTCAAGGCCTGCCTCTTCCTGGGCGCGGGCAGCGTCATCCACGCGCTCGGCGGCGAGCAGGACGTGCGCAGGATGGGCGGGCTGGCACGGCGCATCCCGCTCACCTTCTGGACGTTCGCGATCGCCACGGCGGCGATCGCAGGCATTCCGCCGCTCGCCGGCTTCTTCTCGAAGGACGAGATCCTGTGGTTCGCGTTCGCCAGCGCGCGCGGCGGCTCGCCGGTGCTCTGGGCCGTGGCCGCAGCGACGGCGCTGCTGACGGCCTTCTACATGTTTCGCCTGCTCTGGCTTGCTTTCCTCGGCACCTCGCGCATGGCGCCCGAGGTCGAGCACCACGTCCACGAGTCGCCGCTCTCGATGACCGGCGTGCTGGTGCTGCTGGCGCTGCTCTCGGCGCTCGGCGGCTTCATCGCCGTGCCGCACTTTCTCGAAGCGCAGCTGCCGCTACCGGCACTGCATGAGGAATTGCGCCACTTCGAGACGCCTCTGCTCGTCGTCTCGGTCGTCCTGGCGCTGGCCGGCCTCGCCGCCGCCGCGTTCCTCTACGGCGCGGGCCCGGCACGCAGCGACGCGCTCGCCCGGCGCTTCGCCACCGCGCATCGCTGGCTGGCCCACAAGTACTTCGTCGACGAACTCTACGAGCGCGCCATCGGCCGGCCGCTGGTCTGGGTCTCCGATCGCGTCTTCCTGCGCGTCGGCGACCGGGCCATCCTCGACGGCACGATCAACGGCGCGGCCGCGGTGGGTCGCGGCGGCGCCTGGCTGTTCGGCCGCGTCCAGACCGGCAGCCTGCACCTCTACGCCTGGCTCGTCCTCGCTGGCATCGTCGGTTCGCTGCTCTGGAGCTGGCGCCATGTCTGACGCGGGCGTCCTGAACCTGGTCCTGTTCCTGCCGCTGCTCGGCATCGCCCTTCTCATCGCCGTGCCGGCGCGCAACGAGGCGCTCGTCCGAACGCTGTCGCTCGCCGTGAGCGTCGTGCAGTTCGCGCTCATCGCCTGGCTCTACGTCCGCTTCGACAGTCGCGTCGCCGGCCTGCAGTTCGAGACCCGCCTGCCGTGGATCGCCGCCTGGGGCGTGTCGTACCAGATCGGCCTCGACGGCTACAACGTGCTGCTCGTGCTGCTGACGGGATTCCTCGGCCCGCTCGTCGTCGCCGGCGCGTTCACCGCGATCACGAAGGACGTGAAGCTCTTCTACGCGATGGTCTTCGCGGTCCAGTTCGCGATGACGGGAACCTTCCTCGCCCAGGACCTGTTC